>JBHOQW010000247.1:0-20759 GCA_042408665.1 Dehalococcoidia bacterium
TGCCTGCGCCGGACTGCCGGCCGGTGCGGGTGCGCTTGCTGGGGGAGAACCTGGTGGCCTTCCGCGACAGCGAGGGGCGGGTGGGGCTCTTGCAGGAGCACTGCCCGCACCGGGGAGCCTCGCTGTACTGGGGGCGGAACGAGCAGTGTGGGCTGCGCTGCGTCTACCACGGCTGGAAGTTCGACGTGAGCGGCCGCTGCGTGGACATGCCCAACGAGCCGGAGGAGAGCACGTTCAAGGAGAAGGTGCGGGCCAAGGCGTACCCGTGTCGGGAGGTGAACCACGTCATCTGGACATACATGGGGCCACGGGAGACGCCGCCGCCATTTCCGCCGTTTGAGGTGAACACGCTGCCGGCGGAGCAGGTGGCGCCGCCGCACATGATGCTGGCGCAGTGCAACTGGCTGCAGGCGTTGGAGGGGGAGATCGACTCCTCCCACATCGACTGGGTGCATGCCCGCCTCAACCCCGAGATTGGTGACTACTTCCGTGAGAAGTATCCGGGGGCGCCTCCGGGCACGTACAACATCGATCGGCGGCCCCGGTTTGAGGTTTTGCCCACCCCCTACGGTGGGTGCTATGCCGCCATCCGGCGTTGGAACAAGGACGAGAACCTGCGCTGGGCGCGCATTACCCAGTTCATCTTCCCGGCCTTCGCCATGATCGCGCTGATGGCGCCCAACAGCGTCAATATGCGCATCTGGCTGCCGCTCGATGACGAACACACGCTCCTGTTCCTCTGGACGGCGCGCCTGGACCGGCCGTTGACGGAGGAGGAGCGGCGACGGCAGGACAACCCCTTTGCGCTGCTGGGGGGCTACCTGCCCAAGAAGGGGAGTGACCCGTTCACGCGCTATCTGACGGTGGCGCGCAAGGAGAACGACTACAACTACGACGAGGAGCTGGCCAAGCGGGAGTTGATGGTGGGCCTGCCGTTCATCGGCAACATCCAGGACCGGATGATGACCGAGAGTATGGGCCCGATCTTCGATCGCAGCCAGGAGCACCTGGGCACCACGGACGCGATGGTGATCTACGTGCGCCGCCAGCTGCTCCGCGCGGTGAAAGCGCTGCGTGAGCGGGGTGAGGTGCCGGCCAACGTGGACCACCCGGAGCTGAACCGGGTGCGGGCGGCCTCGGTGCTGTTGCAACCGGGCGAAAACTGGATCGAGGCCAGCGAAGCAGCGCGCAACGCGGACGCCGGCGTGCCACCCGCCTGGGTGCCCTTGTTTGACGCACGCTGACGGCATGAGCGCCGCTCGACGCCTTGCCGGACCGGGTAACCGCGGTACGCTGGATGCTGGTGAGACCGATTCAGCGTGCGGACCCGCGAGGGAGAGCATGGAGCTCGAAGACTATCTGGCCGTCCCGTACGTGCTCGCGTTTGAAACGGTCCAGCTTCCGGACGGGCGCTGGATGCGGCGGGCGGAGTACCCCGAGCTGCCGGGCTGTTACGCCGACGCCGAGTCCGCCGTCGAGGCGCTGGACAGGCTGGAGATAGAGCAGGTGCGCTACCTGCAGGAACGGCTGGCGCGGGGGGAGCCCATCCCGGTGCCGCGCCCGCCCCTGCCCGGTCAGGCGCTGGGCGCGCAGCGGCTGGCGTTCGCGCGCTGGCTGGTGCGCGAGGGCAAGCTCAGTGAAGAGACGCCGTAGCCGCGGGCGGGCCGGCGGTGGTGCGGGCCGCGGTGGCCCGCGCGCGTCGGCGGGACCGTCCCTCGGGATCGAGGTATGCGTCGCAAAGGTTCGTGGAGGGTTGAACGGTGTCTGACCAAACGACCACAGTGACCCCAATCGCTACCACCCATGCGCAGGCGGTGGAGGCGTACGTGCGCTGCCTGCAAACCGGTGAGGGCGCGGCCGTGGCCTGGGCCGAACGCTTTCTGGCCCCCGACGTGGTCCTGGTCGCCGGGCAGGAGGAGGTGCGCGGGCGGGAGGCGGTGCTGCGCCGCCTGACCGGCCAGTGGCCGCTCACGCCCGTCTACCGGCTGGGGGTGTGGTCTGCGCCACAGCCGGAGGGGGACCATCTCACCGTGCGGGGCACCTTCCCGCTGGTGGGGGCGGCGCCGCAGACGGTGGAGCTGGCCTTCTGGTTCAGCGATGCCGACCAGATTGTGCGCGTGGAGCAGCGCACGACGATGGCGCCGCCGCCGGCCGCCAGCGACACCATACCGGACGTGGTGCGCACGCTGGTCAACAACGCCCTGGCCAACGGCACGCCGATGGTGGTGGGGTATGTGGACGAGCAGGGGCAGCCGGTGCTATCGTTGCGTGGCAGCACGCAGGTGTACAGCGACCACGAGCTGTGCATCTGGGCGCGCAACCCGGAGGGTGGCCTGGTGCGGGCGGCGCAGCGTAACGGGCGCTTCTCCCTCCTGTACCGCGACAGCCGCACCCGGGCGACGCTGATCTTCCAAGGGCGGGCGCGGGTGGCCACCGAGCCGGCGGAGCGGGAGCGGGTGTACGCGCTGGCGCCGGAGGTGGAGCAGAACCATGACCCGGCCCGCCGGGGTGTGGCGGTGATCATCGAGATTGACCGGCTGCAGGGCACCACGCCCCTCGGCGCCGTGCGTATGCAACGCACCCAGTAGGCCCTGTTCGTATCGCTCGACTGCGAGGACGGCCGGGCGGCCTTTGCGGGGGCCGCCCGGCCGCTCGTTCCGCGGTGGCCCGATGTCCCTGGCTATCGCTTTCCCAGGTGAGCGTGAGAACCGCCTCCGGTTTGCGTCGGCCGCCGTTCCCGGCAAACACGGTTGGTGTGTGCCCCAAGCAAGGGACGGCGCCCGGTTCACTCGTTCACCGGTGGGGCAGAGCGGCCGTCGCCCGATGCCGCGGCCGCCGCGTGCTCGGCCGGCGCGGCGAACTCGCGCAGGGCCTCGGCCAGGGCGCGCAGGCGGCGGTCAACGCGGGCGTGGATGCCGTCCGGTGGGAACGTGCCGTCCGGGCCGCGCGGACCGGCAGGGAGACCGGTAAGCACGGTGAGGGCTTCGTCCACCGTGCGTACGGCGTAGATGCGGAAGCGGCCCTGCTCGACCGCCTCCAGCACATCGTCGCGTAGCATCAGGTTCTCCACGTTGGCGGCCGGGAGCACGACGCCCTGCTCCCCGGTTAGCCCCACCGCAACGCAGGCGTCGTAGAAGCCTTCCACCTTCTCGTTCACGCCGCCCACGGCCTGCACCTCACCGCGCTGATTCACGGAGCCGGTGACGGCCAGCCCCTGCTTGAGGGGCACATCGGCCAGGCGCGAGAGCAGCGCCAACAGCTCCGCCAAGGAGGCTGAATCGCCTTCCACTTCCTCGTAGCTCTGTTCGAAGACCAGACGGGCGGTGAGGGCCAGCGGCTTGTCCTGCGCGTACATGTCGGTGAGGTAGCCGCCCAGGATCATCACGCTCTTGCTGTGGATACGCCCGCCCAGTTCCGCCTGGCGCTCGATGTCGACCACACCGTCGCGGCCGGCGCCGATGGTGGCGGTGATCCGCGTGGGGCGACCGAAGGCGCCCTCCCCGATGCCGACCACGGCCAGGCCGTGCACCTGGCCGATGGCCATCCCGGTGGGACGCACGATCAGCACGCCGCGCGCGATCATTTCTTTCAGGCGCTCACGGACGAGGGCCGTGCGGTAGAGGCGGTGCTCCACGGCCTGCCGCACGTGGGCGGCGCTGATCACCGGTGAGCCCTCGCGCTGGGCCCAGTGGTCGGCCTCGCGCACCAGGTCGGCGATTTCGCCGAAGCGGGCGGACAGCTTGCGCTGGTCGGCCACCATACGCGATGACTCGTCGATCAGCCGCGCCACGCCGGTGCGGTCCATGTGACGGCCGTTGGCGGCCGTGCAGGCGGCCACGAAGGCGGCGTAGGCCGTCTCGTTCTCCGGTGAGCGGTCCATCTCCACATCGAAATCGGCGCGGACCTTGAACAGCTCGCGAAAGTCGGGGTCGAGCGCGTACAGCAGGTGATAGAGTGCCATGTCCCCCACGAGGAAGACCTTGAGGTCCAGCGGGATCGGGTCTGGGCGCAGGCCGCGCGTGGTGGTGAAACCGAACACCTCGGCCGGCTCCTCGATGGTCACCGTGCGGGTGCGCAGCGCGCGCTTCAGGGCCTCCCAGGCCAGGGGTGCCCGCAGCACGTCCTCGACGCGCAGCACCAGGTAACCGCCGTTGGCCCGGTGCAACGCGCCCGGCACGATCAGCGTGAAGTCCGTCACCAGCGCCCCTAGCAGCGCCTCGCGATCGATGCGACCGATCAGGTTGGGGTAGGTGGGGTTGATCTCGGCCACTACCGGCGCCCCCGTGCGGCCGCCGTTGTCGACGATCACATTGACCTCATATTTGCGGAAGGCGCGCTCGTGGATATCCTGCTCGGCCGCCGCGCCCGGTGGCGGCTCGGGCAGCGCGCCATTGGCGGGCAGGGGGTGGCTGCGGAACAGGGCGATATCGGCCAGGATGCCCTCGCGCACCTCCTCCAGGTAGGTGCGCACGGCCACGTCCTGCTCGTAGCTCTCGATCAGGTCGTCGATCAGGCCGCCCACGGCGTGCAGGGCGACGTCGCGATCTTGGGCTTCCAGTTGCTCGCGCGTATCGCGTTCGGCGGCGCGCATGGCTTTGAGAAACTGGCGCACCTCGTTCTCCAGCTCGTCCCGCCGGCGCTGAATGGTCTCGCGGATCTCCGGCGGCAAAGCGGCGACCTCTTCCTCCGGAACCGGGCGGTTGCCCAGCACCGGGATGAGGGCGATGCCCACGGGTGTCGGCTGAAGCAGAAAGCCGGCGGCCTGGGCGCGGGCGCTGAGTTGCGCCATGCCCTCTTCCCGCCGCCGCGCCAACGCGCTCAGGATCGCCTCACGCCGAGAGATGTACTCCTCGCTCTCAAAGACGCGCGGGATCTCGCGCCGTGCCGCCTGCACTAGCCGGCGCATCTCCTCGCGCAGGCGCCGACCGCGCCCGGGCCGCAGGCGCAGCGCCTTGGGCCGCGTAGGGTCCTGGAAGTTGTGCACGTAGCACCAGTCGTCCGGTATGGGCCGCTCGCGCGCGGCGCGCTCCAGAAAGGCCGTCACGGCCGTGCTCTTGCCGGTGCCGGGCGGCCCCGCCGCGTAGACGTGGAAGTCCGGCCCCTGCACGGAGAGCCCGAAGGTGATGGCATCCACCGCCCGCTGCTGGCCGATCAGTCCGGCGATCGGTGGCACCTCGGCGGTGGTGGTGAAGGTGAGCTGGCTCGGGTCGCAGCGGCGCCGCAGCCGCGCCGGTTCGAGCGGCTTAGGCGCGGAAGGCGATGGCTCGGTGTTCATGGCTGCTCCTCGGATGCGGTGGCCCTCATCCCCCGGCATGTTGGCCGCCCCTCCCCCAGACGGATCGGGGAAGGGCGTGGAAGAGGGTGCCAGGGGCTGCCCGATGCGCTACCATTGTGCCATCTGCCGCGTGAACGCCGGCGGCACCAGGCGCACCCGCTGCACAGCCTGCGCCATCCACGTGTCACGGGCAATACCGGACTGACCCCGCAAAGCAGTCTAAGCTTACCTGACAGACACCCCGCGCTTGTGAAGGCTATGCTCGCCCTGGTACACCGCCGGACGTGTAGCAGGAGGCCTTCGCACAGGGAGGTATTCACATGACGGAAACGGGTGCACGGCTGCACTGGAGACGGTTTGTCCTGCTCGGGGCCCTGGCCGGTGCCGCCCTCATGTACCTGCTGGACCCACAGGAGGGGCGCCGACGCCGCGCCCTGGCGCGCGACAAGGCCCTGCACTACGCGCGACGCTCAGGCGTGCTGACCGCCCGCGCAAGCCGCAATCTAGCCGGTCGTGCCCGGGGGCTGTGGCACCTGGTTGAGAAGCGCATGCCGTGGTATAAGCCCGCACCGGTGCCGGAGGACGACCAGTTCATCAAGGACCGGGTGCAGAGCGAGCTGGGACATGAGCGGGACCTTCCGCTCCACGCGGTGAACTTCGACTGCACCGACGGCATCGTGCGCATCCGCGGCACGGTGCCGGACGCTGATTCCGCGCGGCGGCTCGTCGAACGAACGGCGGCCGTGGATGGCGTGCGTGCGGCGGTCAGTCTGATGCGGCTGCCTGACGGCACGCCGGTGGGCGGCATCGCTGGGGACGTGGACGCGGTGTTGGGTCAACCGCGTGCCAAGTTCTACGGTGAGGACATTGAGCGCAAGATGAAGGAGCTGTGGCCGGCGCTGACGGACGCGGACATCCTCGCCAGCGAAGGGCACATCGACCGCATGGTCGAGATCATTCACAAGCGGACCCACCAGCCGGAGAAGGAGATCCGCCAGGCGCTGGACACGATCCTGCTGGCGGCGGCCAATTCCTACACGTTGGTTTGAGCGGCGTTTGGCCCCCTACGGCTGTGGGGCAACACGTGCCCGCCCCTGCCGCCGTCCGTCGGGCGTTGTGCGGCAGGGGCGGGCACGCTACGTGCTGGACGAGACCCACTGCGCGCCCGACCTGCGGTGCCCCCTCCCGTGGGGTACCGACCAGGGGGTAGACTGCAACCGAAGACAGTCGCGATCGAGAACACCTGCTTTCCGCCGTGGGCACCCCAGCCCGCCGAGGGCGGCAGAGATGAGGGGGTAGGTAGCCACTCGCAAGAGGCCGTACCATGCACACGCTTGAACCGCAGCTTACGGCCAACGCGCTGCGCGTCCTGGAGGCGCGTTATCTCCGGCGGGACGTCACCGGGGCGATCGTCGAGACGCCGCGTCAGCTCTTCGAGCGGGTAGCGCGCGCCATCTCAGAGGCCGAGCTGATCCACGACTCGGCGGCAGCCGCCCGGCACTGGGAGGAACGCTTCCTGGAGGTCCTCACCTCCCTGTTGTTCCTCCCCAATTCGCCCACCCTCATGAACGCCGGCACCCCGCTGGGGCAACTGGCCGCCTGCTTTGTCCTGCCGGTGGACGATACTATGGAGTCCATCTTCGGCACGCTGCGCGATATGGCGCTGGTGCAGCGCACCGGCGGCGGCACTGGGTTCTCCTTCTCGCGCCTGCGCCCCGCCGGTGAGCTGGTCGCCTCCACCGGCGGCGTCGCATCCGGGCCCGTGTCGTTCATGAAGGTCTATGACGCGGCCACGGAGCACATTAAGCTGGGCGGTCGTCGGCGCGGCGCCAACATGGGCGTGCTGCGTGTCGACCATCCGGATATCGAGGAGTTCATCAACGCCAAGCGCGATGGCGTCTCCCTACGCAACTTCAACCTGTCCGTGGCGGTGACTGACGCCTTCATGGCCGCCGTGGACTCCGGCGACGAGATCGCGCTCCGCCACCCGCGGGATGGCCGTGAAGTGGGCCGCCGCTCCGCGCGCGCCCTGTTCGAGGCCATCTGCGACGCCGCCTGGGCCACCGGCGACCCCGGTCTCCTCTTCCTGGACCGCATCAACCGTGACCACCCCCTGCCGACCCTCGGCCAGATCGAAAGCACGAACCCGTGTGGTGAGGTGCCCTTGCTGCCCTACGAGGCCTGCAATCTGGGCTCGATCAACCTGGCCCGCTTGGTGGTGGAGCGCGACGGCGAGGCCCATCTGGACTGGGAGCGATTGCGCACGCTGGTGCATGACGCCGTGCGCTTCCTCGACGACGTCATCACCGTCAGCCGCTACCCATTGAGCGAGACGACGGCCATCGTCCAGGCCAACCGCAAGATCGGGCTGGGGGTCATGGGCTTCGCCGAAATGCTCATTCGCCTGGGCGTGTCCTATGCCGACGACGCCGCCGTGCGCATCGCCGCCGACATCGCCTCCTTCATGGCCCGCGAGGCGCGCGCCGCCTCGGCGCGGTTGGCCGAGGAGCGCGGGCCGTTCCCCAACTGGGAGAAGAGCGTGTACGCGGCCTCCGGCCTCCGCCTGCGCAACGCCACCCTCCTGTCCATCGCGCCCACGGGCACGCTCGGCATCATCGCCGGCACCTCATCCGGCATCGAGCCGCTGTTCGCCTTAGCCTACCACCGCTACGCCCTGGAGGGGCGGGTGCTCACGGAGTGGAACCCGCTGGCGCTGCGCGAGCTGGAGCGACGCGGGCTGGCCACCGACGAGGTGCTGCAGGCCATCGCCCGCCACGGCCGGCTGGCGGCGGTGCCGGGCATCCCAGAGGACCTGCGCCGTTTGTTTGTCACCGCCCTGGAGGTCGCTCCAGAACAGCACGTGCGCATTCAGGCCGCGTTCCAGGCAGCGGTGGACAACGCGGTGTCCAAGACGGTGAACCTGCCGCAGGAGGCAACGCCGGCCGACATCGCGAACGTGTACCGGTTGGCGCATCGGCTGGGATGCAAGGGGATCACGGTGTTCCGCTACGGCTCGATCGGCACGCAGGTGCTGGAGCTGGGCGCGGGCGAGGAGCCGTACGAGCGGGAGCATTTCGTGCGGTGCGACCCCGGCGCCTGCAAGCTGTGACCGGGCGGTCCCCTTGAGCCTCAAATCTCTGGCCCGCTGGTGACAATCACCGGGCAAGGGGCGTTGGCCAAGATGGCGCGCAGGCGCGGCGCACGTCCGGCCTGCAGGCGGCTACGCCGCACCAGCACGATGGCGCTGGCTTGACGTTCCGCCGCCACCCGCGCGACCTCCTGTCCGACGTCGCCAAAGCCGATGGACACGGTGATCGGCGCGCCGGGCCGGCACCCCGCACAGGCGCACGCCAGCCGTGAAACGAACTCCTCCACCCACTGCGGCCACTCGTGCTGGGGTTGGTCCAGGTATTGCGGCGCGTGCATACTGCCGGGCTCCTCAGGCGGTGGCTGGTTCGGGTCGACCACGAACAGCAGGTCGATGGCGGCATCGAGCCGCTCAGCCAACTCGACCACCGGTTGCAGGGCCACGGCGGTGCCGGGGGTGCCGTCCAGCGGCACCAGCAGGCGCGTAAACGGCGGCACCGTGGGCGCCGCGCCCACCGCCTCCGGGCGCACCAGCAGCACCGGACGGTCGGTACCCGCCACCACGGCCTCAGCCGTACGCCCCAGCCCTCGCCCGGCCTCCACCACGCGGCCGTGGGTGGCAAGCACCACCATTACGACGCCGGGCTCCGCCGCCGCGCGCAGGATCTCCTCGGCCGGCTCGCCGCGGCGTAGGTACAGCTTCGGCGGTGGCGCGGGCCCGTCATCGAGCGCCAGGCGCTCGCGCACGGTCGCTTCGGTATCGGTCGAATCGCGGTCGATCACGTGCAGCACCGCCAGCTCCGCGCCGAGTTGTGCGGCCAGGGTGCGTGCTACCGGTAACGCCGCCGCGGCCGCGGGGGAGCCGTCCAAGGCGACGAGCACCACCGGTTGGTTCTCGGTTTCTGCCCCGCTCATGGTTCTCCCTCCTGCCAGGCGCGGCGCCCCGCGTCCCAGCGACACGTCCAGGGCCGCCCGCGCGTGAGCCGTTGGCGCCGCGTGCCCACCTGCACGGTGACCGGCCGGCCGTTCAGCAAGGTGAGCGTCAGGCGCAGCGGATCATGGCTTGCCTCCACCGTCAGGGAGCGGCCGCGCCACCGCAGCGGCACGCGCAGCGTCCGCCAACCGTGTGGCAGGTGCGGCTCAAAGCGCGGCCAGCGACCCCACGGGTCGAACCCCAGCACCCCGAACACCACGGCCTGCCACAGGCCGCCCAGGGCACCGATGTGCACGCCACCGGCGACATTGCCCATGGCGTCCTCCAGGTCAATAGCCGCGGTCTGGGCGAGATAGCGGACGGCCAGCTCGGTGTCCCCCAGGCGCGCGGCGACGAGGGCGTGGATCGGAGGGCTGAGCGAACTGCCGTGGCCGCAGCGCGGCTCGTAAAAGCGGAAGTTCGCTTCACGCGCGGCGGCCGGGAAGCGGTCCCACAGCAGGGCGAGCAACATCACCACATCCGCCTGCTTGATCACCTGCGAGCGCTGCGTCCGTTCGCGTCCGAGAACCACGTCCGGGGGCGTGTGGCGTACGCCGAGCGCCCTCAGGTCGATCGGCTCCAGGTCAAAGTAGCCGCGAAACTGCTCGATGACGTGACCGTCTTTGCGCGCGCCCGTCACGATCCGCCCAGCCACCTCGCGCCACTGCGCCAGCTCGGCGGGCGTGAGGGCGAGACGGTCGCAAAGCTCCGACCACCGCTCCGGCCAGCGGCGGGCGAGGAGATCGGCCACCTCCAGGCCGCGCTCGAGGTTCCATTGCGCCATGGTATTGGTGTAGGCGTTGTCGTCCACGTTCTCGTGGTACTCGTCCGGGCCGATCACGCCGCGGATGTGGTAGCGCCCATCCGCCTCCAGGGTGGCGCGGCTGGACCAGAAGCGGGCGGTCTCCAGGATGATTTCCGCCCCCGCCTCCAACAGGAACCGGACGTCGCGCGTGGCCTGCCAGTAGTGCCACACGGCGTACGCCACATCGGCGCTGATGTGGTGCTCCTGCTCCCCATTACGGATCGGGATCAGCCTGCCATCCGGGGCCACCACCCATGGCGGCGTCGCCTCCTCACCGGTGTCGGCCGATTCCCAAGCGTAGAGCGCACCCCGATAGCCGAGGCGGGCGGCTTTGGCGCGGGCGGCCGGCAGCGTATGGTAGCGGTACATGAGCAGGGCGCGGGCGGCGGCGGGCCAGGTGTAAATGTAGAAGGGCAGCATGAAGATCTCGGTGTCCCAGAATACGTGGCCTCGGTACGCCTCGCCGGTGAGCGCCCGCGCACCGATAGAGACCCACTCGTCCTCTGGGTTCGCGGCGCTGATCAGGTGGTAGAGGGCAAAGCGCAGCGCCCGCTGCAGCCTCGGATCCCCCTCGATGACCACGTCCGCCGCTCGCCACCGTTCGGCCCAAGCGCGCAGATGGGCCTGAAAGAGCTTCCTCACCCCGGCGCGCCGAGCCCGGCGCAGCGCAGCCCGCGCCGCATGCGCCGCCTCGGCCGCGCTGGCCGCTCGCGCAAACGCCGCCAGGCGGACGACCACCGCCGGCTCCTCCGGGATGGCCACCCAGGCCCAGCGCCGCCCCTCGGGCGCCCGCTCGGCGCGTTGCACGTGGGCGCCGCCGAAGTGCGTCACGGGTGCCTCCCAGCCGAGCGCCAGGTAGTGTTCCGCATGCGCCGTGCGCCACACGGTCACGTTGCCTTCGGCCGCGACCGGCGTGAGCCCGTCATGTGGCGGCGGCAAGACGGCGTCCAACGTCACCCAGGCCGGTTGTTCGGCCTCCACGCGGGCGATGTGAAGCGCCACGGTCCGTTCATGGTGTGAGGTCAACCGCAACGTGCGTAGCGCCACCACACCGCCGTCCGGTGCGTGCAGGGGCAGGCGCGTGATCAGCGATCCACGGCACAGGTCGAGCGTGCGCGCCAGACCTGCGGCCGGTGTGCGTTCTACCGATGTTGCCGCCCCGTTGAGGCGGACGCGAAGGCGCAGCCAGTCCGGCGCCGACACCAGGGTCGGCATCGGAAACGGCGTCCGCGCGGTGTCGAACAGCCCGGCGACGTAGGTGCCCGGACGCGACGCTGGCGTCGGCTGCTCCAGCGAACCGCGCACCCCGACGAACCCGTTGCTGACCGCCATCCGACTCTCGTACTCGTGCTCGAGCGCGGGCACATAGCCGACCTGGTCCAAACGCCAGTCCGCCTCGGTTATAGGGTCCAGGACCATCGCGATCCGGGCCCGTGCGCCTGCCGCGAGCCGGCGCCGGGCGAGGCGGTGCAAGCGGACCTGCCCAAGCAGGAGGGCGCGAAACCGCGCCGGTCCGCCGCCCAGGTGGATCACGCCCGCCGGCACCCCGGTTGGCTCCACGCCCACGGAGACGGTGACCGCGCCCGGGATGGCAGCCCGCATCCGGTCGTCGCTGCCCGGCAGGCCCCCCATCGGCCCGAACTCATCGCCCGCGGTGAGCACGTCCGCTGGGTCGATGCGCAGGCGCCGGAGCACGCGATCGCGCACCCAAGCCACGGCGTCGCCTTTATCTGTCAGGCCGATCTCGATGTGCTTGGCGTCACTGGTGATGCGCACGTCCGCCAGGCCGTGCTGGCGGGACACCGCTTGCGCAATGGCGATGGCCTGTGCCAGGCCACCGGTCAGCCCCGCGTTGCGCAGTCGCCCCTCCACGGCGGCCAGCAGCGCGCCGATCGCCTCCTTGGGTGGATCGGCCCACTCCGGCTGGGGGATAAGGTCCACCTTACGCCGGTTGAGGCGGTTATGGACCACTTGGATATCAAGGCCGGTGCGGCGGGTCAGGTCGGCGCGCACCGCTTCGGCCGCTCGGGTGAGCGCGTCATCCTCAGCGGGGGTGGCGACGCGCAGGTAGCGGCGCACCGGGCTGCCGCGGCGGTCGAACCGGTACACCTCCGAGCCGCGGTTAGTGCAGATCACCAGGCGTCGTCGATGACGGGGCGCGATCAGGCGGCAGAGCTGGCGGTCAATGTTGTCGAAGTGGGTGCCAGTGACGACCACCACCCAGGCGCCGAGGGCGAGCAGCTCCGTGAGAATCCCGGCCAGTACGGAGGCGTCCTCGCTGCGGCTGGCCACGGCGGTGCCGTCCCAGTCAAACATAATGACCCTGAACGCGCGCGCGAGCAGCGCCCCCTCGCCCCCCGCCCCGGTGTGGCCGGGGGCAGGCGCGGTTGCCGGCGAGCCGGCATGCCTCATCGCTCACCTCTGGCGCCAGAATTTGGGGTGGGTGTGGGACTGATCGAGCGGTGAAGGGGGCAGCGCGCCGCGCAGGTCCTCCACCCCGCTCAGCCACACCAATCGCCCCAGCTTGAGGCAGACCGCCACCTCGGTCACGCGCTGGCCCAGGCTGCGCGCGCTCTCCTGATCGAGCGGCTCGGGAGGACGGTTCCCTTCCGGCCCGCTGATGGCGGTGGCGCCATAGGGCGCGGTCTCGTTCTCCAGCACCGGCGATTGCTGGCCGGGTGTGACGATGATCATGCCCAGGTGCATAAACAGGGTCAGGATCGAGTGCAGCGTCTGCTCGTTCCCGCCGTGCGGTGTGCCGGAGGCCGTGAACGCGGCGCCGATCTTGTCCCGTAGGAGATAGTGGCGCCAGGGGCGCGTTCGCTCGTGCGAGGACGGCGCCGCCGTGAGCACGTCCTCGAAGAAGCGCTTCACCGGCGAGGCCATGGTGCCAAAGTAGGAGGGGGCACCGACGATGAGGGCGTCGGCCGCCACCAACCGGTCAAGCAGGGCCGCCCGGCGCACGGCCACCGCGTGCTCGTCCTCACCGGGGCGCGGTTCGTCAAGTGGCCGGTCCTCCACCCTGAGCAGGTGCGCTTGCGCGTTCGGCACGCGCCGTACCCCCTCGGCCACCCGCTGGGCCAGCGCCTCAACGGTGCCGTAGCGGCTGTAGTACACGATGAGAACCTCGACGGCTTGTCGTGGCGCGTTCATGGCGTGCCTCTGGGCGGCGCGGCCTGCCGGCGGCGCGTCGGCCGGCGTGGTTGTCGGTCCTGGACGGGCGTATCGCGCGACCCAGCCCTCGGACCCGCGACACGGTGATGGACGCCTTCACCATGGCGCACCGTGGCCGACGGGTCTGTCAGGCAGCGGATGAAACGGTCCGCGGCAATACCCCATACGCGGTGTCAGCGGCGCCAAAGCGCGGTGCTTGCCTACCGACGATGCAACCGGCAAGCTGTGCCGCGAGAGGTCCACACGCTGGAGGGGCACGGTGAGAGATCCGGCGGAGATCGCCCTGACCACCGACCTGTATGAGCTGACCATGGGTGCCAGTTACGCGGCCCTGGGCATGAACCAGCGGGCGGTGTTCAGCCTGTTCATCCGCCGACTGCCGCCCAACCGCTCCTTTCTGGTAGTGGCCGGCATCGAGGAGGCGCTGGAGCGGCTCGTCGCGTTCCGGTTCGACGATGCCGCGTTGGCATATTTGCGGGCCACCGGCCAGATCCGCGAGGATTTCCTGCCGATTCTGGCCGGGCTGCGCTTCACGGGTAACGTGTGGGCCGTGCCGGAAGGGCGGGTGGTGTTCGCCGAGGAGCCGATCCTCGAGGTAGACGCGCCGCTCATCGAGGCGCAACTGGTGGAGACGCTGGTCATCAACGCCATCCACTTCCCCACCTTGGTGGCCACCAAGGCGGCCCGCTGCGTGGCCGCCGCCCCCGGCAAGGCGCTCATCGACTTTGGCCTGCGGCGCACGCCCAGCATCGATGCTGGCCTGGCCGTGGCCCGGGCCTCGTATATCGCCGGTTTCGCCGCCACCAGCAACCTGCTAGCCGGCAAACGGTACGGCATCCCCGTGGCGGGCACGGTGGCCCATTCGTTTATCCAGGCGTTTCCCTCTGAAATTGAGGCCTTTCGCGCCTTCGGTGAGACGTTCCCTGGCGGCGTCACCCTGCTCATCGATACGTACGACACGCTGCAGGGGGCGCGCCACGCCGTAGCGGTAGCGCGCGAGCTGGCGGCGCGCGGCAAGCGTGTGGTAGCGGTGCGCATCGATAGCGGCGATCTGGTCGATCTCAGCCGCGCCGTGCGTGCCATCCTGGATGAGGCGGGGCTGCATGACGTGCGGATCGTGGCCAGCGGCGGCCTGGACGAGTACGAACTGGCCGCGCTCACCCGTGCTGGGGCGCCGATCGATGCCTACGGGGTAGGCACGCGGCTGGGGATGTCGGCCGATGCGCCGGTGCTCGATATGGCGTATAAGCTCGTCGAGTACCAGGGGGTGCCGCGGCTCAAGCTCAGCGCGGGCAAGCAGACGCTGGTGGGCGCCAAGCAGGTGTGGCGCCGGCGGGGACAGGACGGCCGCTTCGTTGAGGACGTGATCGCCGCCCGCGATGAACCCCCGCCCGGTGACGGCTGGGAGCCCCTGCTGGAGCCGGTGCTGGTGGCGGGTGAGGTGCGGCACCGGCCCTCCCTGGCCGAGATCCGCGCCCGCCACCGCGCAGAGATGGCCGCTCTGGCCCCGGAGTTGCTGGCGCTGGAAGCACAGCAGCGCTATCCCGTGCGGCTGTCCGAGCGTCTGGAGGCACGACAACGGCAGGCCGTCGATGAGGCGCGACAGCGGGAAGGGGTGACGGAAGGGCGACGCACGTGAGCCGAGCGCTGGGTGGCGCTACGGCCACCCGGCGTTCATGGCAGCCTCATGCCGTTCGGCCTCGGCGGCCAGTACGGCCTCAATCTGGCGCCGCAACGGCACGGGCATAGGGCGTCGGTCACCGACTTCGCGCAGGTAACAGCGCAGGCACACGCAGCGCCCTGCCGGACCGTGCAGCACCACGTCATCCGGCACCGTCGGGAAGCGGCAGATCGCGCAGGTGCTCATCGCTCCTCCTCCTCATCGGACCGGCACCGGCGGCGCCGGTCATCTCCATTCTCCTGCGTGGTGGTCAGGCCGGCTGTCGGGTAAGTCATGGTGTGACGTTGGGGGGAAATGTCGCGGACTTCCCAACCGTGCGGCGCCCACGACGAGGCGATGAGTGGGCCGCCGTCCGGTTTTGCCCGTCACGGGAGTGGGGACCGCCGGACGGGTCCGCGGCCATCGTTGTGCGACCCTGAATGCGCGGCCGCCTGCCGGCGGTGCGCGGTCGTGCGATAGGTGCGACGGGGAACGGCAACGCCCGGTTCATCGGTGACCGCGGGAGGGAGGGATGCCTGACACGGCAACGGTGCCGCCACCGGGTTGGCCCAGCCTCACCAGCGCGGAGGCCGCAACCCGCCTGCGCGCCCACGGTCCCAACCGACTGGTGCCGGAGGACCGGCAGCCGGTGTTGCTGAGCTGGCTCCTGCATCCCCTCACCGACCCGATGGTGGTGCTCCTTCTGGTGGCGGCCGCCACGTACCTCCTGCTGCGCGACTACCTCGACGCCGCGGTAAGCCTGGCCGCGGTGGTGCCCATTGCGCTGGTCAGTCTGGTGCTGGAGCTGCGCGCGGAGCGCACGTTGGCGCGGCTCAAGCGGTTGACCGCGCCCAAGGCCGTGGTGTGGCGGGATGGACGGCGCCAGGTGATCCCCGCCGAGGAGGTGGTTCCCGGAGATCTGCTGTTCCTCCAGGAAGGGGACATCATCCCGGCTGACGGCCTGCTCGTCGCCGGCCGGCAGATGATGGTGGACGAATCGGCGCTGACCGGTGAGTCGCAGCCCGTCGCTAAGACCGCGGAGGGTGCCGAGGACGCGCGCGCCGTGTTCGCCGGCACGACCGTGCTCTCCGGGCGTGGCATCGCCACCGTGACCGCCACCGGTGCGGCCACGCGGTACGGGCAGATCGGCGTGCTGGTGGCGGAGATCCGCCAGCCGCCCACCCCGTTACAGCGCCTCATCCGGCGGCTTATCACCCAGCTCGCGGTGGTGGCCGTGCTGTTCTCCCTCGGCGTCCTGGCGGTGGAAGTGATGCGCGGGAGCGGCTGGGGCGCGGCGGTGATCGCCGCCGTGAGCCTGGCCATCGCTGCCATCCCGGAAGAGTTCCCCATGGTGTTCACGCTCTACCTCACCCTGGGCGCCTGGCGCCTCGCCCGTCGGCGGGCGCTCATCCGCCGCCTGGCGGGCGTTGAGACGCTGGGCTCAACCACTGTGATCTGCACCGATAAGACGGGCACCCTCACGTTGGGCCACCTGGAAGTCGCCGCGCTGGTAAGCGACGGGCAAGTGCATCTCGCCGACGCGCCGCTCACCGTGGCCACGCGGCGCCTGATCGAGGCCGCCCTGCTTGCCTCGGAGCCGCACCCGTTCGACCCGCTGGAGCAGGCGCTGGTGCGGTTCGCCGCGGCGCACGGTGTCGACGTGGCAGCGGTGCAGCGAGGGGAGCTGCTCGTGGATTACCCGTTCGATCCAATCGATAAATATGTGACCCATGTCTGGCGGCGGGATGGCCGGAGCGCGGTGTACGCCAAGGGGAGCATTGAGGGGATGCTGGCGCACTGCACCGTAGATGATGCGGCCGCGCGTGAGGCGCGCGTCGTGCACGACGCGCTGGCAGCCCGCGGGATGCGAGTGATCGCCGTCGCGGCCGGCGACCTGATGGGCTGGAGCGGAGAGCGGCGCGCGGACGAGCGCGCGTTGCGCCTGGTCGGCCTGGTGGCCTTCTCCGATCCGCTCCGCCCGACGGTGCGGGAGGCGCTAGCGGAGTGCCGGGCGGCGGGCATCCGCGTGATCATGATCACGGGCGACCATCCCGCCACCGCGCGGGCGGTCGCCGCCGACCTCGACCTGCCGCTGGACGGTGACCAGGCGATCGTCACCGGCGACGAGGTAGACGCGGTCGACGAGGCCCGGCTAGCGTGGTTAGTGCGCCGCGCCACGGTGTTTGCCCGCGCCCGCCCGGAGCAGAAGTACCGCCTGGTACGCGCCCTGCGGGCGCAGGGCGAGGTCGTGGCCATGACCGGGGACGGCATCAACGACGCTCCGGCCCTGCGCGAGGCGGATATCGGGGTGGCGATGGGCCAGCGGGGAACGGAGGTAGCACGGGCGGCGGCCACCATGGTGCTCCTGGACGACAACTTCGCCACCATCGTGGCCGCCGTGCGGGAGGGCCGCCGCATCTTCGAGAACCTGCGCCGTGCCTTTGCCTATCTCATCGCCTTCCACCCGCCCCTCCTGCTGGCGGCGCTGGTGGTGCCCCTGCTCGGGCAACCGTTGCTCCTGCTTCCGGTGCACCTGGTGTGGCTGGAACTGATCGTCCACCCCACCGCCTCGTTGGTGTTCGAGGCTGATCCGGCGTCGCCCGACCTCATGCGCCGGCCGCCGCGGCGCCCGGGCCAGGGCTTGCTCACGGCGGTGGACTTCGCCCGCGCGGTGGGCGAGGGAGGGGTCCTCTTCCTTGGGGTGCTGGCCCTGTATCTGGCCGCGCTGGACCGTGGCGCCCCGCTGCCGCAGGCACGCGCCCTGGCCCTGGCGACCATGATCTTCGGCCAGAGCGTGCTGGTGCTGCTCGAGCGTGCGCCGGATCGTCCCCTGTGGCATGCCCCCCTGCGCGGCAACCGCGTGCTGCCGCTCATCCTGGCCGCGAGCGTGGGCAGCGTGCCGCTGGCGGTGCTGCTCCCCCCGCTGGCGCGATTGCTCAAGCTGGCGCCGCTGAGTCTTTCGCAATGGGCGGTGGCCGCGGCGCTCGCGCTCGTGTGCACAGTGTGGGTGGAACCGCTCAAGGCATGGCGCATCGCCCGGATCAGGTCCCATCCCTCCACCTAGGACCGTACACTGGAGAGGCCACGAGGGGGATGGGGGAGACGGTGTGATGGCCGATAGAACCGCGGTGGAGGCCGCGCCGGCGGTACCGTGGCACTGTCTCACGGCGGACGCGGCCCTGGCGCGCACCGGGAGTGACGCCGAGAGCGGGCTCAGCGGCGACGAGGCCGCCCGTCGGCTGGCCCGCTACGGCCCGAACGAGCTGGCGGCCGGCAGTGGACCGAGCGTCTGGCGCATCCTGCTCCACCAGCTTACCTCCGTGCTGGTGGTGCTGTTGCTGGTGGCGGCCGCGGTCTCCGCCGTGCTCGGCGACGCCCTCGACGCGGTGGCCATCCTGGTCATCGTGGTGCTGAACACGGCGCTGGGGTTCGTTCAGGAGTACCGTGCCGAGCGAGCCATCGCCGCGCTCCGGCGGATGGCCCAGCCGGTGGCGCACGTGCGGCGCGGCGGCACGGTGCGCTCGGTGCCGGCGCGAGAGCTGGTGCCCGGCGACATCATCCTGCTGGAGGCGGGCAACATCGTGCCGGCGGACGGCCGCCTGCTCGTGGCCGCCGGCCTGCACGTGCAGGAGGCGGCCCTCACCGGCGAGTCCGTGCCGGTGGCCAAGGAGACGGGCCCGCTCACGGATCCCGCCCTGCCACTTGGGGACCGCCGCAACATGGTCTACGCCGGCACGGCGGTCACCAGCGGGCGCGGGGTGGCGGTGGTGGTCGCCACTGGCATGCACACCGAGATCGGGCGCATCGCCCGTATGCTTCAGACCGTCCAGCGCGAGCCGACGCCGCTCCAGCGGCGGCTGGCGCAGTTGGCGTGGGCGTTGTCCCTGGCCGCCGTGGCGATCGTGGCCCTGGTGTTCGTGCTCGGGCTGCTGCGCGGCGAGGAGCCGCGGCTGATGTTCCTCGCCGCCGTGAGCCTCGCGGTGGCGGCCGTGCCCGAAGGGCTGCCCGCGGTGGTGACTATCACCCTCGCGCTTGGGGCCCAGCGCATGCTGCGCCGGCGGGCACTTATCCGCACCCTGCCCGCCGTGGAAACGCTCGGCTCGGTCACCGTGATCTGCACCGATAAGACCGGCACGCTCACGCTGAACCGTATGACGGCTACCGCCGCCGTGGTGGGACGGCGGCACATGCCGTTGCGCGACGGACCGGCCGACCCAGCCGATCGGTCGAACCTGCTTCCACTCTTGATGGGCGCGGCGCTGTGCAACGACACCCGGTTCGACCGACGGGAGGACGGCGCGCCCGAAGCCGTCGGCGACCCGACGGAGACCGCACTGGTGGAGGCCGCCGCGCGGCACGGCCTGGTCAAACATGAGCTGGAGCGCGTGCTGCCGCGGGTGGACGAGATCCCGTTCAGCCCGGAACGGCGGCGCATGACCACGTTACACCGGCTCGCGGTCGATCCGAGGGATGATGGTGCGCTGGCCCGCCTGCTTCAGGCCCGGCCCGCTGGGGTACCTGCGCCCGCGTTCGTCCTGTTCGCCAAGGGGGCGGTCGATACCCTGCTGGACCTGGCCACCCACATCTGGTGGGAGGGGCGCGTGGAACCGCTGGACGCGGTACGCCGGGCGGAGGTGCTGAGGGCCCATGACCGGCTGGCGGATGAGGGGATGCGCGTCCTCGGGGTGGGCTGGCGCCCGATGGCGCGGCCGACGTTGGACGAGGGTGCGGAGCATGGACTGGTCTTGCTGGGCATGGTGGGCCTTATCGACCCGCCCCGGCCGGAGGCCCGGCCGGCGGTGCTCACCTGCCGTACCGCCGGCATCCGCCCGGTGATGGTCACCGGTGATCACCCGCTCACCGCGCGGGCCATCGCCCGGCAGGTCGGGATCGCGACCAACGGCCGTATCATCACCGGGCGCGAGCTGGCGGAGATGACCGGCGAGGATCTCAGCCGCGTGGTGGAGGACGTTTCGGTCTTCGCCCGCGTGGCGCCGGAGCAGAAGCTCACCATCGTCGAGGGCTACCAGCGGCGGGGCCACATCGTGGCCATGACCGGCGACGGTGTCAACGACGCCCCTGCGCTGCGTCGCGCCGACATCGGTGTGGCGATGGGCATCAGCGGCACGGACGTCGCCAAGGAGGCGGCGGACATGGTGCTCCTGGATGACAACTTCGCCACCATCGTCGCGGCCGTGGAGGAGGGGCGGGTAATCTACGACAACATTCGCAAGTTCGTGCGCTACACCTTGGCGGGCAACTCGGGTGAGATCGGGGTGATGCTGCTGGCCTCGCTCCTAGCGATGCCCCTCCCGCTGCTGCCCTTGCAGATCTTGTGGATCAACCTCGTCACCGACGGGCTGCCCAGCCTGGCGCTGGCCGTGGAGCCGGCCGAACGCGATACCATGCGCCGCCCGCCGCGCCCGCCGCGTGAGCCGCTGTTTGCCGGCGGGTTGGGCCAGCACATCCTCTGGGTGGGGGTGGTGCTGGCGCTAGTCTCGCTGGTGCCGGGTTACGTGCTCTGGCAGCAAGGCGTTGACACGTGGCGAACGATGATCTTCACCACGCTATCCCTGGCGCAGATGGGCCATGTACTGGCCGTGCGCTCGGAGCGCGACTCGCTGTTCACGCTGGGGCTGACTTCCAACCCCGCGCTGCTCGGCGCGGCAGCGCTGACGGCCGTCCTCCAACTGGCGGTGGTCTACCTCCCGGTGCTCCAGGGCGTGTTCGACACCACCGCGCTCCCCTTCCCCCAGCTCGTGGCCTGCCTCCTGGTCAGCAGCGT
>JBHOQW010000249.1:0-36282 GCA_042408665.1 Dehalococcoidia bacterium
TCACCGCCTCGGCGGTGAGGTCGCTGCCGTCCTGGAATTTGATGCCGCGCCGCAGCGTCCAGACGTAAACGTTTGGCTCCGGGTTTTCGCTCTTCTCCACCACCCGGCCGACGGTGTTGACGTCCTTGTCGATCTCGAACAACTGCTCGGCGACCAGCGCCAGCACCGTCGAGCCGTACACGTCCTGGTTGCGCGTGGGGTCGAAGGTGGTGGCGTCGCGCGCCATAGCCACGGTGAGCGTGCCGCCGCGCACGATCTGCAGCGCGCCGCCGGCTGGCGCGGTCTGGGCCCCCGCCGCCGGGCTGGCGCCCGTGGACGCCGCGCCCTTGGCCTCCTCCTTCTTCCCACCGCCGCAGGCGATGGCGATGGCCGCCGCCGTGGCCCCCCAGCCGAGGGTGCCCAGGAACCGGCGTCGCCGCATGCGTCGTGCCCAGTAGCTGGTTGGCTCCAACATTGCTGGTTCCCTCCTCGTTGCTGCACGGTTGCCGCACGTGTGCCCTGCAGGGACCTCTGAGGTCGACGTCTGGACTCTGCCCGCACCTCCGTGACGAATAGTTCTACCAGCCGCTCAGCGGTTGCGCAGCCGCGGGTCGAGCGCGTCCCGCAAGGCGTCCCCCAGCATGTAGAACGAGAACACGGTCAGGAAGATGGCGGCGCCCGGACCGAGCCACAGCCAGTCCGCCTTGGACAGGTACGTCGCGCCCAGCAGGATCATGGAGCCCCAGTCCGGCTGCGGCGGCTGGGTGCCCAGGCCCAGAAAACTCAGCGCCGCCAGCGCCAGGATGGCGCCCGAACTCGCCAGCGAGGCGGCGATGATCAGCGGGTTGACGATATTTGGCAGGATGTGGCGCCGGATGATGCGGGCGTGGGAGGCGCCCAGCACCCGGGCGGCGGTGACGTACTCCTGCTCGCGCGCCTGCAGCACCTGCCCGCGCGTGAGGCGAAAGTAGGCCGGGATGCCGAGGATGCCGACGGCCACCATCGCGTTGCGCAGGGACGGCCCTAGGGCGTTGGTAATGGCCAGCGCCAACAGGATGCCGGGAAAGGCCAGCAAGGCGTCGATGAAGCGGCTGAACAGATGGTCGATCAAGCCGCCGCGGTAGCCGGCGGCCAGACCCATCGTGACACCGCCGGCCAAGGCGATACTGACGGCGATCACCGCCACCGCCAGGGAGATGCGCGCTCCGTAGATCACGCGGCTGAGCACATCCCGGCCCAGATTGTCGGTGCCCAGGAGGTGGCGCCGCGAGGGAGCCTGCAAGGCCTGGGCGGGATGGGTCTGGATCGGGTCGGTCGGCGCCAGCACGGGGGCGGCGGCGCCCACGGCCACCATCCCCAGGATCACCAAACTGAACACCAGCAGGCGGGGGTGGCGCATCCACCAGCGCGCGTAGCGCCGGGCGCGCGTGCCGCCGCGCAGCCCGAGGGCAGCCGGAGGGGCGGCAAGCGTGGCGGTGTCAACGTCGTGCATAGCTGATCCTTGGGTCCAGATAGGCGTAGGCAATGTCGACGATCAGGTTGGCAAACATGAACGCGAACACCGCGATCAGGACCACCGCCTGCACGATCGGGTAGTCCCGCGCGCCGATGGCCTGCACCGCCAGACGGCCCATGCCCGGCCAGGCGAACACCTGCTCGGTGATGAACGCCCCCTCCAGGATGGTGCCCACCTGCAACCCAAGCAGCGTGACGGACGGGATCAGCGCGTTGCGCAGGGCGTGACGGGTGATCACCGCCCATTCTGAGAGCCCCTTGGCGCGGGCGGTGCGGATGTAATCCTGGTGCAAGGTGTCCAGGAGGCCGGAGCGAATGAACCGCGTCTGGCTGGCGGCGCCGAACAGGCTCAAGGTGATGGCCGGCAGGATCAGGCGCTTGAGCGCCTCACCGGCGTCCTCGCGGAACGGGGTGTACCCGCCCGGCGGTACCAGCCCCCAGCGCGCCGAGACCACATAGATGAGCAACAGCGCCACCAGAAAGTTGGGCAACGAGACGCCGACCTGCGTGAAGGCCGTGGCCAGAAAACCGATGGGCGAGCGGCGGAAGATGGCGGCCAGCGTCCCGAACGGAAAGGCCACACACACGGTGATAAGCAACGCGGCGCCGCCCAGGAGCAGCGTCTTGGGCAGCCGCTCCGCGATCTCGTCCCGCACCGGCGCCCGGTTGCGCAACGACTTGCCGAAATCGCCACGCACCACCCGGCTCAGCCACTTCACGTACTGCACCGGCGCCGGCTGGTCCAGGCCGAGCTCGCGCCGCAACGCCTGGTAGTTCTCAGCGGTGACCTGCTCACCGAGCTGGATACGTACCGGGTCACCGGGGGTCAACTTGAGCAACACAAACAGGATCAAGCTGACGAAGAAGGCGACCGGCAACATCATCAGAAACCGGCGCATCACGTACCCGGTCACGCTCCAGCACCTCAAACGCGCGAGGGTGCACTGGTTCGATGGTCAGACCAGCATCGGTATGCCGTCGAGTGTGAGTATACACGGTGGCAGGCCGACGCGCGCCGCCTTCGGGCACGCTTTCATCGTATCCTGTTCAGCCGAAGTACCGAAAGCCGGTCTCGGCCATCGTGAGCGGCGCGCCCTCGCGCCGCACCCCAGCCGCCACGACCTCACCGAGAAACAGCGTGTGGTCGCCAGCCGGTAGCTCGCCCACCACGTGGCACTCCACGTACCCAAGCGCATCCATGAGCAGGGGGCAACCGGTGACGCCCAGTTCCGTCGCCACCCCGCGGAACTTGTCCGGGTGGGTGCGCGAGCGCCGGCCGAGCTGCCCGGCCAGGTCTCGCTGCCCGCTCGCCAGCACGTTGACGGCGAACACCCGGTGCGCACGGAGCAAACCGATCGCCTTGCTGTCGTTCTCCGCCGTGACGGTCACCATCGGCGGCTCGAACGACGCCTGCGCCACCCAGTTGGCGGTGTAGCCGTGGCCGCCGTCCGGCCCCGGCACCGTCACCACCACCAGCACGTAGTTGAACATCCGCAAGACGGTCTTCTTCGCCTCTTCGTGCATCATCGTCGCTCTCACGTCCGGCATGACGGTCATGTGGGTTCAGCGTACCCGGCGCCCGCCACAGCCGGCCCCCTGGTTGGTCCCGCCCTCCCTAGCGGAGAGAGGCGGGCGCAAGTGGGTACCGCACACGGCGCAAAAGGCGTCCGTGCTCTGGGCGCGGGCGCCGCACTGGGCACAGAAGCGGTAGGCGCGGCTGACGGCGGCCAGCGGGTTGAGGAGGGGGCTGGGGCGCTTGAACGGGCTCAGCGCCTGTGCCCGGCGGATCAACCGCACTCCCACGACCCACAACGCGCCGATCACCACGGGCACCGCCACCAGCGCCGCCAGCGCCACGCCCGGCGCCGGTTCACTCACCAACACGAGCAGGGGAAAGTCGTACACCCCGTGCGCGAACACGGGCCACAGAAAGCCCAGCCACAGCAGCCGACGACGCTCCGGAGCGTGCGGGACAAATTTGGCCCGGCCCACGTAATAGCCCATGATGACGCCCATCAGCGCGTGGGCCGGCACCGCTAGCAGCGCGCGGATCACGATCAGGCCCACGCGGCCGAGGAGGTCCGGGGCGCTAAACACGTAGCCGATATTCTCGACGGTGGCGAAGCCCAGGCCGACCGACACGGCGTACATGATGCCGTCGTACGGCTCGTTGAACTCGGGCCGGCGAAAGGCGAGCCAGCGCAGGAACAGGAACTTGCTCCCCTCCTCTATCGTGCCCACCACCGCGAACGCCATCAGTCCCGCGGCGATGACCGCCTGCGCACCCAGCCCCTGCAGCACCGCGATGCCGGCCGCTTCGAGCACCATGGCCGGGATGACGGTGAGGAAACTGACGAGATAGACGCGCACGATCAGGGCCAGCGGCTCGCGCTCATACTTGTCGCGCGCGTACACGTAGTGCAACAGGAACACGGCGGGGGCCACGGCGCCGGCCACGGTCAGAAGGAGCACGAACGACATCGTGGTCTCGTCCGGCGGCAGATCGGGCGGGGACACGCTGGCGCGTCGCTCAGAGCATACACCGGCCCGCACCGATGTGGCGCGGGCCGGCGGACGGTGCGCCGCGGGGCAAGCGCCTACTTCGGCGGCTCGTTCGTCCACACCAGGGTGGCGGCCGCGGCGAACATGCCCCCCACACCGTGCGTGACGCTGATCGTGCAGTCCTTTACCTGACGGGCACCCGCCTCGCCGCGGAGCTGGCGCATCGACTCCTGGATGGCGAACATGCCGTACATACCGGTATGGGTGTACGACAAGCCGCCCCCGTTGGTGTTGAGCGGCAGTTTGCCGCCCGGCTCGGTGTTGCCCTCGGCGATGAACGCCCCGGCCTCGCCCCGCTTCACAAAGCCCAGGTCCTCCAGGCCGTAGATGGGCAGATGGGCAAAGGCGTCGTAGATCATGAGGTGGTCGACGTCCGAGTGGCTGATGCCGGCCTCGCGGAACGCCTGCTCGCCCGCCACCCGGAACGCCGCGGAGGACGTGAAATCGGCCATGCCGCTCACCATCGGCGTCTCGCAGGCCTCGCCGCTGCCGAGCAGGTAGACCGGCTTGTGCGGCAGGTCCATGCTCTTGGCCCGCTCGGCGGACACCATCACCAGCGCGCCGCCGCCGTCGGTCACCAGACAGCAGTGCAGGAGGTGGAAGGGCCAGCAGATCAGGCGCGAGTTGAGCACATCGTCCACCGTGATCGGGTCGCGCATCATGGCACGGGGGTTGAGCGCCGCCCATTTGCGCTGCGCCACCGCCACGTAGGCGAGCTGCTCCTCGGTGAGCCCGTACCGGGCCATGTAGCGCGCCACGCCCATGCCGAACATCGAGGGCGGGCCGGCCACGCCGTACGGGGCCTCGAACTGCCCGGGGATGGAGGCCGGGCTGGGCGCCCGCGGGTCCATCCCCACGCGCGAGCGACCGCTCTCCCCGTGCGTGATCAGCGCCACATTGCACAGGCCGGCCTTGATCGCCGCCGCCGCGTGGCGCACGTGGATCAGAAACGAGCACCCGCCCACCGAGGTGCCGTCCAGGTAGCGCGGCACGATACCCAGGTAGTGCGCCACCGCCACCGGCGACTGGCCGGCACAGAAGATGCCATCGACCTCGTTCTTATCGATGCCGGCGTCGCGCAGGGCGTTGCGCGCCGCCTCGGCGTGCAATTGAATGGCCGACTTGTTCGGGATGACGCCGACTGTGTCGGTCTCCTGGGCACCGACAACCGCTGCTGCGTATCGCAGGCTCACCACCACACCTCCCTACGCCACCGGCCGGAACTTGGGCAGCGTGATTTCATCCGTCACGTCCTCGAACACCACCTCAACGGGCATATCGACCCGCAGCTTCGCCGGATCAGGTTCGACGCCCACGAGGTTGGACATGAGGCGTGGGCCCTCATCCAGCTCGATGATGGCGATCACGTACGGCGCCTCGAAGTTGGGGGCGGGCCGGTGGTTGATCATGAAGGTGTGCAACTTGCCCCGGCCGCTGGCCCGGCGCCACTCGGTCTTGTCCGAGAAGCAGCGCGGGCAGAAGGGACGCGGGTACAGGTAGGTGTGGCCACAGTCCGTGCAATGCATCACCCGTAGCTCGTGGGCCTTGCACCCCTCCCAGAACGGTTGCGTCTCCGGCGTGGGCTTCGGTAACGGCTTGTTGTACGACACAGACACCCCTCACGCGTGATGCGGGCCGGTAGCGGTCCCGCTCCGACGTCCTGTGCCTGAGTATGCCGGCCGGCCGGCTAACGGTCCACCGCGCTGGGGGCGCCCCGTTACCCGCGGGTCAGCGTCCATCGCGAATTGCTTGCAGCTCGACGCCCGGCCCCTCGCCAGCGACGAGGGCGCGGTATACTGGGGTGCGTACACGGCATCTGCCGCCGGAGGGGGAGCGAGGTGGTGGTGACGAAGGTACGACGCATCCTGCTGGTAGAGGACGAGGACGACATCCGCGCCGCGCTCGCCACCCTCCTGGCCGACGAGGGCTACGAGGTGCTGGCCGCCCCCGACGGGTTCGACGGCCTGGCCTCGCTGGACGGGATCGCGCCCGATGTGATCATCCTCGACTGGCGCATGCCGGTGATCGACGGCGGGCGCTTCATCCGCGCCCTGCGCGACGAGTGGAAGCTCACCACGCCGGTGCTGGTGATCACCGCCGGACGTGCCTCGCGCGAGGAGGCGCTCCGCGCCGGCGCCGACGACTTCCTCGCCAAGCCGTTCGACCTCGACGACCTGCTGGCCAAAGTGCGCGCGCTCACCTCACGGGACCGCGCCGGGTAGACCGACCGCGGGCCGCCACGCCACGGCGCCGCGTTGCGCGAACCCGTCGCCCTCCTGGATGATCTCGATCCGGTTACCAAACGGATCCGCCGTGTAGAGCCGGCGCACATCCGGCAAGGAGGCGTCATCGATCACCGGTGCACCCGCGGCACGCAGCCGCTCCCGCATCGCCGCCAGGTCTGCCACCCGGAACGCGGGATGCGCCTTGCGCGCCGGGCGGAAATCCTCCTCCACGCCAAGGTGCACGACCGCGCCCGGACTCTCAAACCAGCAGCCACCGCGGGTGGCCAGCGGTGCCGGCTTCGGCACCTCGGTCATGCCCAGCACGCCGACGTAGAAGCGGCGCGCCGCCGCTTCACCGCCGCGTGGCATCGCCAGTTGTACGTGGTCCAGGCCGGTGATGCTCATGCTGCCGGTCGACCGGAGACGGGACCGCCGCGCCCCTCTGCGCGGGTGCGCGGGCGAGGCCGCCGCGCGGCCGGCATGCGCGCCAGGCGGTCCCGTCCACCTCTCCATGGACGCGGGGCGAGGCCGCCGCGCCCGCTAGGCCGTGACCTGCTGCTTGGGCCGGCCGGGGATCTCGAGGTCCGGCGCGGGCGGTGCCGGGTTGGGGATGCCGGCCATGAGCTGCGTGGGCACATCCCGCTCCAGCTCCTCCAGCGTCCACATCCCCGGCTTGAAGATCGTGCGGTAGGGCAGCGGCTGGTGCAGGAGCGAGATCTGGCCGCCCGCCACCAGGAAGCCCTGGCCGTTGATGTTCCAGGCCGCGTCCGACGCCAGGTAGACCACCATCGGCGCCACCATCTCCGGCTCACGCAACTGGAGCGGCTGCGGGCCGGCCTCGCCCTGCGGCGTGGTGGCGGTGGCGATGCCCGCCCGCTGGCGCAGCTCGCGCGCCTGCTGCGACACGGTGGCGGTCATGCGGGTGGCGGCCGCGGGCGCGATGTAATTGCACGTCACGCCGTACCGCCCCAGGTCACGCGCCACCACCCGGGTGAAGCCGGCGATGCCCGCCTTGGCCGCGCCGTAGTTGGCCTGGCCGGCGTTCCCGATCAGGCCCGACGTGGAGGAGAAGTTGATGATCCGCCCATACCGCTGCTGGCGGAAGATGATGCTGGCCGGCTTCGTGGTGCAAAAGTGGCCCTTGAGGTGGACGGCGATGACGGCGTCCCACTCCTCCGGGGTCATGTTGAAGATCATCCGGTCGCGCAGGATCCCCGCCACGTTGACGAGGATGTCCAGCCGCCCGAACGCATCCAGCGCCTGCTTGATGATGCGCTCGCCCCCTTCCACCGTGGCCACGGTGTCAAAGTTGGGGACCGCCTGCCCGCCCAGCTTGCGGATCTCTTCCGCCACCTCGGCGGCCGGCCCTTCGGACGGCTGCGTGCCGTCCACATTCACCCCGTAGTCGTTGACGACAACCCGCGCGCCCTCCTGCGCCATGAGCAGCGCGATCCCGCGACCGATCCCGCGCCCCGCGCCGGTGACGACCGCGACTTTCCCTTCCAGGCGGTTGCCCATGCTCTGGCCTCCTGTGCGTTGCGGGCTCAGTCTGACGCGTCCTCACCTGAGGGTCAAGGATCGCCCACCGCTCGGCTTCAGCCCGGCCGGCGCATCCGATAGGATGGCCGATGGAGGGGAGGCCCGGTGCCACGCACCACGACCACGCATATCCGCGTCCGCTACGCCGAGACCGACCTGTTGGGCAGCGTCTACTACGCCAACTTTTTCACCTATTTCGGCGTGGCCCGGCACGAGCACCTACGCCAGCTCGGCACCGGGCTCGCCGATCTCCTGCGCACCGAGGGCATCACCATGGGGGTGCTGGAGGCAAGCTGCCGCTACCACGCCCCCGCCTACTTCGACGACCTGCTCACCGTGCACACGCGGGTGGAGGAGGTGCGCACGCGCACCCTCGTCTTCGCCTACGAGGTGGAGCGGGACGGCACCCCCATCGCCAGCGGGCGCACGGTGCAGATCTTCCTGAAGGACCGGGCGCCGATTCCCATTCCACCGCAGGTGCGGGCGGCGTTGGTGCAATGATTGCGTCACGCGTGGTGCGCGTCCAGATCGCCGGTATCTCCACCTTCGATGACGCCCTTGCCGTCGAGCAGGCGGGCGCGGACGCCATCGGCTTCACCCTCGGTCTGCCGGACGGGCCACACAACGGGTTGGACGAGCACCGCGCCCGTGCCATTATTCGCGCCCTGCCGCCGCTCATCACCCCGGTGCTTATCACCTACCACACCGCGGCCGCGGCCGTGGTGCCGCTCTGCCGCTTCCTGGGCGTATCCACCGTGCAGCTTCACGCCCGGCCGGACCCGGCCGAGGTGGCCGCCATCCGCGCCGCCTTGCCCGGCGTGAAGGTCATCCTGGCCGTCAGCGTGACCGGCGAGGCGGCAATCGACGAGGCCGCAGCCCTCGCCGCCCACGCCGATGCCCTCATCCTCGATTCCTACGACCCAGCCACCGGACGGCGCGGCGCCACCGGTCGGACCCATGACTGGTCGATCAGCCGCCGTATCGTCGCACGCGTGCCGGTTCCCGTGATCCTGGCCGGCGGACTGACACCCGAGAACGTGGCCCAAGCCATTCGCCAGGTGCGCCCTTGGGCCGTGGACACCCACACGGGCGTGGAGCGCCCGGACGGCAGCACGGACCACGAGCGCGTGCGCGCCTTCGTACAGGCCGCGCGGCGCGCGTTCTGACCATCTCCACCGCCGACCGCGCGGTCGGTGCCCGCCCCGGCGGCCAGTTCCCGCCCGCCGTCGCTTATCCACCCCCTGGTGACGGCCGATACACCGAGATAGGGGGACTCAGCATGGTAGCCGCTCAGCAGCCTGACCACCGCCACCCTGCCGGCCTTCCATCGCCGGGAGATCGTCCTCACGGCACGGCCCGGCGTCCCGGCCCCGCCGGCTCGGCCGGAGCGCCCCTGCTCAGCGTGACGGCGGCGGCCCGCCAACTCGGTGTCTCCCGCTGGACGATCTGGCGCATGATCGCCGACGGGGAGCTGGACGCGGAAACCGTCAAGTACGGTGGGCGCGTCGTCACCCGCGTGCGCCTGCCGCAGATGCCGGCCGGCGACACCGGGGTGCTGCCCCGTTCTCGCACGGCTCAGCTCCAGGAGCAGGTCGATCGGCTGACCAAAACGCTCGAGCGCCTGACCACCCTGTTGCAAGAGGCGAACCGCGACCGTGCCGCGCTGCAGGCGGCATTGCGCCGGCACGAGGGCGAAGCGAGCGCCGGTCCGCGGGAGCGCGAGCCCGCGCGGTCGAGCGACTTGGCCGCGCCCGCGCCCCCGTCCACCGCTGAGCCGGCACCGCCGTCCGCGCCGCCCCGGTTGGGGCGCATTCTGGGCGGACTGCGCCCCAACCCCATGACACACCCCGCCTCCGAGCTGCCACGCTCCCGTCCCATGCGCCGGGAGGAGCTTCTGGAGCCGGTGCGCGAGCTGTTCCGCACCCGCCGGCGGGCGTGGTGGCAGCGCATCTCGTTGCTCTCGCGCGGGTAGGAGAGGGGGGCCGCCCCGTGAGCCGTGCTGCACGTTCCCACCGCTCCGCCACCGTGCCGGCCGCCGGCACCACCCGGTACGTGGACAGCGGCGATGCCCGTATTGCCTACCGCGCGCTCGGACATGGGGAGCTACCGGTCTTCGTGCTGCAGCCGTTCTGGACGGCCATGGAGGACGCGATCGCCGAACACCGTAGCTTCATCGCCCAGATCGCCCGCGCGTACCGCGTGCTGGTGCACGACCGCCGCGGTACCGGCGAATCAGAGCGTCGGCCGGGTCACATCTCCATGGAGGCCATGGTCGACGACGTGCTGGCCGTGATGACCGACGCCGGCGTGGACAAGGCCGTGCTGGTCGGGATGGGCGAATCCGGGCCGCTGGCGGTCCACGTCGCCGGCGTGCGCCCCGACCGTGTGCTGCGCCTGGTGCTCATCGACCCGGCGCTGCGGCCGCTGAAGGGGCCGGGCAGCGCCATGCTGCTGCACACGCTGCACAGCCGGCCGCGCGCCGGCCTGCGCGCACTGGCGCGCACCCTCGTCGATGACGACCTCGAGGCCAGCGAACTGGGCGGCCAGATGGCGCGCACGGTGGACGGCCCAACGGCCGCCCGCCTGTACGAGGCGTTCCTGAACGCGGACAGCTTCTCCGTGCTGGACCGGGTTACCATGCCGGTCCTGCTGGCCTACGGCGTGTTCGACCGCCTGTCCTCCGAGGAGGAGGCCAGAGGTTTGCGGCAGGCCTTGGCCGACGCGCGCATCGGGCTCATCACCGGGCCGGCCGGTAGCGAAGCGGCGCTGCGCGAGGCGTGGACGCAGATCCACGACTTTCTGGAAGAGGCGGCGGCCAACCTCCGGGCCAACCAGGCCGCGCGCCTGGCCCCACGCCTGGTAGAGCGCGCGGAGGAGGTGGAGACGACCTCGCGCCCGGTCCGCGCCCGCGCCGCGGCGCCCCGCCCGGTGCCGGTCGACTATGTGCCCCAGGGACCACCGCCCCGGCTCGGGCCGGGGCCGCAGATGGTGCCGCCGCCGGGCATGGTGCCGCCCGCGATGGTACCCACCGCGGTGGTGCCCAACGGCAACGCCCGCCCGGTCGTGCTGACGTGGGGACCACCGCCGGACATTCCGGAGGAGGCCGTCAAGCTCAACCGCCAGGGCATCGACCAGTTGCTCATCGGCAACATCGAGGAGGCGCTGGCGCTGTTCCAGAAGGCCATGGACCTGGCCCCCCACTACGAGGACGCCGCCATCAACCACCGCGAACTGCTCACCCGCCTGGTGCAGAAGCGGGTGGCGGAGTGGCAGGCCAAGCAGGCAGAGGAGATCATGGCCGAGGCCGAACGTCGCGCCCAGCGCTGGACCGAACGCGCGGCGCGCAAACGGCGTGGACTCCTGGGCTGGCTCCTGCGGCCGGCCGAGCCCGCCTGACCCGCCAAGCTATGGCTCCGGGAACGTCACCAGCGACGTGGTGCTCTCGATCCCAGGGATGCGGCGGATCCGCTCGCCGAGGATGGGGGGGATCTCCGTCAGGTCCGTCGCCTCGATCTCGCACACGATGTCGTACGGGCCCATCACCTCGTGCAGCTCGACGATCTGCGGGACCTGCCTGAGCTGCTCGAAGACCTCCTTGGTCCGCATCGGGTCCGTAACGATGAGGACGTACGCCTTCACCCGTGTCATCCCCTCACCCCTGGCCGTTCAGGCCGAGTGCTGAATCCGGCAGCCGTCATCGCTCGGCGCTTACACTCAGCGCCCATGCGGCCCCCCAGCGTTGCTCCCACCCCGTGTACGGCGTCCGGCACGCCTCCCCCACTCCTAGCGCCCGCCGGTGGCCGGCGTCAAGGGAGAGAAGCCGTACAATGCGGGTATGGACGCGATCGAGACTCAGCCGCACCAGGTGCTCCACCATCTGCGCGCGGTGCTCCCGCCGGACCGGATTCTCACCGACCCTTCCTACCTCGAGGACCTGGCGCGCGACCAGCTCCGGCGCCGTCGTGCCTTCCGCCTGCCGCCTGCCGTGCCGGCCATCCCGCTGGCCGCCGTCCTCCCCCAGAGCACGGAGGAGGTCGCCGCCGTGCTGCACGTGGCGGATGAGCTGGCCGTACCGGTCGTCGAGCACGGCGGTGGCACGGGGCTGATGGGTGGCGCCCTGTGCCTCAAGCCGGCCATCGTGCTGGACATGCGCGCCATGCGCCGGGTGCTCGCCATATCCGTGGACGACCGCTCGGTCAAGGTGGAAGCCGGCGCCGTCCTGGCGGACGTGGGCGCGGCCCTGGCCCCGCACGGGCTCATGCTCGGCCACGACCCGTGGACCTACCCCGTGGCCACGGTGGGCGGCGCCATCTCCACCAACAGCCTCGGCTACCGCGGTGGCCGCTACGGCTCCATAGCCGATCAGGTGCTCGGATTGACCGCGGTGCTGCCCAGCGGCATGGTGGTCCGCACCCGGCCTGTGCCGCGCTCGTCCACCGGCCCACGCCTGCACCACCTGTGGGCGGGGGCCGAAGGCGTGCTGGGTGTGATCACGGAGGCAACGCTGCGAGCCTTCCCCCTGCCGGAACGGCGCGTCCTGCTAGCGTTTGAGTTCCCCTCATTTGAGCACGGGTTCGCCGCGGCGCATGAGATGTTCCGGTTGGGGCTCGCGCCCACCGTGCTCGATTTCGGCGCCCCGCCGCAGGGCAGCGGCCGCATGTACCTGGGCTTTGAGGGGCTGGCGGAGGAGGTCGAAGCCCTGGCGCCGCGGGCAGAGGCGATCTGTCGGCACCACCATGGGGTGAACGTCGGTGAGGAGGCGGCGCGGGACTTTTGGGAAAACCGCCACGTGACCGCCGAGCAGATCCAGGCCTGGCGCCGCCTGGAACGGGCCGAACCGATGCCCGGGGAGCCGGGCAGCAGCGTGTTCGACTACCTGCACGTGGCCCTGCCGCCGTCGCGCGTCGTGGAATACGTGCGTCGCTGCACGGCGCTGTTCGAGTCGCGCGGTATCCAGGTGCGCGAGTGGGGCCTGTGGTACGGGCCGGAGCTGCTCTCCGTGGCCATCACCCGGTCCACGAGCACGCCGGCCGAGTTCGACATGGTGGTGGGCGCGGTGGACGAGGCGCTGATGCTGGCGCAGGACCTGGGCGGCACAATGGAATACGTACACGGCGCCGGCATCCGCTACGCCCACCTCATGGCGCGCGAGCACGGCGCCGGACTGGAGGTCATGCGCGCGATCAAACGGGCGCTGGACCCGCACGGCATCCTCAACCCGGGCAAGCTTGGGCTATAGTCATCGAGCCTCGCGCACCAGGCCCCCGGCGATGTAGCGCAGGTACACCGCCGGTCCGTCCGCCACGGGGAGCGGTTCGCCCGGCGCCACGTTGACCACACGCACCCGCCCACGGCCGTACAGCGTCTCCGCCACGGCGTCCAGGTAGAGGGCGTGGAACGGCCCCGGCCACACCCCGTCCATCAGCACGACGGTTTCCTGTGCGGGCGGCAGCGGCACCTCACGCCGCAGCGCGGTGACCAGCAGGCGGTACGTGTCGCCCTCGCGTGTCCGCTCCCGGTTCTGCGCCACGGTAAGCGCCGCTAGGAGCGCCGCGGCCACCACGACCAGCGCCCCGCCCAGGAGCGCCTCCCGCCCCGCCGCAGGCAGACACGGCGCGACCCGGCCGCTCGCGCCGGCGAGCCAGCGCACCAACCGGTGACCCGCCAGCGCCAGCAGCACGCAGTACGGCGCCGCCGCCTGATAGGTGAAGCGACCAAGCAACAGCTCCGGGCGCCACGGCGCGAGCGGCATAAGGGCGATGCCCGTCCACAGCACCAGAAAGCGCACTTCGCGCCGACCGCGCAGGAGCGCCCAACCCAAAAGCGACGCCAGCAGCGCGCCTGCCCCGGCTGACGCCTGGGCGACGTGTGGGCCGTGCCCCGGGGCAAGCGGCAGCGCCAACCGGGCGAGGAACCACCACAGGTTGGGCAGCACGTGCAGACCGGGGAAGTACATGTGGCGTGCGATGCCGGTCGGGTCGTCAGTATCCGCCAGGTAGGTGAAAACGGTGTAGGGGACGGCCAGCAGCCAGAAGGGGAGCAGCCGTGCCGCCAACCAGCGCAGCCCGCGCTGGCGCAACAGGGACAGGCACCACCACACGCTGATCACGGCCACGGCCGACACGGTGGACTCCTTGCTGAGCAGGGCCAGCACAAATGCCGTCAGGGATAGCGCGTACCATCGGCTCCTGCGCCGGCCCTGGTCCGCCGCGGTGGCCGCAAAGCGGATGGCGCACAGCACCGCGCTCAGGTACCAGACGACGCTGAACAGCTCCACCATGGATGAGATCTGCGCCACCGTGGTGGTGTGCGCGGCGTGGATGCCGAACAGAAGGCCGGCCACCAGGCCCACGCCGCGCCGCCCGGTGAGCGCCGTCGCCAGGGCAACGAGCAGGCTAACGTTGAGCAGGTGCAGGCCGAGCACCACCAGGTGGTAGGGCTCCGGGCGCAGCCAGAAGCCGTGCACCACCAGCGCGTACAGCGGCGACACCAGCGGCCGCCAGTAGGGGATGTCGTCCCGCATCAGGAAGGAGCGCCAGACCAACTCCCAGGCGCCGAAGCGGCTCACAGGGCCGATGACGAGGAAGTCGTCCCCGCCAAAGTAATCGTTGAGGGTGGGGGCGTAGACGACGGCCACCGCCGCGAGGACGAGCGCCAGGCCGAGACGGGAGGGCAGCCTCACGCCGTCAGTATAGAGCACCAGGCCCCCGGCTCCATTACGGAACCGGGGGCCTGTGCGTCCGGCCCGCTCACGCACCCACCGTACGGGTCACACCATTGACACGGCTCACCCGGGCCGGTGGTCGCCCGCTGGGCGGGCTACACCTCACGGAACTCGCCCTCGACGGTGCCGTCATCCGGTGGCCGCTGCCCGCCGCCCGGGCCGCCGGCGCCGGCCGCAGCGCCCTGCGCCGAGTACATGGCCGCGCCGACCTTCTGCACAGCCTCGGACAGGGCGCTCATGCCACGGCGGATAGCGTCCACGTCCGTGCCCTGCAGGGCGGTGCGCAGCTCCTGCACCTTGCGCTCCACCTCGGTGCGCAGGTCCGCCGGCACCTTATCGCCGTACTCGCGCAGGGTGCGCTCCGCGGTGTAGGCCAGGCTGTCCGCCTGGTTGCGCAGCTCGATCTCCTCGCGCTTGCGCGCGTCCTCGGCGGCGTGCAGCTCCGCCTCGCGGCGCAGGCGCTCCACCTCTTCCTTGGTGAGGCCGGACGAGGCCTGGATGGTGATCTTCTGCTCCCGACCGGTGGCCTTGTCCCGCGCCGAGACGGTCAGGATGCCGTTGGCGTCGATGTCGAACGTCACCTCGATCTGCGGCACGCCGCGCGGCGCGGGCGGGATGCCGTCCAGGATGAAGCGGCCGAGCGACTTGTTGTCCTTGGCCAGCGGCCGCTCGCCCTGCAGCACGTGGATCTCCACGCTGGTCTGGTTGTCGCTTGCCGTGCTGAAGATCTGGCTCTTGGACGTCGGGATGGTGGTGTTGCGTGGGATAAGCGGCGTCATCACGCCACCGAGCGTCTCGATGCCCAGGGTGAGCGGCGTCACGTCCAGCAGCAGGACGTCCTTCACCTCACCCTTGAGCACGCCGGCCTGGATGGCCGCGCCGATGGCCACCACCTCGTCCGGGTTGACGCCCTTGTGCGGCTCCTTGCCGAAGAACTGGCGCACCTTCTCCTGCACCAGCGGCATGCGCGTTTGGCCGCCGACCAACACCACTTCATCCACCTGCGCGGCGGTGATGCCCGCGTCCTGCAACGCTTGGCGGCACGGGCCGAGCGTCTTCTCCACCAGGTCCATCACGAGCTGCTCGAGCTTGGCCCGGGTGAGGGTCATGAGCAGGTGCTTGGGCCCGCTCTGGTCTGCCGTGATGTACGGCAGGTTGATCTCGGTCTGGCCCACGCTGGAGAGCTCGATCTTGGCCCGTTCGGCCGCCTCCTTGAGGCGCTGCATGGCCGGGCGGTCGTTGCGCAGGTCGATGCCCTGCTCCTTGCGGAACTCCTCCAGGATCCACTCGATGATGCGCTGGTCGAAGTCGTCACCGCCCAGGTGCGTATCGCCGTTCGTGGCCTTCACCTGAAAGGTGCCCTCGCCGATCTCCAGGATGGAGATGTCGAAGGTGCCGCCGCCCAGGTCGTAGACCGCGATCACCTCGTCGTTCTTCTTGTCGAGGCCGTAGGCCAGCGAGGCAGCCGTGGGCTCGTTGATGATGCGCAGCACCTCCAGGCCGGCGATGCGGCCGGCGTCCTTGGTAGCGTTGCGCTGCGCGTCGTTGAAGTACGCGGGGACGGTGATCACCGCCTCGGTGACCTTTTCACCCAGGTATGCCTCGGCGTCGGCCTTGAGCTTCTGCAGGATCATGGCCGAGATCTCGGGCGGTGAGTAGACGCGGCCGCCCATCTCGACGTGGGCGTCCCCGTTGGGCGCCCGCACGATCTTGTACGGGACCAGCTTCATGGTCCGTTGCACCTCCGGGTCGTCAAACTTGCGACCCATGAGGCGCTTGATGGAGAAGATCGTGTTCTCGGGGTTGGTGATCGCCTGGCGTTTGGCCACCTGGCCGACCAGGCGCTCACCGGAGCGGCTGATGGCGACGACCGAGGGGGTGATCCGCGAGCCTTCGGCGTTGGGGATCACGACGGGCTCGCCGCCCTCCATCACGGCCATCACGCTGTTGGTGGTGCCGAGGTCAATGCCGATTACCCTTCCCATTGCGGTACCCTATACTCCTTAGCAGTCTCGGTGAGGCACGATCCGGCGCGCCAGGCGCCCGCCGCCGGCTCAGTCATGCCGACCGACGGTGACCATCGCCGGGCGGATGACCCGATCGCTCATCGTGTAGCCCTTTTGCAGCACGCGCACGATCTTGCCCGGCTCGCCCTCGTCCTGAGCCACGGCCTCGTGCAGGTTGGGGTCGAAGTCCATGCCCGGCTCCGCCGGGATCTCCTTGACCCCGCTCGCTTCCAGGGCGCCCTGGAACTTGCGCGCGATCTGGCGCACCCCCTCCACCCACGCCGACCCGGCGATGGAGGCGTCGACGTTCTCCAGCGCCCGGCAGAGGTCGTCGTAGATGGGGAGCATGTTCAGCACGAGCGCCAGGTTGGCGTAAAGGGTGTTGCGCTGGCGCTCCTCCTCCACGCGACGCTTATAGTTCTGGAAGTCCGCGGCCGCGCGCTGCCAGTTGCGGAGAAAGGCCTCCGCCCGGTTGCGCTCTTCCTCGAGCTGGGCGCGCAGTGATTCGATGGTCTCGGTCTCGGTGCCGGTGCGGGGTTCGGTGTCGTCCGTTCCCGGCTGGTCGTTCTGCGGCGCGCCCTCCGGTGCGGCGCGCTCCTGGTTGTGCTCGTTCGTCATACCCCATCCTTATGCCGGCGTCGTCGCCGGTTCGGAGTACCGTCTCAGTTACTCTCGCCGTACAGCCGCTGCAACAGCTCGGACATGACGGAGCCCATGTAGCGCACGGTGGCGATGGCCCGCGAGTACTGCATGCGCGTGGGCCCCAGCACGGCCAGCATGCCGCGCGCACCGCGCCGGGTGCCGTAGCCGGTGAGGACCAGGCTCATCTCGCGCATGGCGTCCGGCCGGTTCTCACCGCCGATGATCACTGTCACGCCCTCGTTGCGCACGGCCTCGGCCGGGATCGCCCGGGCCAAGTTGTGTTCGTCCAGGGCCTCCAGCACTTGGAGCGCCTTGGTCGATTTCGAGAATTCCGGCTGCTCCAGGACGTTGCGCACGCCCTCGATCTGCGCGTCGGCGAACAGGTCCGTCTCCTCGTCCTCGAGGATGTCCAGCACGCCCAGCGCCACCGTCTCCTCCCACGGCCCCAGCTCCGGCAGGCGGGCGCGGATCGCCTCGATGCCCAGGCCCGCCCACTGGGCGTTGAGCCGGTTGGTCAGCCGCGTCAGCTCCTCCTGCGTGACCAGCTCCGGGAAGGAGAGCACCTGCTGCCGGACCTTGACGTCCTCCGTCACCACCACCAGCAGCGCGGTGTGGTCACGCAGGGCCACGAGCTGCAGGTGCTTGAGCCGGGCGCGGCTCACTCGCGGCGCCGTCACCACGGCGGCGTTGCGCACCGTCTGCGAGAGGACGGCGGCCGCCAGTTGCAGCCATTGGGCCACGTGACTGGTCGCCTGGTGAAACTGGTGCAGGATACGCAGTTTCTCTTCGGGCGGCAGCTCCGGCTCGCCCATCAACATCTCCACGTAGTATCGGTAGCCGCGATCCGTCGGCACCCGGCCGGCGGAGGTATGCGGATGGGTGATGTACCCCTCCTCCTCCAGCCGCGCCATCTCGTTACGGATCGTGGCCGAGGAGAGCTCCAGCCGGTGCCGCTGCACCAGGTTCTCCGAGCCCACCGGCTGCGTCGTCTCGATGTAGTCGCTGATGATCAGCCGCAGGATCGCGGCTCGCCGTTCCGTGAGCGCCACAACTCGACTCCGTACCGGCCCGCTTAGCACTCTCTCAACCAGAGTGCTAACGCTGGTATTGTAGCCAGCTTACAAGAGGGTTGTCAAGGTTAGCCGAAGACAACGAGCCGCCGCCGGGGCGCTCGACCACGACGGCGGAAGCGCGCACACTAGAGGTATCTGTGCAGAGGAGTGGTGCATGCCCGTTTCCTGGTCCCAGATCGAGCCGTACGTCCGCGCCGCCTACGAAACGCACGGGCGCGTCGAGCGCGCCGACGTGATCGATCTGGCCTACGAGGACGACGCCAGCGACGAGGTGATCGACGCCATCGACGCTATCGGCTCGCGCGTATTCAACACGGTAGAGGACGTGCGCGCCTTTCTCGTGAGCCAGCACATGGTCACCGCCTGAGCCCGCCGACGGGCCGCCTTGGCAGGGCCGGGGCGGCCCCGTCCCTCCCACCCCCGATGGCACGCGGACCACGCGAAAACTCGCCGATCGCCGCCCCGCCTGCGCTGCCGATCCGACATTCGAACCGGCGCAGGTATCCCCTATACTGGGCGGCAAGCACGCATCGGGGGAGCGCTATGGTCACCTCCTACGACCGCGGACTCATCGGCCGCATGATCCGTGCTGCCCAGCTCCAGGAAAGCCTGTACGAGGAGGTCGAACGCGACCGCGCCGCCACCGGCCAGGCGGCGCAGGTGGTGCTGATCGCCGCCGTCGCCGGCGCCATCGCCACCCTAATCAGCAGCCCATCGGCGCGCGGCATCGGGGCGGCACTCCTAAGCATCGCCCTGGCCGTTATCGGCTGGGTGATCTGGTCGTACCTGACGTACTGGGTGGGCACCACCCTCTTCAAGACCGAGCAGACGCGCGTCACACCGGGCGAGATGCTGCGCACCATCGGCTTTAGCCACGCGCCCGGCGTGCTGCGCGTCTTCACCTTCATCCCCGTGCTCGGCGCGCTGATTGCCCTTGTCGTCGGCATCTGGCAGCTCGTGGCCGGTGTCATCGCCGTGCGCGCCGCCATGGACTTCGACACGGGCCGCGCCATCGCCACGGTCGTGGTGGGCTGGCTCATCCAATTCGTGGTGACGGTGGTGCTCTTCGGTATCCTGCTGGCCACCTGAGCGGCTCGGTAGGCGCCACGGCGTCGTAGAGGCACGCCACGCGCGGAAGTACCTGCCGGACAATGACGCCCGGAGGTGTGTCTGTGCAGTGTGTCATCTGCGCCGGCTCGCTGGCGGAGGAGGCCCGCGTCTGCCCACACTGCAGCGTGCCCTACAGGCCAAACGGCCGGCCGGCCCGCCGCGGCGTGGTGGTCGCCGAGACGGGAACGTTCGCTCCCTCCGCCGGCCTGCCACGACGGGCCCCGGCCCATGTGATCGATAACGCCCTGATCTGGCTTCTCGGTGTCTGGCTCGGGGCCATGACCCGCATGAGCCTTCTCATCCTGCTCGCCCCGCGCGTCCGGCTGACCTACGACCAGGCGCACACGCTCCTGCACGGCACCTATTACGTCTCCCTCGCCCTCATCTGGTTCGGCTACCACTGGTGGGGCGACGCCTGTGGTCGGTCCCTGGGCAAGCGCCTGATGGGCATCCACGTCGTGCGCCGGAGGGACGGTGCGGCGCCCGGCCGGGACAGGGGGTTAGAGCGCACGCTGGGCCGGTTGCTCAGCGTCGGCGCCTACGGCCTCGGCTTCCTGTGAGCGCTGTGGGACGCCGATAAGCAGACGGGGCACGATAAACTGGCCAACACGGTGGTCGTCGAGGGCTGACGCCGCCCGGCGTCGCCGACCGGTAGGCGGCCAAGCCCGCAGGCAGTTGAGCGCCACGCGGCGTCGCCCTTTGCGCGTGCCCGCGCTCCGTTCGTATCATGTCGGCGCATGGGCGACCACGCTGCACCGACCCTGCCGCTCGATCACCTGCGCGTCCTGGACCTGACGGGCGAGTACGGCGCCCTCACCGGTCGCCTGCTGGCCGGTCTGGGCGCCGACGTGCTCCGCATCGAGCCACCCGGCGGGCACCGCACCCGCCGCCGCGGCCCGTTCTACCATGACGTGCCCCATCCCGAGCGCTCCCTGTACTGGTTCCAGATGAACGCCGGCAAGCGCTCGGTCACGCTCAACCTGCACACGGCCGACGGCCGCGCCCTGTTCCGCCGGCTCGTGGCCCGCGCCCAGGTGCTCATCGAGTCGTTGCCGGTGGGCGAGCTGGCCGAGCTCGGCCTCGACTTCGCGTCCCTGCTGGCGGACAACCCGCGCCTGGTCATGACCTCCATCAGCCTCTACGGCCAGCAGGGCCCGTACGCCCGAGACGAAGGCGGCGACCTGTTGGCCATGGCCGCCGGCGGGCTCATGTACCTGTGCGGCGACCGTGACCGACCGCCGGTACGCGTGACGGTGGAGCAGGGCAACGCCCAGGCCAGCATCCACGCCGCGGCGGCCACGCTCATCGGCTGCGCCGCCAGCGCGTGCACGGGACGTGGCGTGCATCTGGACGTCTCCATGCAGGAGTGCGTGGCCGAGGCCCTGGCCAACAACCGTATGCTGTGGCCGGCACGGGGCATGATCATCCACCGCGCGGGCGGCGGTCGGGCCGGCGGCGTCGGCCGGCGCCTGATCTACCCCGCGGCCGACGGATACATCGGCTTCTACCGCCGGCCGGAGAACTACCGAGACCTGCAGCGCTGGATCGACGAGGCCGGCATCCCGGTGGGGTTTGAGGTCGCCTCCTGGCAGGGCAAGCCCGTCTCCGGCCCGGACGCACCACCACCGGAGCTGGAGGCCAAACTGGACGAGGCGCTGGAGCGCTACTTCGCCACCCGCCCCAAGATGGAGCTGAACCGCGAGGGGCAGGCGCATAACCTGTACGTGACCGAGGTCTCGACGCCGGCGGACCTGGTGAGCAGCCCGCACCTGGCCGCGCGCGGCTTCTGGGTGCAGGTAGAGCACCCCGAGCTGGGCGAGGCCATCACCTACCCCGGCGCCCCGTTCAAGATGTCCGAGGCGCCGTGGCGTCCCGGCCCGCGCGCGCCGCTCATCGGCGAGCACAACGTGGAGATCTACTGCGGCGAGTTGGGCCTCTCACGCGCCGAGCTGGTAGCGCTCAAAGGAGCGGGGGTGATATGACGACGTGGTGCGAGGACCCGTTCCAGTATCCCCTCACCGGCATCCGTGTCGCGGATTTCGCCTGGGTGATCGCCGGGCCGCTGGCCACGCAGTATCTGGCCGTGCACGGCGCCGACGTGATTCACATCGAGTCGAGCGGGCGGCCGGACGTGCTGCGCAGCGGCGAGCCGTTCGTGGGCGGCCAGCCGGGGCCGGACAGCACCGCCTACTTCGCCAACGTCAACCAGGGCAAGCGCGGCATCACCCTCAACCTGCGCCACCCGCGCGCCGTGGAGCTGGCCAAGCGCCTGGTCGCCACCTGCGACGTGGTCACGGAGAACTTCACCCCCGGCACGATGGCCAAGCTGGGGCTCGGCTACGAGGCGCTGCGCGCGGTGCGGCCGGATATCATCATGATCAGCATGGGCCTGGCCGGCCAGACCGGGCCGGAGCGGCACTACAAGGGCTTCGGCACCGTGATCCAGGGCTCGGCCGGCATCACCCACTTCGTCGGCTGGCCGGACCGGCCGCCGGTGGGCACCGGCGTCGCCTACACCGACTTCGTTGCCTCCCACATCGCCGCGTTCGCTATCTTGAGCGCGCTGGAGTACCGGCGCCGCACCGGGCGCGGCCAGTACATCGACCTCTCCCAGCAGGAGGCCTCGATGTACACGCTGGACGCCGCCCTGCTGGACTACACGGTGAACCGGCGGGTGCAGACGCGCCAGGGCAACCGTCACCCTTACGCGGCGCCGCACGGAGCCTTCCCCTGTCTGGGCGACGACGCCTGGGTGGCGATCGAGGTGCGCACCGACGCCCACTGGCGAGCGCTGCGCGCGGCCATGGGCGACCCGGAGTGGGCGCACGACGAGCGCTTCGCCACGCTGCTAGGCCGCAAGGCCAACGAAGACGAGCTGGAGGCCTGCATCGCGGAGTGGACGCGCCACTTCACCCCGCAGGAGGCGGTGGACCGACTGCGGGCGGCGGGCGTGCCGGCGGCGGTGGTGGCCAGCGCGCGCGACCTGCACGCCGACCCGCAGCTCGCCTACCGCGGCCACTTCCTGAATCTCAACCACCCGGTGCAGGGCGGCTTTCCCTACGACGCGCTCGCCTACCGCCTGAACGGCCGCGTGCCGACGCCGCCCCGCCCGGCGCCGCTGCTGGGCCAACACAATGCCGAGGTCTACCTGGAACTGTTGGGCCTGAGCCGAGCGGAGTACGAGACGCTGGAGGCGGAGGGGGTGTTCCGGTAGGGGCCGCGCCCCCGCGCGGCCGCCCTTGCCCGCGCCGCGTCGCCCGCGTACGCTTTCCTTCACCAAGGGTCACCAACCCGCCACGGAGGCGGCCCGGTGCTGCCGCTCGACCACATCCGCGTTCTCGACCTCTCCCGGCTGGCGCCGGGACCGCACTGCACGATGCTGCTCGCCGATATGGGCGCGGACGTGATCCGCGTGGAGGAACCCGGCGGCGGTCGGCGCGCGGTCATCGAGCGCGAGCGCACCGAGCAAGACGCCCTTGCCGAAGAGCGCCGCGAGGCGTTCAACGCCCTCAACCGCAACAAGCGCAGCATTGTGCTGAATCTTAAAGTCCCACAGGCGCGCGAGGCGTTCTACGCCCTGGCCCGCACCGCCGACGTGGTGGTAGAGGGGTTCCGCCCCGGCGTCGTCCAACGCCTGGGGGTGGACTACGCCACGCTGGCGGCCCTCAACCCCCGCCTCATCTACTGCTCCATCAGCGGCTACGGCCAGAACGGGCCCTACCGCCTGCTGGTCGGCCACGACATCAACTACATCGCGGTGGCCGGGGCGCTGGGCATCACCGGCCCCAAAGACGGCCCGCCGGCCATCCCGGCCAACCTGCTCGCCGACTACGCCGGCGGTGGCCTGCACGCCGCGCTGGCCATCTGCGTGGCCCTCATCGCCCGTGAGCGCACCGGCCGCGGCCAGTACATTGACCTGGCCATGACCGACGGCGTGCTCACGCTGATGGCGGCGGCCTTCTCGGAAACCTTCGGCACGGGCGTGCCCGTGCGCCGCGGCGCGCACCGCCTCACCGGCGGCAACCCGCACTACAGCGTCTACGAGTGCGCCGACGGCCGCTATATCGCCGTCGGCGCCAACGAGCCCTGGTTCTTCGAGAACCTGTGCCGCGCCCTGGGCGGGGAGGAGTTCGCCGGCGACCACGCCGCCACCGGCGAGCGGCGCGAGCGGGTACGCGCCTTCTTCCGCGAGACGTTCAAGACCCGCACCCGCGACGAATGGTTCGCCTACCTGTTCGACAAGGACGTCTGCGTGGCGCCGGTGTACGACCTCGAAGAGGTGCCAAACGACCCGCAGGTGCAGGCGCGGCAGATGTTCGTGGACGTGCCGCACCCGCAGCTCGGCAGCGTGCGCCAGGTTGGGCTGTCGCTCAAGCTCTCCGAGACCCCCGGCGCCATCCGTCGCCTGCCGCCACGCCGAGGCGAGCACACGGATGAAGTCCTGCGCTCCGTTGGATGGGATGACGAGCGGATCGCGGCGCTGCGGGCGGCGGGCGGCACGGTCTGACAGCCGGTGAAAGGTGGGCGGGGAGGCGGCGATGTTCACCGGGATCGTCGAGGAAGTCGGCACCGTGGCGGCCGTGCGCGAGGGCGGACTGGCGATCCGCGCCTGTCGTGTGCTGGAGGACACCCGCCCCGGTGATTCCATCGCCGTCAACGGCGTGTGCCTCACCGTGACCGCCATCGAGGGCGACGTGTTCACGGTGGACACGGTGCCGGAAACGCTGCGCCGCACCAACTTGGGCGACCTGCGCCCCGGCGATCCCGTCAACCTGGAGCGGGCCCTCTTGCCCACCACCCGCATGGGTGGTCACTTCGTGCAGGGGCACGTGGAGGGCACCGGCACGGTCATCGAGCGATCTCAGGACGGCGAGGCCTGGCTGCTGCGCATCGCGGTGCCGCCGCACCTGTCCCGCTACATCGTGGAGAAGGGGTTCATCGCGGTAGATGGGATCAGCCTCACGGTGGTAGAACGCGACGAGCGCTCGTTCGTTGTAACCGTAATCCCGTTCACGCAGGAACACACGAATCTCCGCGCTCGTCACGTGGGAGATCGCGTAAACTTGGAGACGGACATCCTGGCCAAATATGTGGAGCAGCTCGTGCAGCGCGGGTAGTTCCCCCTGCGCTCTGTGACGGCGCAGGATGAGACGGGCCGCGGGATGGACGATGTGAAACGGTAGGGACACCCGCACCCGGCAACGCGTGGCGCGGCAGGGCGTGGGGTCCAAGCCGACAGCGTGAGGACGGGGTATGGGGGAGGAGACCGCACGCCGGCGCTCGGGATTGGCAACGGTGGAAGAGGCGATCGAGGAGTTCCGCGCGGGACGGTTCCTGATCATCGTGGACGACGAGGACCGCGAGAACGAGGGAGACCTCGTCCTGCCCGCCGAGGTCGTCACCCCCGACGCCATTAACTTCATGGCCAAGCACGGCCGCGGCCTGATCTGCATGCCGATGACCGAAGAGCGGCTGGACGAGCTGGGTATCCCGCTCATGCTGCCGCCGGACCGCAACACCTCCGCCCACGGCACCCCGTTTACGGTCTCCGTCGAGGCCCGCCGCGGTGTGACCACCGGCATCTCCGCCTACGACCGCGCCCAGACCGTGCGCGTGCTGATCGACCCGCGCACCAAACCGGCGGACATCGTCATGCCCGGCCACATGTTCCCGCTGCGGGCGCGGCCGGGCGGCGTGCTGGTGCGCGCCGGCCACACCGAGGCGACGATCGACCTCTGCCGCCTGGCCGGCCGGTACCCGGCCGGGGTGCTGTGCGAGATCATGAAGTCCGACGGCACCATGGCCCGCCTGCCGGACCTCAAGCGCTTCGCCCGCCGCCACGGCCTCAAAATCCTGGCCATCAAAGACCTCATCGCCTGGCGCCTGGAGCGGGAGCAACTGGTGGAACGGGTCTCAGAGGCGCGCCTGCCCACCCGCTACGGCGAGTTCCGCGTGGTGGCCTATCGGGCCCGCTACGACCCGGACGAGCACGTGGCCTTGGTGATGGGCGACATCACCGACGGCCGGCCGGTGCTCACGCGCGTGCACTCGCAGTGCGTGACGGGCGACGTGTTCGGCTCGCTGCGCTGCGACTGCGGCCCGCAGATGGAGCGGGCGTTGGAGATGATCGCGGCGGAGGGGCGCGGTCTCTTTCTCTACATGCGCCAGGAGGGGCGCGGCATCGGTCTGCACAACAAGATCCGCGCCTACGCGCTCCAAGACCAAGGCCTGGACACCGTGGAGGCCAACCACGCCCTCGGCTTCCCCGCCGACCGGCGCGACTACGGTATCGGCATGCAGATCCTGCGCGACCTGGGCGTGCGCAAACTGCGGCTGCTCACCAACAACCCGGAGAAACGTGCCGGCCTGGAGGGCTACGGCCTGGAGGTGGTGGAGCGGGTGCCCATCGAGATCCATCCCAACCCGCACAACGCGCACTACCTGGAGACCAAGCGCGTCAAACTGGGACACCTGCTCACCCCGAACAGGCCCGACGCCGCTAAGACCGCGGGCGCTCGGCCTACCGGCCGCCGGCGCCGTCGTCAGGAGGTACCGGTGTGACGCGTACCTTGAGCGGCCGCATGGACGGCACCGGCCTGCGCGTCGGCATCGTGGTGGCGCGCTTCAACGAGTTCGTGACGCGCCCCCTGCTGGACGGCGCGCTGGACACGCTCCGCCGTCACGGCGTGGCGGACGGTGACATCGACGTGGCCTGGGTGCCGGGCAGCTTCGAGATCCCGCTGGTGGCGCGGCGCATGGCGGAGGGCGGGCGCTACGATGCCGTCATCTGCCTGGGCGCCGTCATCCGCGGCCAGACGCCGCACTTCGAGTACGTATCCGCTACCATGGCCTCGGGCATCGCGCGCGCCGGGTACGAGTCGGGCGTGCCGGTGATCTTCGGCGTCCTCACCACCAACACCGTGGAGGAGGCCGTCGACCGGGCCGGCGCCAAGGCCGGCAACAAGGGCCGCGACGCGGCCCTGGCCGCCATCGAGATGGCCGACCTCCTGCGCCAGCTCCGCCCGGATTGACGGCGGCATGATCATCTATATCGGCGACACGCGCATCGACGCGCGCAGGCTGCTGGTCCGCTTCATCATCAACGCGCTGGCGCTGGTGGTGGCCGACGCCCTGGTCGGAGGGATCCGCATCGAGGGCTGGCAGGCGTACACGGTCATGGCCATCGTCCTGGGGCTGGTCAACGCGGTCGCCAAGCCGGTGCTGGAGATCCTCACCTGCCCGCTGATCGTCCTCACCCTGGGCCTCTTTCTGCTCGTACTCAACGCGGCCATGCTCGGGCTGGCGGCCTGGATCGCCGGTGCCCTGGGCGCAGACGTGCACATCGACGGCTTCGGTGCGGCCTTCCTGGGCGCGATAATTATCTCGATCGTGAGCTGGTTCCTGTCCATCGTGCTGGCGTGAGCCGGGGCCACGGCGGGATCGCCGCACCGGGCGGGACAGCGCCGCGGGTGAGCGCGGAAGGTGGAACGAGGGGGAACGCGCCCGTGCCCTTCCTTCACCCTTCCGCGTTCATCCGGGGAGGAGGGACACATCGTGGAGGGAAAGGTCTGGCTCGTGGGCGCCGGGCCGGGCGACCCCGGCCTGATCACGGTGCGCGGGCGGGAGGCGCTGGAGCGGGCGGAGGTGGTGGTGTACGACCGCCTAGTGCCCAAGGAGTTCCTGGACTACGTGCCGGAGGGCGCCGAGGTGATCTACGCCGGCGCGCAGCCGGGCCTGCACGACCTCACCGAGGAGGAGATCACCGCCCTGCTGGTGCGCCGGGCACGTGAGGGCAAGCGGGTGGTGCGGCTCCACGGCGGTGACCCGTTCGTGTTCGGTGAGGGCGACGAGGAGGCCGAGGCCCTGCGCGCCGCCGGCGTACCCTTCGAGGTCGTGAGCGGGGTGACCTCCGCCGTGGCGGCACCGGCCTACGCCGGTATCCCGGTCACGCACAGCGGCTGCGCCTCCTCCTTCGCCGTGGTGCTGGGGGACGAGGAGCGCGGGCGGCCCGGTTCAGAGGTGGACTGGTCGAAGCTGGCCACCGCGGTGGACACCGTGATCGTGATGGACGTGCAGAACCTGGAGCGCGTGGCCCAGGCCATGATCCGTCACGGCCGCCCCGCCGATACCCCAGTAGCGGTAGTGAACTGGGCCACGCGCGCCCGCCAGCAGACGGTGGTGGGCACACTGGCCGATATTGCCCGGCGCGCCGCCGAGGCCGGTATCCAGCCGCCGGCGGTGACCGTCATCGGCGACGTCGTGCGCCTGCGCGACCGCCTGCGCTGGTACGATGATCGGCCGCTGTTCGGCAAGCGGGTGCTGGTGACGCGCATCCGTCAACACGCCGCCACGCTGCGCCGCCTGTTGCAGGAGGAAGGGGCCGAGGTGGTGGAACTGCCCACCCTGGAGATCGCCGAGACGGTGGCGCCGGAGGTCATCGCGCGGGTGATCGGCGTGCTGGCGGAGGGCCAGTACAGCTGGGTGCTGTTCACCAGCGCCAACGCGGTGGAGCGCTTCTTCCGCCACCTGGGTGAGCAGGGCAAGGATGCGCGCGCCTTCGGCGCCACCCGCGTGTGCGCCCTGGGCGCCGCCACCGTGGAGGCGCTGGCCCGCAACGGCATCCGCGCCGACGCGGCACCGGATGAAACCGCCGGCGAGGACGTGCTCTCGGTGCTCACAGGCCGCACGGTGGGCCGCCGCCGCATCCTGGTGCCGCGCGCGGACAACGCCCGCCCGGACCTCATCGCCGCCCTGCGCAAGGCGGGCGCCGAGGTGGAGGAGATCCCGCTCTACGTCTCGGCCATCCCGCGCCAACCCAACCGGGAGAGCCTGGCCCGCCTGCGCCGGGGCGAGATCGACGTCGTCACCTTCGTCACCTCCACCGCCGTGACCAACCTGGCCAACATCCTGGGCGGCGACCTGGAGCCGGTGCGGCGGGCCACGGTGGCCTGCATGGGGCGGCTGACAGCGCAGACGGCGCGCGACTTCGGCCTACAGGTGGACGTGGTCACCGAAGCGGACAACATCCCGGCGTTCGTGGCGGCCATCCGCGCCCACCTCGCCGGCCGCCCCCGATACGATATGCCCGGCGAGGGGGCAACCCGCGCCAGTGGAGGCACCGCGTGATCCGGGCCATCGCGTTTGACTGTTACGGCACGCTCATCGATGTCACCGATACGAGCTTCATCCGCGCCTGCGAGAACATCCTGGCCGCGCACGACCGCGCCCATCAGAGCCGGGAGCTGTGGGAGAAGTGGCTGGAAGCGGCGCGTGAGAGCGCCCGCGCCGCCGGGCGCGACCCGGACAACCCGGTGGGCGGGCCGGAGCCGCCGTTCGCCCCCTTCCGCGAGCGTTGGCCACGCTACTTCGAGCGCGCCTTCCAGGCCCTCGGCATCACCGCGGACGTGGTGGCGGCCTACGAGGCCTTCCACGACATGCTCGCCAACGGCACCGCCTACCCCGATGCCGAACCGGCCCTGCGCGCTTTGGCCCGCCATTACAAGATCGCCGTGGTCTCCAACGCGGACGACGACCACCTGCGCGCCGCCCTGGCCCGCAATCACCTGCCCGTGAGCCTGGTGCTCTCCTCCGAGGCGGCCCGCTCCTACAAGCCGCGGCGGCCCATCTTCCGCCAGGCGGCGGAGCTGTTGGGCGAACACGTACACGACGTGCTGTACGTGGGCGACAGCCCGGTGACGGATATCCTGGGCGCCCGGTACGCCGGGATGCACACCGCCTGGGTGAACCGGGGCGGCGCCCCGCTGCCGGCGGGGGTGCCCAAACCGGACTACGAGGTGCGCAGCCTCACCGAGCTGGTGCAGGCCTTGCTCGGCGGGGAGCGATGAGGAGCGCGGTTATGGGCGACGCACAGCTCGGCTTTACCACCCGCGCCATCCACGCCGGCGACGAGGCCAACCCCACCCGGGCGGCGGCGACGCCTATCTTCCAGAGCGCCACCTACACCTTCCAAACGGCCGCGGAAGGGGCGGCCATGTTCGCCGGTGAGGAGCCAGGCCACGTCTACGCCCGCTGGGGCAACCCGAACGTGGCCGAGCTGGAGGCAAAGGTCGCGGCATTGGAGGGGGCGGAGGACGCCATCGCCGCGGCCTCCGGCATGGCGGCGATCAGCACCGTGCTGCTGGCCCTCCTGCGCGCCGGCGACCACTGCATCGTGGACCCGGCCTGCTACAGCGCCACCACGACCCTCTTCCGCCAGGAGCTGCCACGGCTGGGGATCGACGCCACCTTTGTGGATACCGGAGACCTGGAGGCCGTGGCCGCCGCCGTGCGCCCCAGCACCCGCCTCATCTACACGGAGACGCCGGGCAACCCCACCCTCAAACTGGTGGACCTGGCGGCGCTGGCGGCCTTCGCGCGCGAGCGGGGCATCACCACGGTGTGCGACAACACCTTCGCCACCCCCTACCTGCAGCGGCCGTTGGCGCTGGGCATCGACGTGGTCGTGCACAGCGCCACCAAGTACCTGAGCGGCCACGGCGACGTGGTGGCGGGCGTGGCCGCCGGGCCACGGGAGCTGATGGCCCGCTGCCGCGAGCGGGTGCTGCGTGACTACGGCGGCGTGCTCAGCCCCTTCGCCGCGTTCCTCGTCAACCGCGGCCTCGCCACGCTGGCCCTGCGCATGGAGCGCCACTGCGACAACGCCGAGCGCGTGACCGCCTTCCTGGCGCAGCACCCGGCGGTGGCACACGTCGCCTACCCCGGCCTGCCGGACCACCCCCGCCACGCCGTCGCGCGGCGGCAGATGCGCCGCTTCGGCGGCATGATCAGCTTTGAGGTCAAGGGCGGGCTGGCGGCCGGCGCGGCGGTGATGGACGCGGTGCGCCTGTGCATCCTGGCCGTCAGCCTCGGCGACGTACGCACGCTCATCAGCCACCCGGCCTCCATGACCCACTCCACCGTCACGCGCGCCACACGGGAGGCGGCCGGCATCAGCGACGGCCTCATCCGGCTGTCGGTGGGGCTGGAAGACCCGGACGACATCATCGCCGACCTGGACCGCGCCCTGACGGCAGCGCGGTCTGCGGCCGGAACAGGGCAGCCCTCGTGAGCGGGCCAGCGGATCCCCTGTGGCTGGACCACCTCACCCTGGCCGTGCCCGACTTCGCCCAGGCCGTCGCCATCCTGCGCGAGCAATTCGGCCTGAGGACCACGATCACGCCCCAGGCGCCGGAGCGCCACGGTCGCATCCTCCTGGACCGGTGCTACATCGAGGTCGTGCGGAACGCGGTTGAGAGCGACGAGCTGGCCGTTCCCTGGTTCTTCCTCGGCCACCCGGACGTGCCGGCCGCCGTCGCGCGTCTGCGCGCGGCGGGGCTGGCGCGGGACGCGGCGACACCCTATCACGGTGCCGACGGCACCTGGTGGAACGCGATGCTCCGCGCACCGGCGGGCGTGCCCGCGCCGTTGCTCGTGCAGCGCATCGAGCCGGCGGAGGTGGCCGCCAAGTGGCCGCCGCCGCTCGCGCAGCCACACCCGAGCGGGGTGGTGCGCCTGGGCGGCGTTCTGGTCGTTACGTCCGCCGTGGGCGCGGCGGTGGACTTCTACCGGCTCCTGGTCACGGCGCTTACCGGTACGCCGGCGACCGCCACGAGCGAGCGGGTGCGGCACCCGCTCGCGGACCAGGAATGGCGCGTGCCGCTGCCGGACGGCGCGCGCATCGTGGTGTGCGATCCGGTGCGGGCCGGCCCGGCGCGGGAGCACCTGCTGCGCCGCGGCGCCGGCTTGGCCGGGTTTGAGCTCCTCAGCGCCGACCTGGACGCCACCGCCGCCTATCTGTCGCGACAGGACATCGACGTTCAGGCCACCGGCGAGGGCGCGGCACGCTGCCTCTGGCTGCACCCGGACGCCACGCCGGGCATTCGCGTGGCCGTGCGGCCCGCCTGCTGACGCGGCACCGTCCCGCGCGGGAGCGGTGCCCACCGGGAAGGCCGGCTCCAGGCGGCGATCCGGGCGGCACGCCCGTACCGCAAGCGGTCACCGTCATCACGGCAAAGCGCACGGCGGGGTCCGGCATCGCGGCGCCGGTGCGCGAAGCCTGCAGCAGGCCGGCCCAGCGCCCGTCCGACGGGTGGGCCACAGGCGCCACACGGAACGTCCAGCCCAGCGCACCCCTATGTCAATCTCTGCTCTAGCGCAGCCAAGCGGTCGCGCAGCTCGCGGTTCTCCCGCTCTAGGGTCTCGACCCGGTCGCGCAGGCGACGCAGCTCCTCGGCCTGCTCCGTGCCGGCGCGGATGGCGCGCGCGGCCTCCCGCGCCTGGCGCACCACCCGCCCATCCAGGTGGCGCGCCGCCAGCCGCTCCAGGGCCGGCACGGCCTGCTCGGCGCGCACCGCGCGCACCGCCGTCACCGCCCGCATGACCACACGGAAGTTCCGGTCATCCAGCAGCTCCAGCAGGCGCTCCACCACCTTGTCCTTACGTTCGCCACGGGCCAACTTCTCCAACGCGCCCACGGCCGCCACCCGCGCCGGCGTCGGCTTGCCGTAACCGGTCCACTCCAGCACCACTGGCACCGCACGCGGGTCGCCCAGCTCGCCCAGGCCCTCCAATACGCGCTGGCGGATGATCTCGTTCCAGGAGTCCTTCTCACGCAGGGCGGCCGTGAGCGCCTCGAAGGCGCGGCCGGAGCGCACGCGGCCCAGCGACTTGGCCGCCTCCCCCTCCACCGCGTAGGAGGGGTCACCCTGCTGCAGGACGGGCAGGAGCGCGTCCGCCGCGCGCTCATCGCCGCGGAACTCGCCAAGAGCCTCCACCACGGCGCGGCGGGCCTTCGGGTGCGGGATCGTGAGCAGGCCGGCAAGGGCGTCGCGGGCGGCGGCCGTCTTCATCTGGCCGAGGGCACGCGCCGCCTCCGCCTGCACCCCCCAGAAGGGGTCCTCGCGCGCGGCGGCGACTAGCGCCTCCAGGGCGGTGCGTGTGCCCTTGCGGCCCAGGTCGTGCGCGGCGCGGATGCGGCCGATGACGTCCGGGTCCGCGCGGAGCTGGGCGGCGAGCTCCGGCTCCGGCTTCTCGAAGGTCAGCTCCTTGAGCAGCCAGTTGCCGGGGTCAAAGGCCACCAGCCAGGGGCGCTCCGGCAGCGGCACCGTGAACACGTGTTCGCGGTCCTCAAGCTGAACGCGCAGCGTGGTGACGCCGTGCTCGCGGGTGTGGAAGGCCAGGTCCACCGGGGTGCGGAACAGGGGAGTAAGGTCGTCCGTCGGCTGGGTCTGCCGCACCTTGAGGGTGGCCTGGCAACGCTCGTCGTCCCAGGACCAGGAGACCTCAAGCGACGGGTGCCCGCCCTTGTACAGCCACTGTTCGAAGAACCACGCCAGGCTCTTGCCGGTGGCGTCTTCCACGGCGCGCTGCAGGTCGGCGGTGGTCACCGCCTGGTGGGCGCACGTGGCCACGTAGTGGTGCATCGCCTTGAAGAAGAGAGCATCGCCGAGCACGAAGCGCAGCATGTGCAGCACGAGGCCGCCCTTCTCGTACAGGTGGCGGTCGAAAATGTCGATCGGCTCGTTGTAGACGCGCTGGACGATGGGGCGGCGGTAGCGCTCGCGGTCCTCGTCGAAGTACAGGCGGGCGTTGCGCCACAGCTCATAGCGGAACTCGTCCTGGCCCTTGTGGTGTTCGGTGAACAGCGCCTCCCAGTAGGTGGCAAAGCCCTCGTTCAGCCAGGCGTGCGCCCACTCGCGACAGGTGAGCAGGTCGCCGAACCATTGGTGCGCCAGCTCATGCGCCACCAGGCCGTCGCAGTCGAAGTCCAGCGCCGCGCGCTCGTCGTGGAGCACCGTGTCCGTGAGGGTGGTGGCGGAGGTGTTCTCCATGCCGCCGAAGATGAACTCGGCCACGAACACCTGCGCGTACTTCTCGAAGGGGAAGGGGTGACGCAGGCGCTGGGTGAAGAAGCGCAGCATCTCCGGCGTGCGGGCCAGCGCCCGCTCCGCCTCCGCCTCCCGGCCGCGCTGCACGTAGTACAGCACCGGCAGGCCATCCACGTCATGGCGCAGCTCGCTGAACTCGCCCACGGCCAGGGTGATTAGGTAGGCCGGGTGGGGCACGCTCTCCAGCCAGTGGTAGGTTACCGTGCCTGCCGCCGCGTCTTCGCGGGCGCTGAGCAGGCGGCCGTTGGAGAGCGCGAACAGCCCGCGCGGCACCGTGACGATCAGCTCCGAGGTCTGGCGCTCGTTGGGGGCGTCGTAGCAGGGAAACCAGTGGCGGTTGTCCTCATCCTCGCCCTGGCTCCACACCTGGCGTGGGCGCTGCGGGTAGGCCTCGTCCGGGCCGATGAAGTACAGCCCGCGGCGCGGCGTGGCGCGGTAGGCGATCGTCACCGCCGCCTCCTCGCCCTCACGCAGCGGCCGGGGCAGGCGCACCCGCAGGCGGGCGCCGTCGTAGTCGTAGGGTAGGGACGCGCCGGCGGCATCCTGCACCGCCGCGATCTCCATCTCGACGGCGTCGAAGGCGATTGTCTCCAGACCGTCGTTGAGGGGGGTGAAAGTGGTGGTGCACGCCCCGCGCAGGCTGCCCTGCTCGAAGTCCAGCTCCGGGATCTCCAGGCGGATGTGGCGGATATCGGCCACCCGGTCGGGCGCATAGTGCGGCCGATCGCCGGGCAGAGGGAAGAGATGGTAGGTGGGTGTGCCGTCGGGCTGATGGTACGCGCGTGGCGGCATGTCCAACTCCGGTGGCCGGACTAGTGGCCTTGGTGCGGGTGGGGCCGCGCTCCAGCATACCTGATGGCGGCGGTGTGTGCTGCGGGGGCGGGGGAACGGGCCCTCACCCCCTGCCCCCTCTCCCTCTTGGCGAGAGAGAGGGGACGAAAACCCTCTCCTGCGGGGCGGGAGAGGGGCTGGGGGTGAGGGCGTGAGGCCGGGTGAGGGCCGGGCGGTCTGGGGTGCGTGAAGCTGTCTCGCTGATACCGCGCCCCTCTCCCGCAAGGCGGGAGAGGGGCCGGGGGTGAGGGCCGGTTCCTCCAACTCCCCACGTATCGCGCAGCGTCCCCAGCGGCGGCAACCGCCTTGTGGGGGGAGATCGGGCTGCGCTATACTGCGGGCGATTCAGGCTATCGCCAATCGGCTTACGCAGGTGATGCGATGAAGGTGACGTGTCTGCAGGAGAACCTGGCGAAGGGGTTAAGCGTGGTCAGCCGGGCCGTCGCCACCCGCAGCACCCTGCCGATCACCGCCAACGTCCTCATCGCCACGGATAACTCCCGCCTGAAGCTGGCCGCGACGAACCTGGAGATCGCGCTCTCGTGCTGGATCGGCGCCAAGGTGGAGGAGGAGGGCGCGATCACGGTGCCCAACCGGTTCCTCACCCCGTTTGTGGACTCACTGCCCAATGAGCGCATGGAGCTCCAGCTCGCGCCGCGCTCCAAGCAGGTGCGCATCGAGTGCGGCCGCAACCAGGCGACGATCGGCGGCATGGACGCCGACGAGTTCCCCGCCATCCCCACCGTGCAGAGCGACACGGTGATCCGCATCGACCCCCAGGCGCTGCGCAAGGCGCTCACGCAGGTGGTGTTCGCCGCCGCCACCGACGATTCGCGCCCCGTGCTCACCGGCGTGCACGTGCTCGTGGACGGCGAGCGGATGACGCTGGCAGCGGCCGACGGCTTCCGGCTGGCGGTGCACTACCTGACGCTCCCGGAGCCGGCGCCGGAGCGGCTGGAGATCATCGTGCCGGCGCGGGCCATGGCGGAGCTGAGCCGGCTGCTTGGGGACGTCGACGAGCCGGTGGAGATGCTGGTCAACCCCTCGCGCACCACGGTGCTGTTCCGGCTGCCCTCGATCGAGATGGTGGCGCAGCTCCTGCAGGGCACGTTCCCGGACTACACCCGCCTGATCCCGCAGTCATATGGCACCCGGGCGGTCGTCTCGGTGAGCGAGTTTCTGCACGCCATCCGCCGCGCGTCGATCTTCTCCCGCGAGGGAAGCGGCATCGTGCGGCTGCAGATTCAGCCCGGCGAGGACCTCACGCCGGGACGGCTGACGATCCTGGCCAAGGCGGAGGAGATCGGAGGCAGCGACAGCGAGATCGACGCCAGCGTGGATGGGGAGGCGGCCAAGATCGCCTTCAACAGCAAGTACCTGCAGGACGTGCTCAGCGTGCTGGAGGGGCAGGTGGCGCTGGAGACGACGAGCCCGAGCCTGCCGGGCGTGTTGCGCCCCGTCGGCACCGACAACTACGTGCACGTCGTCATGCCCATGTTCGTGCAATGGTGATCCGCTGCCCCACGGAGTTCTCCCTTCATGCCGTGTGGTAAGCGCACGGTTTCCCCTGCTGTCCCGTGGGCTGGCGGTTATTCGCCGCCTGCGGCATAATCCACCTCACCTATTGGTCGTGTGACACCCGATACATAGGGCAAGGGTCGCCCGCCAATGGGCGAGGGGGGTGTTCCAAGCCGCCCCTGTCGCGTAGCGGCTGCCGGCGTGCGGGTGGGGACACGTGCGTCGGGCCACAGGGCTGGGTGACCGAGACTCGCACCGGCGAGGGGGACGCATGGTGAGAGGTAGCCTCGGGGTATCGGCGGCGTTTGAGACACTCCTCCAGGCGGTGGACGCCGAAATCGAGCTGGTGAACCGCGTCGGTGCGCAGGCGTTCGAGACGCGGGCCTACGACGTCGCCCGAGCGGCCCTGGATCGGGTGGCACGCATGGGTGACCTGCGCCGCGGCCTGGCAACCCTACAAGACGCGTGGGAGGAGCTTGCGGCGGTACCGCTCGGCGACGCGCACTGCAGCGGGATCAGCGACCTGCACCGTCCCCGGTTGCCGCGCGGCCGGCGCACGCCGCAGACGGCCTTTCGCCTGCCCATCCTGCAGGTGCTGGTCGAGCTGGGCGGCCGTGCCCGCTCACGACAGGTGCTGGAGCGGTTGCAGGACCGCATGCGGCCGGTGCTCAA
>JBHOQW010000254.1:0-31382 GCA_042408665.1 Dehalococcoidia bacterium
CAGGTCAGCGCGCTGGCCGCGCTGCGCGCGCAGGACGCCGCTGCCGACCCCGCCCTGGCCGCCCTGGCCGACCGCCTCGGCGAGCTGACGGCCGGCCTGGCCGCTGTGCCTGCGGACACCGAGCAGCGGCGGTCGTCGGCGGCAGCGGCGCCGACGACGGTGGCCGAAGCCGCGCCCACGGCGGCCCCTGAGGCGGTTGTCGCGCTCATGCACGCCATCGAGGCGGCCGAGCACGGCGGGGTGCTGACGTCGGCCCAGGCCGAGGAGCTGCGCCGGTTGCTCCGGGCCGAGGCGGCGCGCGCGGACGGCGCCCCCCCGGGTGCGGCGACCGTGCTTGAGCGACTGGCATCCGCCATCGCCGCCTGCGCGGAGCGCGGCTGCGCCGACCCGGCGATGCTCACCGCGCTGCACAACGCCGTAGCCGGCGGCGCCCTAGCGCTGGGGTTGCCGCAACCGGCGCCGCCGCGGGCCCCTGCCACGGCGCACGCCGAATCCGCCGCGGGCTCCACCCCCCAGCCACCCCGCTCCAGCCCGCAGGCGGCGGCCCCCGCCCCGCCTGCGACCGTCACGGCGGTGGGCGGCACCCCGGCTGAGGCCGGGGCGCGTCCGACCCCACCACCCGCGACCGAGGCTCCACCCCGTGAGCCACCGGCAGCAATCGCGTCACCCCCGAGTCCGCCCCCGCCGATCACGCCGCCGTCCGCCCGCGCCACCGAGCCGGCTCCGACGCCCACACGGCCGCCGGCGGTGGCTGCGGCTGCCTCCCCCGCGCCGGCGGCCGCCGCCCCTCCGTCCAGCCTGGCCGCGGCCACGACGCCGACCGCCACCGTCGCTCGCCCGCTGGCGCCTTCACCGTCGCCCACGGCCACCCCGACATCCACCCCGGCAAGGCCGGGGTCCACACCCACCGCCACGCCCGTCGACACCCCGGGAGCCGGGCGCTAGCCGTCGCACAACCTCTGTGTGTGGTTTCGGATAGGGATGCTGCACGCTGGATGCGGCCGGGGCGCGTGCTACAATCGCGCCCGGTGGGCCTCGAGGACGAACGGGCGCCACACACCAGGTGGGCGAGAGGTGCGAGGGAATGGCGTTCATCGGCTGGATCGAGGGGAGCGACGCAGAGGCGGGCGCGCTGGGCGGCAAGGGCGCCAGCCTGGTGACCCTGCATCGGGCCGGGTTCCCGGTGCCGCCGGGGTTCTGTGTGTTGGCCGCCGGCTATCGTCGCTTCGTGGAGGCCAACGGGCTGCAGCCGTTGCTGGACCGGCTGGTGGAGACGCCGGACCTGCGCCTGCCCAAGGTGGCGCGTGAGGCGTGCGCCCCGCTGGCGACCCGTCTGGCGGCGGCCACGCTCCCGGACGATCTGACCGAGGCCATCCGTGCGGCCTATCGTAAGCTACGCGCGCGGTGCACCGAGGACCTCGTGGTGGCCGCCCGCTCGTCGGCGCTCTCCGAGGACGCCACAGCCGCCTCCTCGGCCGGTGTGTACGAGACGTACCTCAACTTGCGCGATGAGGCGGCCGTGCTGGACGCCGTGCTGCGCTGCTACCGGTCGCTGTGGACGCCGCGGGCCGTGCAGTACCGGGCGTTTCGTGGCATCAGCAGCGCCCGCGAGGCCATGGCGGTCGTCGTGATGCAGATGGTCGATGCCGATGTCTCCGGTGTGGCCTTCACCGTCAACCCCCTCACCGGTGACCGCGGCCAGATCACGATCAACGCCAGTTGGGGTCTGGGGGAGACGATCGTGTCCGGCCGGGTGACGCCGGACCAGTTCCTCGTGGACAAGGGGTCGCTGGCCGTGCTGCAGCGGGAGATCGCCGCCAAGGAGGTGGAGGCGCGGCCGCATCCCGGCGGCGACTCCGGCACCGTGGAGGTGGCCGTGCCGGCAGCGCGGGCGCTGGCGCCCGCCCTCACCGATGCCCAACTGCAGGAGCTGGCGGCGACCTGCCTGCGCATCGAGGCGCACTACGGCCGCCCCGTCGACGTGGAGTGGGCGTTTGCCGGTGGGCGGCTGTACATCCTCCAGGCGCGGCCGGTCACCGGCCTGGCGTGAGCGGGTAGGGCAATCCGTGCTTCGGTTGGGATCAAGCGCCGTCCGCGGCGCCGGCGCGCGGGGACGGAAACGAGGCGAACGCTTTTCGAAACCCCTGGTATCTTGCTTGACAGGCCGTTCACCGGTGGATTAGCCTACTCATACCGGACCAGATGCGTACCCCGCTGCGATGATCCGGGTGCACGCAGGATGTGGGAGAGGGGTGGTCTCACATCCATCGGCGTGGAACCGGGGAGCAGCGCGAGGCCGGCCGCACCACGGCCGGCCTTTTGTTTCCGCGGGCGGCCCGTGCCCCGCACCGATAGGGCCGCCCCGGCGTCGGCCCGTCCCCGGAGCCCGCCGTGGGGGCCGTTCAGCTCACCGGCACATCCGCCGATGGCCGCAACCCGACCTCACCCGGACGCTGCCCCCACCCAGTCGGCCTTGGCTCGACCCTCACCCACCCACGGGAAGGGGGCGAGAGAGGAGCCTTCACTCCCTCCACCGATGGTGCGACCTCACCCCGGCCTCCGAGCTCTCCAGCGGGGCAATCAGGGGGCTGAGCCCGCGCCGCCCGTTCGCCCGCAAAGGGCCCTCCCCTGGCCCGTCGGGGGAGGCGACGCGGCGTGCCGGGACCTGATGGCCACCCGGCCTGCGCCGTAGCTGAACCGACTGAAGAGCCGGACGAGAGGGGGTGGGGGCGCACCCCTCATCCCCCTACACCCGTTCCCTGGCCCCCCGAGCCCCGGTCGCGCGGCGCGTGCCGGCAGGCACGCCATCACCACGCGCGTCGCCCGCCCACATCGCTCTCACCGATTGTGGATACGATGCGACCAACACGCAGCTCGCGTGAGATGATAGCTTGTCAAGCGATGTCAACGATTTACGTCTCGGACGCGGTAGCGTTGCCCGCACCCGGGCCACGGGGACGGACCGCCGAGGGGCCTGACCGCCCACGCACCCACATCGACGCCGAGGGAACGAACCGGAAGGGGAAACAAACCGCTTCAGCGGAACAGGTCACGCTCGGCCGGGCGGACGATGGCGCGTGCGCCACCCTCCCCCTCAGCCGGTTGCACGCCGCGTACCACCGCCACCGGCACCGCGCTCACCTTTCCCATCACCAGCTCCGCCGCGCCGGCGATCTCGTCCGCCACGCACAGGTTGGTTACCCGCAGCTCATAGCCATAGGGATCACGTTGGCCGATATAGCTTCGAAACGGCGACATGCCGGCGACGCCGATGGCGACGTTGGTCTGGCCCTCGCGCCAGGGCCGGCCGAAGGTGTCCGAGACGATCACGGCCAGATGCCGGCCGGTAGCGGCCTCAAGCTGGCGGCGTAGGCGCGCGGCGGAGGCGTCCGGGTCCAGCGGCAGGAGGCACACCACCTCCTCGCCCGCCACGTTGGAGGCGTCTACCCCGGCGTTGGCGCACACGAAGCCGTGCCGCGTCTCCACGATCAGCACTCCCCGCTCCATGCGCACGATCCGCCGCGCCTCGCGCAGCACCACCTCGACCTGACGGGGGTCCTTGCCGTACTCGGCGGCAAAGGCGCGCGCCAGCGGCGACGGCTCCACCGTGCGCAGCGCCACCAGCCGTCCCTCCGCCTTCGACACCACCTTCTGCGCCACCACCACCACGTCACCGTCGGCCAGCTCCGGCCCGTGCTCCGCCAGGGCGCGGGCGATCAGCGCCCCCAGATCGTCCCCCGGCCGCACCTCGGGCAAGCCTCGCACGGGCAGCACACGTATCTCGTCGAGCATGATATAACTCCTATAGATAGCCATCGAATAGTGATGAGCTATGCCGGTTGCGGTTGGAGACCTCAGGTCGTGGGTACCCCCTCCGGCAGGCCGGTGATGCGGATGCCGCTGTGTGCCTTGTAGCGGCGGTTGATGTTGATGAGCAGGGCGGTGAAGTCCTCCACATAGCGAGAGTAGGCCAGCGCCCCACCGTCCACGGCGCGCACGCCGCGCAGCTTCTCGGCCAAGGCCATCACCGTGCGCCGCGCGGTCCCGTCGTCCGCGCAGACGATCACGTCGCACCCCAGATCCTTCTCCGGGTCCATCAGCTCGTGGGCGCTCAAGGTGTGGAAGGCCCCCACCACCCGCGCCTGCGGCGCCAGCGCCTGCGCCTGCTCGGCGGCCGAGCCTTCCTCAACGCGAACGGCGTGCGGCCCGCCCTTGCCGAACTGCAGCGGCACCACCAGGCTAACCACGATCTTCCCCGCCAGCAGCGGCGCCAGCGCCGAGACGGTGCCGCGCAGGCCGGCGTACGGCACGGAGATGAACACCATCTCCGCCGCCGCCGCGGCCTGCTCGTTCAGCATGCCCACCACCTGCCCGTCCGGCACCACCTCCCGCACCCGCTGCGCCGCCGCCTCCGCCCGTTCCAGCGCCCGCGAGCCGATGATCACCTCCTCACCGGCCCACGCGTAGCGGATCGCCAGCCCCAGCCCCTCATCGCCCGTACCGCCCAGGATCGCGATCTTCACCCATCTCCTCCCGCGGGTGCTGCCCGGTGCGAGCGCCGTGCCCAGCGCCCTTGCGCCCACCGCGCGCGGTTCCTAGAATGCAACCACGCGGCTGCGATTGTACAGGGCCGCTGCCAACGACCGCCCGCTGGCCAAGGGCGGGTCCCCATCGAGGCAGTTCGGAAACAAGCGGGAGCGGACGGCGCCGGCCGGCCTACCGGACCGACGCGCGACGCTCCCAGCGCCGGTGTGCCGCCCTCGGCCAGCGGGCCGGGCAACCGCGGCAGGGCGGGCACACGGGCGCACCCGACATCGCAGCATGGCGCTTTCACCGACCACCGCGCGGACCGGGGCCCGTGTCCGTGTCCGCGACCTGACCCACGCCTACCGCGTCGACGGGACCCTGCGCCCGGCGCTGGTCGGTGTCTCCCTGGACGCCCGCCCCGGCGAGTTTCTCTCCATCATCGGGCCGTCCGGCTGCGGCAAATCGACCTTGCTCCGGTTGGTGGCCGGTCTGCTGCCCGTGCAGCAGGGCGAGGTGACGATCGACGGCGCACCCCCCCGCGCCGCGCAACGGGCCAGGGCGCTCGGTATCGTCTTCCAGGACGCCGCCCTCCTGCCCTGGCGCACGGTGGCGGACAACGTCCGCCTGCCCCTGGAGCTGATCCGCCCCGGCAGGGCCGGGGTCCGCGCCGGCCACACCGACGAGCGCGTGGCCGAGCTCCTGGACCTGGTCGGCCTGGGCGGGTTCGGGCGGTACTACCCGCACCAGCTCTCCGGCGGCATGCAGCAGCGGGTGGCCCTGGCGCGGGCGCTGGCCACCGACCCGCCGCTCCTGCTCATGGACGAGCCGTTCGCGGCGCTGGACGACATCACCCGCACCGAGCTGCGCCTGGAGCTGTGCCGCATCACCGAACAGACGGGCAAGACGGTGCTGTTCGTCACGCACAGCATCGGCGAGGCGGTGCTGCTCTCCGACCGGGTGGCGGTGATGACCCGCGCGCCGGGTGCCATCCGCGCCGTGGCCGAGATCGACCTACCCCGGCCGCGCGCGCCAGACAGCGACACCAGCCCCGCCTTCGTGGAGCACGTGCGCCGCCTGCGCGCGCTGCTCTGGGAGGGATGAGCCGCCATACACCGTAAACGAACGAGGGAGCAACCGCATGGACCGCACACTGCCGCGACCCGCGTTCGCCGCCTGGCGGACCTCGGCCCCGCGCCTGGCTCACGCCTTGCAACGCGCGGTCGGTACGGCCCTGCCCCCGGTCGTGGTGCTGCTCAGCGTGCTGCTGGCCTGGGACCTGTTCGTGCGCTGGTCCGGGGCCAAGCCGTACCTGGTACCGTCGCCGGGGGCGGTGTGGCGGCGGTGGTGGGGCGACCTGGGCTTCTTCTACGGCGAGGGGTTGGTGACCGTGCAGGAGGCCGCCGGCGGGCTGGCGCTGGGCGGCGGGCTGGCCCTGCTCGTGGCGGTGGTGGTGGCCCACTGGCGCGCGCTGGAGCGGGGCGTGCTGCCGGTGGCCATCGCCGTGAAGGTCACACCGGTGGTGGCGGTGGCGCCGCTGTTCACCATCTGGTTCGGTTTTGGGCCGCTGCCCAAGGTGCTGATCGCCGCCCTGATCACCTTCTTCCCGCTCCTAGTCAACGCCATCACCGGCTTCCGGGCGGTGAACCCGACGGCACTCGACCTGCTGCGCGCCCTGGACGCCTCCCCGGCTCACATCTTTTTCACACTGCGGCTGCCCAGCGCGCTGCCCTACATCTTCGCCGCGCTTAAGGTCTCGGCCACCCTGGCCCTCATCGGCGCCATGGTGGCCGAGTGGAGCGGCGCCGGCCGCGGCCTGGGCCGCGTCGTGCTCCTGGCGCACAGCAACCTGGACATGCCGACGCTCTTCGCCGGCGTGTTCACCCTTGCGTCGCTGGGGGTGGTGCTCACCGGTGTCATCTCGCTCATCGAACGGCGCCTGCTCTTCTGGCATGAGGCGTTCCGGTCGCACGACTGACGTGGGGAGGTTTGGGATGAGAGGTGCACACCGCTGGCTGGGATTGGTGCTGGCGCTGGGCATGGCGCTGGTGGCCTGTGGGGGAGGTTCCGGCGGGACCAAAGCGATCACCGGGAGCACCCCGGCGGCACCAGGGGCCGGAGCGGCGCCGACCAGCAAGCCGCTCACCAAAGTGATCTTCCAGGCCGGCTACCAGCCGCAGGCCAACCTGCCGTTCGTGGCGGCCTACGTGGCCAAGGACAACGGCTACTTCGCCGAGGAGGGGCTGGACGTGGAGATCCAGCACTCCTCCGGGCAGGACGCGCACCTGGCCCTGCTGGCCGCCGGGCGCATCCAGTTCTCGACCGCGGTGGCGAGCACGATCCTAAAACAGCGGGCCAGCAGCAACGTGCCCCTCCAGGCCATCGCCCTGTTCGGCCAGCGCGGCGACACCGTCTTCGCCGTGGCCGCCGACTCACCCATCAAGAGCCCGAAGGACTTCGAGGGCAAGACGGTGGGCTACAAGGTGTTCCCCTCGCCCGAGTACTTGGGCATGCTCAAGGCGGCGGGGGTGGACCGCTCCAAGGTCACCGAGGTGGCGGTGGGCTTCGACCCGCGCATCCTGATGGAGCGCAAGGTCGATGTGCTGCCCGTGTTCCGCTCCAACGAGCCGGACACCCTGCGCAGCCTGGGGTTCGAGGTGCGCACCTTTGACCCGGCCGATTACGGCGTGCCCACGCTGGGCGTGACCTACGTGGTCAACAGCGAGTGGGCGGCGCGCAACGAGCCGCTGGTGGTGGCCTTCCTGCGCGCCACCATGCGCGCGGTGGCCTGGATCCAGGACCATCGCGAGGAGGCGATCGACATCGTCATGCGCTACGCCCCGCAGCAGCAGCGGGCGCACCAGCGCTACATGCTGGACGTGGAGCTGGAGGCGGCGCAAAGCGACCTCACCCGCCGCTCCGGCATCGGCTGGATGGAGGAACGGCAGTGGCAGGCCCTGCACGACGCCCTGGTGGAGTTCAAGGCGATCGACCGCCCCACCGATGTCAAGCAGGCCTTCACCACCCGCTACCTGGCGCAGGTGTATAAGGATGGAAAGCTGATCACGGGGCCGTAGCCGAAGCCGCTGCCGCGCGCATCCACCCCGGCAGGGCCGGGGTCCACGCCCTGCTCGCCGAGCATACCAGCCTGGTGCTGGCCACCGCCCGTGACGGTCGGCCCTGGGTCAGCGCCGTCTTCTACACCGTCGAGGAGACGGCGGACGGGGTGAGGCTCCTGGGCGCCGTGCTCACCGCCTCCCGCCAGCTGGTCAACCTGCGCGCCAACCCGCGGGCGGCGGTGTTTATCGGCCCGCGCCAGCCAACCCGCTGGTTGCAGGGCGATGGCACCGCCGCGCTGCTCGACGACCCGGCCGCCGCGTCGGACGCCCTCGCCCGGCTCACGGCCAGGGTGCCGGCGGCACGTGTGCTCACGGAGCGGGCGCCGCTCGTGCCGGTCCTCATACACTTGGAATCGATCACGCTCACGGACCTGACGGGCGGCCGGCCGCCGGTCGAGCGCTGGCCAGGCTGAGCACGGGCCGGCGCCTGGGAGGAGAGACGGGGATGGAATTCCAGGACGTGGTGCGCCGGCGGCGGATGGTGCGTAACTTCGACGACCGGCCGCTGCCGCCCGAGCTGGTCGAGCGGCTGCTGGACAACGCGCGGCGGGCGCCGTCGGCCGGCTTCAGCCAAGGGTTTGAGTTCCTGGTGCTGGAGGGCCGTGAGCAGACCGAACGCTTCTGGCAGGCGACCTTCCCGCAGGGCCGCGAAGGGTTCCAGTGGCCGGGGCTGTTCCGCGCGCCGCTGATCATCGTGCCGCTGGCGCACAAGCAGGCCTACCTGGACCGCTACGCCGAGCCGGACAAGGGCTGGACGGACCGGGACGAGTCGCGCTGGCCGGTGCCCTTCTGGCTGATCGATACCGGTTTCGCGGCGCTACTCATCCTGCTCACCGCCGTGGACCTGGGCCTGGGGGCGCTGTTCTTCGGCATCACCCAGGTGGAGCGGGTGCGCGCCGCGTTCGGTGTACCGGAGGCCTACCAGCCGATCGGCGCCATCGCCGTCGGCTACCCGGCGCCGGACCGCCCATCCGCCTCGCTCAAGCGCGGCCGCCGTCCGCTGGCCGAGATCGTGCACCGCGGCCACTGGTAGGGAAGGAGACACGAGACGCGATCGGAGCGACATATCCCGGCGCGCCGGGGTCAGGCGTCAGCGGTCGGCCACGCGCTCGGCGACGGTCAGATAGTGGTCGTCCGTCTCGCGCCGGTGGCGGCTGAGAGCGATCAGCGCGCCGGCCAGGGCCAGGGTGACGTACGCCCAACTGGCGCCCGTGGCCCACACCAGCATGGCCGTGACGAACGGCAGGGCCATGATGTTGACGCGGGTGGCGAAGAAGTTGTCGTGGCGCAGGCGGTACATCACCAGCCACAGCACGCCCAGCACCACGACCACCTGCCACATCAACACCACGGCGACGAACACCGCCAGGGTGGTGCCGCGCCCGCCGTGGAAGCCCGTGAAGACGGGCCAGTTCACCCCGATGAAGGCCATGATACCGGCCAGGCTGTAGGCCTCCGGCGTGCCGGCGAGCACCCGCGCCACGCTGAGCGCACCGATGCCCTTGCTCCCCTCGCCCAGGAAGGCCAGCATCCCGGCCGGCAGCCCGGCGTGCCGCACCGTGTTCATCACGCCCACGTTGCCGGTGCCCAGCCGGCGCAGGTCGCGCCCCGTGAGCAGCTTGACCACCAGGTACGCCACCGGCAGGGCGCCGATCAGATACGACAACACGGCGATGGCCAGATACGTCAGCACGGCACGCCCCCGCTCGGTACCACCACGATCATAGCGTGGGCACCCGGCCGGTCAAATCGCGGTCCGCCCCGGCAGGGACGGGGTCCGCGTTGGCCCCGCGTGGCCCCACGCCGGTGCGTCCGTGGCCACACGGTCCGCCCTCCACCCCGGCAGGGCCGGGGTCCACGACCGCCGTGCAGCCCCGCCCGCGACAGGGCGATGCCACCCCTTCCAGTGGCCGGATGCGTGGCGTAGCATGGGCGGGGCCGCGCGCGTGGACCCGTGGCCCCCGGCGACCCGCCATGGACGTTTGCTACCGTGCCGGCATCTACCTGCCCGAGATCGACCTGTGGCTTGATCCCACCACGCGGCGCGAGCGGGCGGTGGTGTCGCACGCCCACAGCGACCACGTCCGCCGCCACGAGCGCATCATCGCCACGCCGGACACCCTGCGTCTCATCGCGCACCGCTACCGCCGGCCGGTGCACGGCCAGGCGGTGCCGTGGGGCCAGCGGCAGGAGTTCACCGCGTTCTCCCTCACGCTGCTGCCCGCCGGTCACGTGCGCGGCTCGGCGCAGGTGCTGATCGAGCGGCACGGCCGGCGGCTGCTCTACTCCGGCGACTTCAAGCTCTCTCCCAGCCGCACCGCCGAGCCGGCCGAGGTGCCGGAGGCGGACGTGCTCATCGTGGAGGCCACCTTCGGCCGGCCGCGCTACCGCTTTCCGCCGGCCGAGGAGGTCATCCGGGATATTGTCGCCTTCTGTCGGACTGTGCTGGCCGCCGGCGGCACGCCGGTGCTGCTGGCCTACGCGCTGGGCAAGGCCCAGGAGCTCATGGGCCGCCTAACGGATGCGGGCCTGCCGCTCGTCGTGCACCCTTCCATCGCCGGTGTCTGCCGCCTGTATGAGGCGATGGGCGTGCCGCTGCCGCCGTACCGGCTGCTGGACGGCACCCCCGAACCCGGCGTCGTCATCTGCCCGCCACACGCGCGCCGCGAGCCGCTGCTCGCCGGCCTGCGGGCGCCGCGCCTGGCCTTCGTGTCCGGATGGGCGGTCGATCCCTCGCTGCGCTTCCGCATGGGCGTGGACGCCGCCTTCTGCCTGTCCGACCACGCCGATTACGACGAGCTGCTGGAGTACGTGCGCCGCGTGGGCGCGCGCCGCGTCTACACCGTGTACGGCTTCGCCGCCGACCTGGCCGCCGACCTGCGCGCCCACGGCTACGACGCCCGGCCGCTCAACCCGCCCGTGCAGGACCGCCTCCTGTGAGCCGGCGGCGCACCGCACACGCAGGATGGCGTAACCCAACCGTAATATCCGGCCGTAGAGCGTAGGCAGCGCGTCCCCTACGCTGAAACCAGGACGATGTGAGCAAGAAGGAGCACCTACGCATGACACGCACGACGCACGGCACGGGGCTGCCGTACGTGATCGCGCCGGAAGACCGCACCGCCGAGGGCCTGGCCCGCCTGGCGCTGGAGCACCCGAACATCAAGTTCATCTCCCTGGTCGCCGTGGACCTCGGCGGCAACGAGACCGACGAGCGCATTCCCATCCCCCGCTCCACCAAAGAGGCGGCAGCCCTGCTGGACGGCGGCGTGCAGACCGACGGCTCCAGTGTGGTCCTGCCCGGCATCGCCACCCTCAACAACGCCAAGGTGGACCTGTTCGCCGACCGCGAGGCGCGCTGGTACGTCGATTACAACGAGGAGAACATCGACGAGGCCAGCGGGCTCCCCGTGGGCACTGTGATGATCCCCGCCTTCCTGCGGCACGAGCACCAGTGGGTCGATTCCCGCTCCGTGCTCAAACGCGCGGAGGAGGTGGTGGGTCAGCGCGTGGTGGAGCTGTTAAGCGAGCATCCGCGCGTGGCGCGCGCCCTCGGCATCCGGCCCAACCAGATCGAGCGGGTGCTGCTGACGGCGGCCACGGAGCTGGAGTTCTGGGTGCGCACCCCCGGCAGCCGGGTGGAGGTGGAGCGACTGGCCGTCTCCCAGGCCCTGCAGGAGCAGTACTGGAAACCGACCAAGGGGCCGGTGCGCACCGGCCTGGAGCGCTCGCTGGAGCTGCTCGCCCGCTACGGCCTGGAGCCGGAGATGGGCCACAAGGAGGTGGGCGGCGTTGACGCCCGCGTCAGCGGCTCCGGCACGGTCGATGTGATGGAGCAGATGGAGATCGACTGGCGGTACGCCACCGCGCTCCAGGCGGCGGACAACGAGCTGTTGGCGCGCACCATGATCGATCGCGTGTTCGCCTCCCTTGGCCTGGAGGTCACCTTCCAAGCCAAACCGATCGAGGGCGTGGCCGGCAACGGCGAGCACACGCACCTCGGCATGGCCGTGCGCCTAAAGGACGGCCGCACCGCCAACCTGTTCTCACCGCCGCGCATGGACCAGGACTTCCTCAGCGAGATCGGCTGGGGGGCGATCATGGGCCTGCTCAAGCACTGGGAGGCGGTGGGCGCCTTCGTCACCTGCTCCACCGACGCCTTCAACCGCCTCAAGCCGGGGTTCGAGGCGCCGGTGTGCGTGGTGGCGTCCTTCGGCCACGACGTGACCATGCCCTCGCGCAACCGCAGCGTGCTGGCCGGCCTGGTGCGCGACATCACCAACCCGCTCGCCACGCGCTTCGAGGTGCGCGCCCCCAACCCGCACACCAACAGCTATCTGGCCATCGCCGCCATGTACCTGGCCATGCTGGACGGCATCGAGTACGCCCTGGCCAGCGGCCGCAGCACCAAGGAGTTGGAGCGCGAGTGCTCCAAGACGCCCGGCGAACCGGCCACCTACCTGCGCACCGAGCGCGCCTACCGCTCCGAAGAGGATGTCTTCGAGCACTACACGCAGGAGGAGCGCGACCGCCTGTTCGGCAGGCCGCCGGCCACGGTGTACGAGACGCTGCAGAACTTGGCCGGCTATCCGGAGCGAGACCGCCTGTTCTGCCGCGGCGGCGTGTTCACGCCGGCGATCATCGAGTCCTACAGCCTGGCCATGCGCGCCAAGTGGCGGCTGGAGCTGAGCCAGCGCATCATCCCCGCCAACGCGGAGATCGTGCGCGCCTGCCGGCGCCTGCACGCGGAGGACGCCGACGCGCTGGACGAGCAGCGCTGGGAGGCGATCCAAGCGCTGCGCCTGGAGCTGATGAAGGATACCCTAGACCGCCGCTCCCTGTTCACACGCATCCGTGAGGCCATCGCCGCGGAGGACGATGCCGAGACCTCACGGCTCCAGCTTGAGATGAACCGGAAGATGAACGAGCTGCAGGCGCGCTACCGCGAGTACGCGCGCAACCTGGTGGACCTCGCCCCGACGGAGATCGGCGCCGGCGTGACGGAGGTGCACCAACTGCTGCCGGCTGGGCTCACTGCCTCGCCCTGACGACCCCAGAGGAGCCTGGGGGCAGGCCGCGGACGTCCGCGGCCTGCCCCCAGGCGTGCGGCACGAGTCCGACCCGACTACCGCAGCAGCCGACGTCCCTCCTCACCCGAGAAGTCGGCGCCGCAGGCCTCGCAGCGGAAGCCGCTGGCCCGCTCCAGATCGCCCATGTCCTCGGGCGCGTCCCAGCGGGCGGTGAGCGACGCATGCGGGCAGGCGCCCGCGTCCACGGGCTTCTCGTCCGCACCACGACGGCCGAACAGTTTATCCAACAGACCCATATCCCACCTCGGGGGAGGTCATCGCAGCGCCAGCCACGCCAGCAAGCCATCCCCCTCATCACGGTCGCTCTCCGCCCGCACCCGCGCATCACTCAATCGGCCGACATCGGTCGGAGACGGCGCTTTGACGCTACCATACGGGCCGCTATCATGGCCTCACGGCCGCCTCCCGCAGCGGCGGTCCGGTCATCACGGCGCCGGGAGCGTTCCATGGGCACCTACACCCTGCGCACCAGAATCTGCGACCTGCTCGGCATCGAGTACCCCATCCTGCTCGCAGGTATGGGCCCTACGGCCGGCGGCGGCCGTGGCTCGGCGGCCACCGCCGAACTGGTGGCCGCGGTGTCCAACGCCGGCGGCCTGGGGGTGCTGGGCGGCGCCGGGTTTGCGCCGGACGCGCTGCGGGCGGAGATCCGCCGCATCCGGGAGATGACGGACAAACCCTTCGGCGTGGACCTGCTGTTTCCCTCCAACGCGGTGCGTCCGGTGGAGGCAGCCCAGGGCGGCGACCCGCGCGCCCTCATCCCGCCCGAGTACTGGGAGATCGTTAAGCGGTTGAAGGAGCAGTTCGGTATTCCGGACGTGCGCGCCGAGCGGCCGCGTGAGCTACGCACCTGGCGGGTGGAGGACCAAGTGGAGGTGGTGCTGGAGGAGCGCGTGCCCGTGCTCGCCTCCGGCCTGGGCAACCCAGCGCCCTACGTGCCCCGCTGCCATGAACTGGGCATCAAGGTCATCGCCCTCGTCGGCAACACGAAGAACGCGCGCCGCGTGGCGCAGGGCGGCGTGGATATCGTCGTCGCCCAGGGCCCCGAGGCCGGCGGCCACACCGGCCGTGTGGGCACCATGGCCCTGGTGCCCCAGGTGGTGGACGCGGTGGCGCCCATCCCGGTCGTGGCGGCGGGCGGCATCGCCGACGGACGCGGTGTGGCCGCCGCCCTGGCCCTGGGCGCCGAGGGCGTGTGGTGCGGCACCGTGTTCCTCGCCACCTATGAGGCCAACCTGTACGACTGGCAGAAGCAGCGGATCCTGCAGGCCACCGAGGAGGACACCATCGTCACCCGTCTGTACAGCGGCAAGACGATGCGCAACATCACCAATCCCCTGGCCGAGGCCTGGGAGTCGCTGGGGATCAAGGCGCTGCCCATGGGCCTGCAGGGCCTGCTAATCGCCGACCTCATCGCCGGCGCCCGCGCCGCGGGCAAGGACGAGCTGCTCATGAACGCTGCCGGCCAGGCGGCGGGCATGATCACCCGCCTGCGCCCGGCGCGTGAGGTGGTGGAGGACCTGGTGCGCGGCGCCGTGGAGGTGCTCACGCAACGGCTGCCGGCCACGGTCCGCGCCGAGGCACCCGCTGGGGCGTAGAGCACCCGCCGCATGGGGGCGGGGCCTTAAGCCCTCACCCCAGCCGGACCGGGGAAACAGAGGCTCTGGGCTCGCCAAAGACCGCGGCAGCGCGAATGTCGCGATCTCGCGGGCCAGGCGATCGAGGGCCAAGGCGCGGGCTACAGCGAAACCGCCCCGCCCGCGCCTCGGCCTCGGGGTGAGGGATGGTCCCCGGTTCAGCAACCAGCATCAAGCACTCACCGGAGAGTGAGGGCCGTAACCACTCGGGGAGTAGCGCGATGACGGAGCCGTTGACCGCCGAACCGCCGGCCGCGCTGGAAGGGGTGCGCGTGCTGGACCTCACCGGTGTCGAGGGCCAGTACGCCGGCAAGCTGCTGGCCGACCTGGGCGCCGATGTGGTGCGGATCGAGCCACCGGCGGGCTCGCCGGCCCGCGCGCGGCCGCCGTTCGCGGACGATGACCCCCACCCCAACCGCTCGCTGGCCTTCTGGTACTGGAACACGAGCAAGCGCTCGTGCACCCTGGACCTCACCACCGAGGACGGGCGGGCGCTCTTCCGCCGCCTGGTGCCGCGCTTCGATGTGCTTATCCACACGTACCCGGCCGCGGAAGCGGCGTCCCTCGGCCTGAACCACGACACGCTGGCGGCCCTGCACCCTGGAATCATCACTTGCTCCATCACCCCGTTCGGTGACTGGGGCCCGCACGCCGAGTACCGTGCGGACGACATGGTCGTGGCGGCCATGGCCGGCATCATGACCCTGGCCGGCTACCCGGACCGCGCGCCGATCATGCCGCCCGGCGAACAGGCCGCGGTGTGCGGCGGCATCCAGGCCGCCCAGGGCATCCTTATTGCCCTCCTGGCACGCGACCGCACCGGCCGCGGCCAGCACGTGGAGGTCTCGCAGCAGGAGGCCATGTCCATCGCCCAGGAGACGGCGATGCAGACCTGGGACATGCGCAAGGAGCTGCGCCGCCGCCAGGGCGACGCCAAGCTGCTGCCTGGCGTGGGCACCTACGCGTGCGCCGATGGGTACATCTACGCCATGATCGGCGTGCCCGGCTTCGGCGCGCCTATGACCACGCTCGTGCAGTGGATGGCCGAAGAGGGCATGGCCGGCGACCTCCAGGAGGAGCCTTGGCGCTCGATGCTGGGCAGCGTCAACCTGCGCGAGCTGACGGCGCTCTGGTCGCAGCCGGAGAAGCTGCAGGAGATGATGCGGCGCTTCGCCCACATCGACGAGCTCATCTCCGCCTTCTTCCGCTCCAAGACCAAGCGGGAGCTGTACCTGGGCGGCCAGCAGCGGCGGCTGCTGATCGGGCCGGTGAACTCCGTCAAGGACCTGCGCGAGAACGACCAGCTCGCGGCGCGCGGCTGGTGGCAAGAGGTGGAGCACCCGGAGCTGGGGCGGACGGTCACCTATCCGGGCGCCCCCTACCACCACAGCCTGACGCCGTGGCGCATCCGCCGCCGGCCGCCCCTCCTGGGCGAGCACACGCTGGAGATCCTGGAGGGCGAACTGGGCCTGACGCGCGCGCAGTGTGAGATGCTCATGGGCGCGGGGGTGATCTGATGAGCGACACCGCCACCTTGCCGCTGGCCGGCATCCGCGTGGCCGACTTCTCCTGGTTCGGCGCCGGGCCGATCGCCGGCCAGACGCTGGCCAGCTTCGGCGCCGAGGTGATCCGAGTGGAATCCGAAGCGCGCCTGGACGGCCTGCGCACCACCCAGCCGGTGCCGCCGGGCAAAGAGGGGCCCAACGTCAGCGGCTACTACAACAACTTCAACGCCCAAAAGCTCTCCTTCACCCTGAACCTGGGCCACCCAAAAGCGCGCGAGGTGGCGTTGCGCCTTATCGCCCGCAGCGACATCTTTCTGGAGAACTATACGCCGCGCGTGGTGGAGAAATGGGGCCTCACCTACGAGGACGTGGTGAAGGTCAAGCCGGACATCATCTACGTGCAGATGCCAATGCAGGGCAGCACTGGCCCCCACCGCGACTTCCTCGGCTTCGGCGCCATCATCGCCCCGGTGGCCGGCTACTCTTACCTGGCCGGCTGGCCGGACCGCCCGCCCGTCGGCCTGGGCACCAACTACCCGGATTATGTCATCAACCCCGGCCACGCCGTGGTGGCCATCCTGGCCGCGCTGCGCTACCGCCAGCGGACGGGCAAGGGGCAGCGCATCGAGCTGGCGCAGCTCGAGTCCGTCGCCGCCACGCTGGGGCCCTTCATCATGGACTACACGGTGAACGGGCGTGTGCCGGAGCGGCAGGCCAACCGGAGCGATACCGCCTGCCCGCACGGCGCCTTCCGCTGCAAGGACGGCCCGCCCGTCACTCCACCGGTCAGCCGCGCCTCCCTGCCCACCGCCGCGGCCGGCCAGGGTGAGGATCGCTGGATCGCGATCGCCGTCTACACGGACGCCCAGTGGCAGGGGCTGGTCGACGCCATGGGGCGCCCGGCCTGGGCCTGTGAGGAGCGCTTCCACACCTTCCTGGGCCGCAAGCGGCACGAGGACGAGCTAGAGCGGCGCATCGAGGGGTGGACCTCCACACTGGACGCCGAAGAGGCGATGCGCCTGCTGCAGGCCAAGGGCGTACCCGCCGGCGTGGTGCAGACGGCGCGCGACGTGCTGGAGCACGACGAGCACCTGCGCGCCCGTGGGTACTACCAGTACCTAGACCACCCGGAAACCGGCCGCTCCGCCTACGACGGCCCCGGCTTCCGCCTCTCGGACGTGCCCTACGGGCTGCGCGCGCCGGCGCCGCTCCTGGGCCAGCACAACGACTACGTGCTGCGCCAGGTGCTGGGCTACAGCGATGAGGAGATCGCCGAGCTGGTAGTGGAGCAGGTGATCTTCTAGTGCCCGGTGCTGTGCCGGGCGACACACGTTCGTTCGACCGCCTCGTGCAACCGCGAGACCGGGTGAGAACCCATGTCGGAGCTTCCCGAAGGGCTGCGCATCTTCGACCTGACCGGCAAGACGGCGCTGGTCACGGGCGCCAGCCGCGGCCTGGGCCGCACCTTCGCGCTGGCGCTGGCCTCGGCCGGCGCGGACGTGGTGCTGGCCGGCCGCACCCGCCCCGACCTGGAGGCGGTGGCCAAGGAGGTTGCCCACCTGGGCCGCGCGGTGCTGCCGGTGCCCACGGACGTGACCGTGCCGGAGCAGGTCGAGGCGCTGGTGACGGCGGCGCTGGACCGCTTCGGCAAGATCGACATCCTGGTCAACAACGCGGGCACGAACATCCGTAAACCGGCGGTGGAGTACCCCATCGAGGACTGGGACGCCGTCATCGGCCTCAACCTGCGCGCCTACTTCCTGGTGGCGAAGGCGGTCGGCCGGCACATGGTCGCCCGCCGCTATGGGCGGGTGATCAACATCACCTCCATCCTGGCGGCCATCGGCCTGCCCAACCAGGCCGCCTACGCCAGCAGCAAGGGCGCCGTCACCCAACTCACCAAGGTGCTGGCCATCGAGTGGGCGCCGTACAACGTCACCGTCAACTGCCTCGGCCCTACCTACTTTGAGACCGAGATGACGCGGCCGCTGTACGAGGACCCCGAGCGCAAGGCGTTCATCGAGTCGCGCACGCCGATGGGCCGCTGGGGCCAGCCGGAGGAGCTGGCCGGCGCGATCATCTTCCTGGCCTCGGATGCCTCCCGCTTCGTGACGGGACAGACCATCTTCGTGGACGGCGGCTGGCTGGCCTGGTAGCCGGCCCCGTTTACGCCCCACAGGAGGAACACGGTGGCAGGACTGCTTGCGGGCAAGGTGGCGCTGGTCACGGGCGGTGCCTCCGGTATCGGCCGGGCCACGGCCATCGCCATGGCCAGAGAGGGGGCACGGGTCGTGGTAGCGGACGTGGCCGAGGCCGGCGGCGCGGAGACGGTACAGCGCATCGTGGCGGCCGGCGGCCAGGCCGTCTTCCAGCGCGCCGACGTGGCCGAGCCCGCCGACGTGGAAGCGCTCGTTCGGTGCGCCGTCGAGACCTACGGGCGCCTGGACTGCGCCTTCAACAACGCCGGCATCGAGGGCGCCGTGGCCGCCCCACACGAGTACCCGGACGACGTGTTCGACCGGGTGATCGCCGTCAACCTGAAGGGCGTCTGGCTGTGCCTGAAGGCGGAGGTGCGGCAGATGCTGGCTCAGGGCGGCGGCGCCATCGTCAACACCGCCTCGGCCGCCGGTCTGGTGGGCGCGCCCACCATCTCCGCCTACGACGCCAGCAAGCACGGCGTGGTGGGCCTGACCAAGTCCTTCGCGCTGGCCTACGCCCGTCAGGGGATCCGGGTGAACGCCGTCTGCCCCGGCATCATCCGCACGCCGATGGTGGAGCGTAGCTTCCTGGCACGCGACCCCAACGCGGCGGCGCGCCTGGAGGCGTCGGAGCCGGTCGGGCGCATGGGCACGCCGGAAGAGGTGGCCGAGGCGGTGGTGTGGTTGTGCTCGGACGCCGCCTCGTTCGTTACGGGCGTGGCCCTGCCGGTAGACGGCGGCATGGTGGCACGATAGCGCCGGCGGCTACCCCACCGCCACCGGTTCGGGAGCCCGCCGCGGCTGGCGGGCCGGCACCACCTGGATGGCACCCGGCTGGAGCTGGCGGCAGGCGTCGCAGCGAATGCAACGCTCGTCGTCGATGACGTAGCGGCCGCCATCGCCCTCACGGAAGGCGGCGGTGGGGCAGATGGCGGCGGCGGGCGCCACCTCACGCTCGTGCCCGGGCGCCACTTCGTAGCGGATCAGGCCCTTGCACACGCCGGCGGGGCAGTACTTGTCGCGGATGTGGGCGATGAGCTCATCGCGGAAGTGGCGCAGCAGGCTCTGCACCGCCGTGGGCGCGCCCTGACCGTGGAAGCAGTTGGACCAGCGCAGGGCGTCGTTCAAGAGCCCCATCAGCTCGATATCGCTGGGGCGACCGTTCCCGTCCGCGATACGACGCAGGATCTCCACGTGCCGCTGCGTGCCGCCGTGGCAGGTGGTGCAGCGCCCGCAGGACTCATCCTCGGCGAACCACTCGAAGTAGGTGACCAGGTCCACGATGCAGGTGGTGTCGTCGCAGACGACGAGGCCACCGGAGCCCATGAGCACGCCCTGCTCGCGGAACGGCTCCGGCTCCAGCGCCAGGTCGAGGCAGGAGGCGGGGAGAATGCCGCCCAGCGGCCCACCCGGTTGGATGGCCTTGATCGGCCTGCCGTCCGGGGTGCCGCCGAAGTTGTCCAGCAGGATGGCGCTCATCTTCGTGCCCAGCGGCACCTCCACGCACCCCACCCGCGCGATGTCCCCGGTGACGCTGAACATCTTGGTGCCCGGGTTGCGTTCCGTGCCGTACTGACGGTACCACTCCACGCCATGGCGGAAGATCAGCGGCGCGTTGGCGTAGGTCTCCACGTTGTTGACGTTGGTGGGCAGGCCGAACACGCCCGCGTTGGCGGGGAAGGGGGGCTTGATGCGGGGCATGCCGCGCGAGTCTTCAATCGAGGAAAGCAGGCCGGTCTCCTCGCCGCAGACGTAGGCGCCGGCACCGCGCACCACTTCCATGTCGTAGTTCAACCCGGAGCCGAGGATGTTCCGGCCCAGCAGGCCCCGCTCCCGCGCCTGCGCCAGCGCCGTGCGGCAGCGCTCCACCGCCAGCGGGTATTCGTCGCGGATGTAGATGTAGCCGTACTCCGCGCCGGTGGCGTGGGCGGCGATGATCATCCCCTCGATCACCAGGTGCGGGTCGGATTCCAACAGCACGCGGTTGACGAAGGCGCCGGGGTCGCCCTCGTCGGCGTTGCAGACCATGTACTTGGGGCGGTTGCGCGCCCCGCGCAGGAAGTCCCATTTGCGGCCGGCGGGGAAGGCGGCGCCGCCGCGCCCCCAGAGACCGGAGGCGATGGTCTGCTTGATCACCTCCTCGTCGCTCAGTTGCAACGCCTTGCTCAACCCCTCGTACCCGCCGTTGGCGATGTAATGGTCGATATTCTCGGGGTCGATCACGCCGCAGTTGGCCATCAGGCGCCGCACCTGGTGCGCCATGAAGGGATGCTCGTCCAGCGGCGGCACGGTCCGGTCGTCACCGGCCAGCCGGCCCACGGCCAGCCGCGTGCAGACGCCGGTAAGGGCCTGGTCCAAAAGCTCGGGCACATCGTCCGGGCGCACCGGGCCGTACAGGATACGGCTGCCGTCCGGCCGCGTGACGGTGACCAGCGGTTCGAGGAAGCAGAAGCCGTTGCAGCCGGTGGTGCCCAGGTCCACCGGCAGGTCGCGGGCGGCGATCTGCGCGCGCAACGCGGCCAGGGTGGCGTGCACGCCGGCCGCGTGCGAACAGGTGGCGACCGCGACGTCGATACGCGGCCGTTCCGGGCGCAGGAAGGCGCGCCACACCCGTTCTGCCTGCTGCCTGAGATCCTCGTACGCCGTCATACGTCCAGGTCTCCCGCCTTGAGCCTGCGCGCCAGCTCGATCGCCTGCGGCACGGTGAGCGGCCCACGGATCTCGCCCCGGTCCGCCATGAGCGGCGCGTCCGGCCCGTCCGGGTGCGCGCCGGCTCGGCGCAGCCACACCAGCGGCGCGTAGGCGCAGCTCCCGTCGCACTGCTGCAGGTGCAGGCCCACGCGGTTGTCGGGCGTGCTTTCCTCCATGCCGATGCCCAGCGTCGCCTCCAGGGCCCGACGGATGTGCTCGCCCCCTTTGAGGCGGCAGGCCGGCCCGCTGCACCACTGGATGAGCACGGTGGGGGGCGGCGCGGTGCGGAACTCGGTGTAGAAGGTGAGGGCGCCGAACACTTCCGCGGGCGTCAGCTTGAGCTGCCGGGCGATGGCCGGCACCGCCTCCACCGGCACGTAGCCGAACCGGTGCTGGACTTTATGTAAGCAGGCCAGCAGGTGGCCGGAATTCGGCTTGAACTCGCGCAGCAGCTCCTGGTACTGGTCCCGCAACCTGAGGTCCGGCATGCCACGCCCCTGTGTGACGGTGCGCCGTGCTTGTGCCTTGCCTCACGAGTGTAGCCGGGCGGGCGCTTGCGCGGAAGGGCCACTCGGCCCCGCCTCACCGCAAGAGACGGGCTGCCAGCCGCTCGGCCATGGCCACCGAGTAGTTCTGGCCGCGGTCGTGCGGGTACACCTGGAACATGCTGGCCTGGTACAAGCCGGGCAGCGGCGTCACCAGCGGCGGGATGTGCTCCCGATAGTCCACGGTGACGATCGGTTGGGCGTACGGGGCGCAGAACATCCAGCTCTCCGTCACCCACTCCGGCCGGAAGGCCGGGTTGACGCGGGCCAGGGCCGGCAGAAACTCCTGTAGCACCGTCTCCTTATCCGCCAAAAGCAGCGGGTCGTCCGGTGGCCGGTAGTTGCCGAGGTACACGAGATGGCGTCCGCCGTACTCCTCCGGCGGCATGAAGTTGGTGTGCTCGACCAGCACCATGAAGGGAAAGCCAGGGTCGTTGATGTTCATCCAGTAGCCGTCGGTGAGCCGCCGGTCCAGCGCCAGGATGAGGCAGTGGGCGCTGTAGGCACGGCCCCAGTCGTACCGGGCGCGGTAGGCCGCCGGCAGGTCCGGCACCAGACGGCAGGTGAGGCGCGGCGGCAGGGTGGAGACCACCCGCTCCGCCGTCAGGGAGCCCCTTGACGTCGTCACCAACCAGCGGCCGTCGTGACGGGCCACGGCGCGCACCTCGCTGCCCAGGCAGACCTCCCCGCCACGCGCCCGCACGCGGCGGACCAGTTCCTCGTAGAAGAGCTGGAAGCCGCCGCGGAGATAGCCGAGGGCGATGGAGCGGTCGTGCACGCGCGCCCAGAACCAGGGCAGCGCGATCTCCTCCGCCAGCGCGCCGAACTTGGCGCGCAGCATCGGGCCCCAGACCACCCGGTACGGTCCCTCCCCCATCCACCGGCGGATCCAGGGGGCGGCGCGCTTGCCCTCCATGCCGATGGGAGGCAGGAGCTTCAAATAGGCCATGGCGGCGGCCATGCGCAGGCGCTCGTCGGGGCGGAGCGGCGGAAACCGCAGCAGGGTGAGCGGGGAATCCAGGCGATAGGGGCGGCCACCGTAGAGCGTCGGGTTGGCCGGCGACCGCCACACCAGCCGCTCGCCCAGTCCGAGCTCCCGGATCAGGCGGATGATCGCCCGGTCGGAACGAAACAGGTGGTGGTAGAACTTCTCCAGCCAGGCATCGCCCACGCGGAAGCCGGCCGCCAGCCCACCGGGCAGCGGCTCGCGCTCGATCACCGTCACGCGCTGGCCGCCTTCGGCCAGCCGCAGGGCGAGCGTCAGGCCGAGCGCGCCGCCGCCGAGAATGACCGTGTGCATCCTAGGAGACCACCCGTAGAGCCGCCCGTAGATCCGACGCCTCAGTCGTCCGCCCCTGAGTCGGTTGGAACCGTCTCGTAGACCGGTGCCGGCTCGGCGCGACGGCTGAGGGTGCCGAGCGAGAGGTTCATCGACCACAGGTAGTACAGACCGAGCGCGGTAGCCGGCACGATGATCACCGCGTGCACGGCGAAGCTGTACGCCGCCGCCACCGCCTCACCCGCGGCGGCGCCGATCAGCACCTGCTTGACGAAGAACTCGAACGGGCCGATGCCGCCCTGAGAGGAGGGCGCCGTGATCGCCAGGTTGCCCGCGCCCACCGCCATCACGAAATAGCCGAAGTTGACGTCCAGGCCAAAGCCGCGCCCCACCAGGAAGTACACCACCGCCTCCAGCAGCCACGCGACCAGCGAGGTGAACGTCACCCAGGCGAAGGCGTCCGGGTGCCGCAGCGAGCGCAACCCTTCCACGAACGAGCAAGCCAGGTCGTAGGCCCGCTGCTGGAAGCGGCCCGGCAGCGCCCGGCTGAGACGCGCCACGATCTGTTCGGTCGTATCCGGCGCTGCCAGCGCACCCACGAACACGGCCAGGGCCGCCGCGAAAATCGCTACGGCAATGAGCGCCAGGTCCTTCAGCGCCGAGTCGCCGCCCAGCCACAGCACGGTGAAGGCGAGGAACCCCAGCAGCGTGAGGCCGTCGAACAGCCGCTCCACCGCCACGGTGCCCAGCGCCGCCATCTTAGCGACCCGATGGCGCTCGCCCAGCACGTAGGCGCGCACGAGTTCGCCCGCGCGGGCGGGCAGCAGGTTATTGGCCATGTAGCCGATGATGAGGATCGGGAACAGCGCCGGGCCGGGGACCTCACGTACGCCGCGCAGGATGTAGCGATACCGGTAGGCGCGCACCCACACGGAGGCGAAGTAGACGGCCACCGCCGGGGCCAGCCACCAGTAGTTGGCACCCGCCAGCGCCGACGCCACGGTGCCGGGCCTGGTCCGCATGAACAGCAGCGCGATGAACACCGCGCTGACCACGACCCCGACCCAGAACCTCCTGCTGCGCAGCACTGGCCATCCCTCTCGTCGTTCGCACAGAAACGGGCGTCCCCGGGGAGGGACGCCCACCGGCTCTGTCCTGATTATAGGCACGCCCCCGGTCGACCAACAGGCCCGCTCACCGCTTCCATGTCTGTTTTCTCCTCACGGGCGACCCACCGGCAGGCGGATGATGGTGCCGGCAGCGCCGTCGCTCACCCACAACACCCCACCGGGTCCGGCCGCCACGCCCAGCGGGCGGGTGCCGCCACCGGGTGGGGCGTCCGCGACGCGTAGCGCGCCGAGCGGGCGCCCATCCGGCGCGTAGGCGAGCACCACACCGGCGTTCGGCACAGCCACGTACACGCTCCCGTCCGTCGCCACGGCCAGATATGGCTTGTTCTCCGCACCGCGGTCGTCCCAGCCGTCGACGCGGAACTCGCCCTTGTAGCCGAAGGCAGCGTCAAACCGCTGCACGCGCCCGTTCCACGTATCGGTTACCAGGATGTCACCGTTGGGCGCGACGGCGATGCCGACCGGCTCTTGGAACTGACCCGGCCCGTTACCGGGACCGCCGAAGGCACCGAGGGGCTGGCCGGTCGGCGAGAACTTAAGCACGCGGCTGTTGCCGGTATCGGTGACCCACAGGTTGCCGTCGCCATCGATGGCGATGGCGCGCGGGCCGTACAGCTCCAGCGGACCGGGGTTGGGCAGGCCACCCTGGCGAACCGGGCTTCCCCATGCGGCCAGCAGCTTGAACGAGCGGTCGAACTTCTGGATGCGGTGGTTCCACGTATCGGCCACGTACACGTTGCCGTCGCGGTCCACCGCCACGCCCCACGGCTCGCGGAACTGCTGTGGCCCGCCCAGGGTGGCCAGATAGCGCCCGTCCGGGCCGTACTTCTGCACGCGGTGGTTGAGGCTGTCGGCCACGTACACGTTCCCGTCGCGGTCCACCGCCAGCCCGGCCGGCCGGCGCAGATACCCCGCCCCTGTACCCGGCGCACCGACCACCAGGCGCCCGTCCGGCTCGCGACGCGGCTCCGGCGGCGCCGCCCCAGGCGGCGGCGCCACGGCCGCCTCCACGGGGAAGTAGGCCACCGCGTCGATCGAGCCCAACGGCGCGGGCGGGACGCGGTGCAGGAAGTAGTCCCCCCACAGCTTCCAGTGCGCCGGATCGCGCAGCCACCTGAAGAAGTTGGCCGTGGTCGTGCTGCGGTATTCTTCCGGGAACCACCAGCGGTGCTTATAAGGGATACCAGGCCCGTACAGGTCTGGCCGCATCAGCCCCACGTCGGCGTTGGCGTATTCGGCCAGCAGCACCCCGCCGGCGGGCAGCGACTGTGCCAGCGCCGGGTTGGTCCGGTAGATACTGAGATCCGGGTAGGACACGTTCGTATAGTCACGCAGGTACCAGGCCCATGGCCAGGTAAAGGCCTCGGTTGAGTCCACCGTGATGGGCAGGTTTTTGCCCAGCCCGGAGCGGCGCGCGTACTCCTCGATCTGCCGCTGGATGGCGTGCAGTTCCGGCGTCGTCTGCGTGTACACCAGCATCTCTACGGGGATGTCCCCGTGCTCAAACGCCGCGACGACGGCGGCTCGCACGCTCAACGGGCCTCCGAAGCCGAGCCACAGCGTCGCCGCCGCGGGCGCCACCCACGCCCGCCGGCCGAGGGCGGCCGCAACCAGCGCAAGCGCGCCGGCCACAAGGGTGACCAACAGCGCGGCGTTGGCCCAGGAGAGGCGGTCGCTGGCCAGCGCCCAGACCGCAGCCAGCAGGCCCGTCGCCGCGCTCGCCAGCACGGGCCGCGCCCAGGCCCCGGGAGCAAGCGCACGCATGGCGCCGGCCGACTCTTCCAGCGTGAGCGCCGCCAGCAGCGCCAAGGGCAGGGCCAGGTGCACCTCCAGCCAGGGCATCTTCTCCCCGGCGGCGGAGAGGCCCAACAGCATCGCCCCCAGCCAGAAGGCCAGGAACTGGCGGAAGGGATCGGCGCGCAGGGCGTAGGTCGCCGCCAGCAGCGCGGGGACGACGAACACCAGCGAGACGTGCGCGCCGTCACCGACCGCCGCGCCGACCAGCAAAAGCGACAGGGCCGCCAGCGCGGCCGCCGCCGTATCCCACCCGCTTCGGAACGCCCGGTACAGCGTCCCGGCCAGCGCCAAGCCGAGGGTCAGGTACTCGTACACCGGGGTGAGCACCAGGTAGTAAAACACCGGCTGTGTGCCCCGGCGCACGTCTTGCTGTTGCAGCCAGTAGTCCAACGAGCCCCAGATACCGGTGGCCACCCCTCGCGGGTTGGTGAAGAAGGTGGTGAACAGCGGAATACTGATCCCCCAGAACACCGCCGCGCACACCAGCCACCGGCGCCGGTCCCACCCCAAGCCGACATAGGCGGACAGCGCCACCAGCGCGCCGATGGTGAGCGCGCCCCAGAACTGCTCGTTGGTCCACCCGCCCAGGGGGGACGGATCCGCCATACGTACGCCCAGGCGTCCCAGCGGCACCTCGATCCCGGCCGCAAAGAAGGGCGCGGCGAGCGTCCCCACCGCGATGAGCAGCGCGCCGGAACGGGGCAGTTCCTCCCCGCCAAATCGGCGGCGCAGGCCGGGAACCCACGGCCAGGCCAGCGCCACTGCCCAGGCGACGGGCATGGTAGCCAGCACCAGCCATCGGCGAGCGGCGCCGCGGATCTGGTCGGTTGAGCGGTGCGCCGCCAGCTCCGCCGCCAGGGCACCGTTCAGGTACAGCACCAGCACGGCGGCGAGCATGTAGGTGACTTCCTTGGTGGTGAAGCCGAGGGCGAGCCCCCCGGCCATCAGGTACAGCCAGCGGTCGCGGCCGGAGGCGCGGTAGCGCCAGATACCGGCCACGATCAGCAGCATCCCCACCGCCACCAGGATGTCCTGCGCCCCGGCGCCCACGAAGCGGGAGAAGTAGAGCAGCGTCGGTGAGAGCGCCATGAACGCGGCTGCGGCGACGGCGCCGAGCCGCCCCAGCCACGGCCGCAGCAGCAGCGGCAACAGCACCATCGCCGTGCCGAACGCCGCCGGCACGAACCGAGCCGTGGCATCGCTCACCCCGAAGAGCAGGTAGACCAGCGCCATGAGGTGGAAGAGCATCGGCCCGTGCATGAGCGGGTGGTGCTCGTAGCCGCGACCGTCGTACAGGTACCAGGAGTAGGTGGCGTGCAGGCTCTCGTCGTGGTGCATGGCGCGCGCGCCCAGATCCCAGAAGCGCAGCGCGAACGCAACCGCCAGGATGACAGCGTAGGCCAGCGCTTCCGCCGTCACCCGCGGCCGCCACACCAGCAGCCGTTCCAGCCGCGGGTCAAGGGGCTGAAGACGCGACCGCTCCTCGACGATGGTGCTCACGGTATGCTCCTCGGACCGCACCAGACACGGCGCCGCCCGCCTGCGGCCACCGCTCGGAACCATCTCATGATCATGAGATCGGATACGGCCCGGCCCTACGGGCACCTGTGCTCACGGCCCTGCATCGCGGCCCGCCGCCACGGCCGACGGCGCCATCGCCCGCGCGCGCAACAACGCCATGTCCCCCCAGCCGTGCCGGCTCACGAGCCAGCGCACATAGCCCAGCAGGTCCGGGGCCGCCGGGTACCAGCGCTCCATCACCGTCACCGTGCCCGGCCCCGCAGCCGGATACCCCGTCTCCGCATCGATCCGGATCACCACCACATCCACGTCCGGCGCCAAACCGACGTGCACCGGGACGGTCCTGCCGCGCAGGTCCCAGGCCAGCGCCTCGGCCACGGGCCGCTCAACGGAGACGCTGCGCCCCGCGGCCAGCGCCTGCGCAACGGTCAGCACCAGCGCCGCTCGCTCCGGCATCGCCCGCGGCCCGCGTGCCGGCTCGTTGCCGTTGTGGAAGGCCACCGCCGCCGCGCCGTTGGGCAGCAGCCAACCACCCAGCAGCCACACGGCCACCGCCAGCACCCCCGGCAGGGCGGCCGAGGAGCGGTACAGCGCGTAGCCCACCAGCACCCCCGCCGCTATCAGCACGCCCAGCACGCCCAGCACCTCGTCCGGTGGTGCCATACCGACCCTGGCCCAGGCCAGCAGCCGCAGGGCCACAAATCCCAGCAAGACCGGCACCGGCAGGAGGACGGGGCCGCGCTCGCGCAGGCAAAAGCGCACCAGGAACGGGAGGGCACGCAGGGTGGCGGAGACGGCGAGGAAGGCCAGCGGCAGGCTCACTAGCAACAGGTGCCCGGCACGGACACGCAACCCTGCCATCGTCAGCGCGGCCCCGGCCACCAGCCACACCAGCAGCAGCCGCTCGAACGGGCGCACCGTCGCCCCATCGCGCCGCCAGGTGTCCGCCACGACCACCGCGCCGGCGATGCCGAGGACGAGCACGGGCAGCTCGTACAGGGCGGTGAGCGTGAGTGGGGCGTGCCAGGGAAGCGATGCCTCGGACGCGGCGCCGGACCAGTCGTACAGCCCGGCCAGTGCCAGGCGGTCCGGCCCGGCACCGAAGCGCAGCACCGCCGGTAGCACACCGACGACGAAGAGCGCCAGCGCGCGCACCCGCGTGCCGCCGTTCCGCCATGCGGCCCGCCAGTGCGGCAAGACCACGCTACGGTCGCGGGCGGCCTCCACCGCCAGCCAGGCGCCGGCGACGATGCCCAGGGCCAGGGCCAGCGCGCCAACACCCAGGGAGAAACCCGCCACCCCGGCGAGCCAGGGCAGCGCCCGCCGATCACCGTCATATGAGAGACGAAGGACGAGCCATAGCGCCACCAGGCCCAGCACGAGCGCCGCCGAGTCCGGGCCGAGCGTGCGCGCCGTTGCCACGGCCAGCGGCGAGACGGCCAGCAGCGCCGCGGCGCCCAGGGCCGGCATCCGCCCGACGTAGGGCCGGAACAGGGCCAGGGTGGCCACCGCACCCACACCGCACAGCGCCGGCCACAGGCGCATCCAGCCCAGCCCGTCGCCGCCCAGACGCGTGATCAGCGCCGCCAGAGCCGTCGTCAGATCGCCGGGCCAGTTATCTGGAAGAACGCCGTGGGCAAGGTCCCACGCCGCCCGCGCCCGCATCGCCTCCGGCGCCGCGGCCGGCACCGCGCCCAGGGCGATCAGACGCCAGCCGGCCGCGACGGCCACCACCAGCAGCCAAAGCAGAACCTCCAGCGATGGGCCGGGCAGGGCCCGCGGCCCGGGCTCCGGCGCCGTAGGGGCTGTTACCGGGATGGGGGGGATGCGGGTCGGTGAAGCGGTGTGCATGCGGCCGACGTCATCCGCGATGTGGCGTGGAGGTGGGAGCGCCCACACGTACGTCGGCAGCCCGTCGCCCGGCCGGCCGGGCGACGGGCTGCCCCTTCAGGCGGCAAACAGCGATTCCACGAAGCGGCGCGGGTCGAACGGGGCGATATCCGTCGCCTTTTCGCCCGTGCCGATAAAGCGCACGGGGATACCAAGCTGGGCGCAGATGGGGAAGACGATCCCACCCTTGGCCGTGCCGTCCAGCTTGCTCAAAAAGATCGAGGTCACACCGGCCGTCTCGGTGAAGACCCTGGCCTGGGTAAGCCCGTTCTGGCCGGTGGTGGCGTCGATCACCAGCAGCACCTCGTGCGGCGCCGTCGGGTCTTTGCCCTGCACCACCTTGCGGATCTTGCCCAGCTCCTGCATCAGGTTGTGCTTGGTGTGCAGGCGACCGGCGGTGTCGACGATCACCACGTCCATCTTGCGCGCTCGCGCCGCCTCCATGGCATCGTACACCACCGCGCCCGGGTCGGAGCCCGGCCGCCCGGCGATCACGTCCACGCCGATGCGCTCGCCCCACAGCTTGAGCTGGTCGATCGCCGCCGCGCGGAACGTGTCGGCCGCCGCCAGAAGCACACGCTCGCCGTCGCGCTTGAAGAGGTTGGCCAGCTTGGCGATGCTCGTCGTCTTGCCGACGCCGTTCACGCCCACCACCAGGATAACGGCAGGCGGTGCCACGGCCTGCCCGCCGGAGCCCCACAGCGCGCCCTTGTCGTCCACCGAAAGCAGGATGTCCTCCAGCTCGTCCTTGAGGACCTCGCGCGCCTCCTCCGGCCGTTTCAACCCTTCCTTGCGCACGACGTCTTTGACGTAGGCGATCACCTCTTCGGTCGTTTCCAGGCCGGCGTCGGCGGCGATGAGCAGCTCCTCCAGCTCTTCCCACAGCGCGTCGTCGATCTGGGAGCGCTCGAAGATGGTGGCGATGCGGCTGAACCACGACCGCCGGGTGCGCTCAACGGCGATGTCCGTCTGGCGGGCGGCCTCGGCCTCCAACTCCGCCGCCAGGGCGGCTTCGGGCCCGGCGACCGCCGCCTCCAGCGTCGCGGGCCGCTCCTCCGTGACCACCGCCGCGGCGGGCCGCTGCTCCTCTGGCCCACCCGCGTCTTCGTCCTGCCGCTTGCGGCGAAATAGCTTGAACAGGGAAACCCCTCCGGGGAACGTGTCTTCCTTGATCTTAGCATAGCGGGCGCCCCCATCCGCGCCCGCGGGAGCGTCACTCCGGCACGTCGGCTAGGCGCAGGGACAGCACGCTGGAGACGCCGTCCCGCCCCATCGACACGCCGTAGATCGTGTCCGCCGCCTGGATCGTGAGCCGGTTATGGGTGATGACGATGAACTGGGTGTGTTGTGCCAGGCGCTTGAGCGCCTCACCGAACCGGCCCACGTTGGCCTCGTCCAGGGCGGCGTCCACCTCGTCCAGCACACAGAAGGGTGCCGGGTTGGCCTGCAGGAGCGCGAACAGGAGCGCTACCGCCGTCATCGCTCGCTCCCCGCCGGACAGGATCGACAGGCTTTGCAGGCGCTTGCCGGGTGGGCGAGCGATGATATCCACACCCGACTCGCTGTAGTCTTCCGGTTCGGTCAGCACCAGGCGGGCGTTCCCCCCGCCGAAGAACGCCTTGAAGTACTCCTGAAAATCGGCGCCCACCCGCTGGAACGTCGCCCGGAAGCGCTCGCGCACGTGGCCGCGCAGCTCGTCCAACGTTTGCTTCAGGCTCTCCTCCGCCGCGCGCAGGTCGCGCACCTGCTCTACCAGGAAATCATGCCGCTCCTTGCTCTCCGCGTAGTCCACCTGGGCCTGCGCGTTCACCGGACCGAGCGCCCGGATGCGGGCACGCAGCGTACGGATGCGCTCGGCCAGCGCGGCCGGGTCGGTCACGACCCCCGTGGCCGGCGCCGCTCCGTCCGGGAGGGGGCCGTGGGCGGCACCGACCTTCACCCCTATTCCCTCTCCCGCGCGCGGCACAGGGGTGCCCGAAGGGCGGGGTGAAGGTGCGCCCAGGGCGGGCTGATGGTGCCCGTTGCCCGTCGCGCCATCCGGTGCGGCTTCCCACGCTAGCCCCTCGGCCGCCATCTCCTCCCGCAACCGCTCCAGCTCCTGGGCCCGGCGGTGGACTTCGCTTTCGGCGTTCAGACAGGCGCGCTCCAGGTCGGCGAGCGCGCGCCGCCGGTGCACGGCCAGCGGCTCTAGCTCCTCGATCTCTCGCTCCAGCGCTCGCACCCGCTCGCGCGGCGACGCCAGCTCCGCCTTCGCCTGGGCATGCGCCTCGGCGGCCACGGCCAGCTCCCGGCGCAGGCGTGCACACTCCACTTCCACCGCGGCGATCTCCTGGCGACGGCTTTCCGCCTCGCGCCGGCACGCGGCCAGCCGCTCCTCCAGCCGGGCCAGCGCCGCCCGCCGGCTGCGGCGCAGCGCGGCCAGCGCCTCCTGTTCCCGCTCCAGAGCGGCCAGCGTG
>JBHOQW010000259.1:0-59865 GCA_042408665.1 Dehalococcoidia bacterium
AGGGCGGCTGATTTTAAGTCAGCTGCGGCTGCCCGTTACGCCATCCCCCCAAACGCCAACCAGCAGGCGCCGCGGCATCGGTCGACCGGCGGTTGCCTGCTGGTCACGGCACTGGACCTCGTTCACCTGGGAGGCGACGACCGGATTCGAACCGGTGATCGGGGTTTTGCAGACCCCTGCCTTACCACTTGGCCACGTCGCCGGACAAGAAGGACTGAGGATGAAGGCCCGCCCTCTCGGCGCCTCACCGGCACCGTCGCTCGAGCCGCAGCCCGCATCGCTCAGTCCCTGCGCTGGTGCCGAGGAGGAGATTTGAACTCCTACGCCCTTACGGGCACCACCCCCTCAAGATGGCGTGTCTGCCTATTCCACCACCTCGGCATGCGCAATCACACCGGGCACCTCACCCGGTAACGGACCCTGGTCAATCGCGCGGCTCCGAGTAAGGATGAGGAGCACTCGACCGGCGGTCCGGCAGGAGCGGAGGGACTCGAACCCCCGACCGGCGGTTTTGGAGACCGCTGCTCTACCAACTGAGCTACGCTCCTACGCATCCGGCACTTAATTCTATCGTGCACGCACGCGACCGGTCAAGCTGCGGTCACCACCCACCGGCCGGCGGGCCGGCCCCGCCACTCGGCGTTTCAACTTGATCCTGACAAACGGCCGGCCCGCCGGTCAAGAGGCCTGCACCGCTACCTGCTCCTCCATGCGGCGACCGCTGCCTCATTTCGGCGGCGTAAGACCGCGCGGCGCCTGGACGCGGATCACCATCTTGCCCATGTGCTTGTTCTCCGCCATGAGCTGGTGCGCGTACGGCGTCTGCTCGAACTCGAACACGTCGTCCACGACCGTGCGGATCTTGCCGGCCATCACCAGATCGTTGGCCCGGTGGGCCTCGTAGGCGTTGGCAAAGTGCGAGCCGATGATCTGCTTCTGCCGCATCCAGAGGTAGCGGGCGTCGAAGTCCAGGTCATAGCCGGAGGTGGCGCCGCAGATCACCACCTTGCCGAAGCGCTTGACCACGAACACGCTGGTGCTAAAGGTATCCTTACCCACATGTTCGAACACGATGTCCGGGTCTTTTCCACCCGTCAGCTCGCGTACGACCCGCCCGAAACGGCGTTGCTCGGCCAGTCGCTCGGCCTCGGTGCCGTTGCGGATCTTCTCCCAGTCGAAGTCCCGCCGGTTGATCACCATCTCCGCGCCGAGCGAGCGGACCAACTCCTCTTTCTCCGGCGTGGAGACCACGGCGATGGGGTTGGCGCCGTACAGCTTGCAAAGCTGCACGGCGAAAATCCCCAGCCCGCCGGCCGCGCCCCAGATGAGCACGTTGTCCCCGGCCTCGATGCCGGCCTGGGTGACCAGCATCCGGTAGGCGGTGAAGTATGTCAGGCCATAGGATGCCGCCTGTTCCCACGTCATGTGCGGCGGCTTGGGCACGAGCTGTTGCGCCTGCACCTTGGCGAACTGGGCAAACGAGCCCCAGCTCGTCTCGTAGCCCCAGATCTTCTGCTGCTCGCATGCCATCGGGTCCAACCCATTGCAAGCCGGACACTCCCCACAACTCTGGTTGCAGTGCGCGACGACAAAATCACCCGGCTTCCACCGCTTCACCTCGCTGCCCACCCGCCACACGATGCCGGACATGTCGCTGCCGGCGATGTGAAACGGCTCGTTGTGCATCCGAAACACAGACACCGGCTTGCCTCGCGCCGCCCACACCCCGTTGTAGTTGACCCCAGCCGCCATGACCAGCACCAGCACCTCACGCGCGCCGACCTCCGGCAGCGGGACCTCTTCCACCTGCATGGCGGTGATCGGATCCCCCTCACGCTCTTTCCGGATCACCACTGCCCGCATCACATCCGGCAGCCAGCCGATCTCGCCGGGAACGGTGCCCAACTCTAAGCGGTTCATCAGCCACTCCTTACCTCGTCGCAGCTCCGGCGCGATAGACCTTGTCGCGCAACGCTCCGCGCTCTATAGACAGAATCGTGACGGCAAGAGCCGCCTACGATCAACGGGGAGACGCCTGGCCGCCGACCCCCCTTACCTATAGTGCGGCCAACATCGATGAACCAGATGGATATCGATAGGTGTAATAAATCGCGGCTGCGGCGAGACACCACAGGCCACCCGCCGGCGGGTGGCCTGTGGCGCGCGGTGAGGTCGAAGAGCGATGCGGCTAGGGAACGGCGGCCAGCAGCGGGCGGCCGTTCAAGCGCGCCCCGTCGAGACGGGCATCGCGCGCCGGGGCAGGGCGCAGGGGGGCAGGGGTGGACAGCGATTCCCCACCGGCACGGGCAAGGCCCAGATGAAACCCGTCGATCAGCGTCATGGCCGCCACGGCGGCGGCACAGTCCATCAGCGCGGCGCGGGTGCGGTCGTCCAATTCATGCGCCGCAGCCCACCACGCCGCGAAGGCACGACCGCGGGCCTCGCCGACCAATCCCAGCGCCGTCTCATTGCAAGGATCCACACGTCGCCCCATCGCCCGTGCAACGACCGCCGTCATCTCATCATGGAGCCGCCGTGCCTCCGCGGCCGTCCGCTCACCCCATCCGGCCGCCAGGATCTCATCCAGCACCTGGCGCTCTAGGTCCGCGCGCAACTCCTCGCGCGCCGCTGCCCCTCGCGCGAACTCGCCCGGATCGATCCCAGCCATGCTCCACCCCTTTCCCGTGGCCCCGGCCTGCCTCGACCGCCGGTGCCGGCGCAGGCGGGCGCCCGGCCCGCCGTCAACTCCTTTCTATTGAGCCGGTAAATAGGGGCCAGGAGCAAGCCCTGCCGACAAGACAGCTTCTATTGCCACTCTCGATATCATCTATGCATGATCATTCCTCTGGTTGATAGCCAGGCGCCGCCCCAACCCCCGAGCCGGCGACGCGGCGCGCTACAATGAGGCCGGCACGCCACCGCACATCGCCGGCGCGCTGGAGGGACCATGGACGTCACCGAGCTGATGGTTAAGGGCATCGTGGTAGGACTCTTTCAGGAGAACTGCTGGGTGATCGGCTCGCGACGCACCCGCGCCGGCGTGGTGATCGACCCCGGCGACGAGGCCGAGCGCATCCTGGAACTAGCACGCGATCTTGGCGTGCAGGTGCGCTATATCATCAACACGCACGCCCACGTCGACCACATCATGGCGGTGCCCGCCGTGCAGCGGGCCACCGGCGCCCGCTTCCTCCTCCACCCCGACGATCAGGGCCTCGCCGCGCAGGCGGGCCGCAGCGCCGCGCGCTGGCTCGGGCGGGCGGTGGAGCCGCCGCCTGCCCCGGATGGCCTCCTTCAGGACGGCGACGTGGTCGAGGTTGACGGGCTGCGCCTGCAGGTGATCCATACGCCCGGCCACACGCCCGGCAGCGTGTGCTTCTACACCGAGGGCCTCCTGTTCAGCGGCGACACGCTCTTCTACGGCTCGGTGGGCCGCACCGACCTGCCCGGCGGCAACCATGCCCAGCTCATGACCAGCATTATCGACAAGCTGCTTACCCTGCCCGACGACACCATCGTGCTGCCTGGGCACATGCTTGAGACGCGCATCGGCCATGAGCGTCAGACCAACCCCTTCATCCTCGACGCCCTCCAGCGCCGAGCGCGCTAGCTCGGTGCCGATACGGCTAAAAATCATCCGTACACGGTCTTGTGCTTGGGGCCGCGATGTGCGTAAATAGTGACGGCGGTCACCGGCAGGTGACGGCTGGTCTTTCTCCCTGCAGGCGTCCGCGGTCTCCCTCCCTCCCGCCGCGGACGCTCGCGCACCCACGGACGGGCGCGATCAGCGCCCGTCCGTTGTTCTCACCGCGGTGAGATACCGATACACCGCTCCCGCAACACGCGCGATCACCTGCCATCCCCCGCTGCCGTCCGTGAGCACGGCGATCACGTAGGGGCCGCCGGGAGCGTAAACCACCGCCACATCGTGCAGCACGCCGTCCCAGGTGCCCGTCTTGTTCCCCACCGGCACACCCGCCGGCACGCCCTGCGGGATGCCCAGCCGCGTCTGCTGCGCCAGGAGCAGGTTCACCATCTCTTGGGCCGAGACCACGCTCAACCCCTCACCGCGCACGATCGCCTCCATCAGCCGCGCCATGTCCGCCGCCGTAGTGGGCAGATCGCGCGTGTTCACCGAGGTGGCGCGCAGCCCGAGGGCGGCCAGCGTGGCGTCGATGTTACGGTGGCCGAGCAGATCCAGCAACATTGCGGCGCTGGTGTTGTCGCTCAGCGTGACCATGGCACGCACCGCGTCGGCTACCCGTAGGTCTCCGTTCGGTTGCCGTGGCACATAGGCCAGGGTGCCCAGATCTTCCTGTGCGTAGACCTCGGTGATGGGTACCGTCCGCTCAAAGTCCACCACACCCAGCTCCCGCTGCCGGTAGGCCTCGTACAGCACGGCCAGCTTGTACAGGCTGGCGGCGTAGAACACGCGCTCCGCCTGCCACGACGCCGACAACCCATCGCTCAACCGCCGCACGGCCACCGAGACCGACGCTGTATCCTCGCCCAGCGCGGCCTGGATGACGGCGAGCAACCCGGGATCCTCCCGTCCGGGCGCCGACGGACGCGGCGCCGCCGTCGGCACGCGCGCCGGCGCGGGAATCCGGGTGGCGGTGGGGGTAGCGACCGCCATGGGCGGCGCCGTAGCGGCGGGCGACGGTGTTGAGACGGTAGGCGTCGCGGCCATGACCGGTGTTGTCCGTTTCACCACCGGCAACGCCGGTGACGGAGGGACAACGGTCGACTCACCGCGCAGCGCCGGCGGAGCCGCCTGCCGGCAGGCGGCGCTCATCAGGACGCACAGCACCGTCAGCCAGGTGACGAGAAGGGGGCGGGCGGGGTGGTGCATGGGAGCATGCCGGCCGAAAGGGTGTGCCTCACCGTCTCGCGCAGGGGTGGGACGTGTCAAGCCCGTGGACGGGCGTCCAGGCGACGCCAGCGTCCGCGCGTGTCACAATAGCACCAGCCGTACCCAGGGATCCCAGCCATGCGCGTACCCGCACCCACCGTGGTGGTGCTGGCCGGCGGCGTCAATCGCCGCTTTTGGCCGCTCCGCGCCAAGTCGCTGTTTCCGCTCTGCGGTCAGACGCTCCTGGAGCGCCTGGTGCGCGGCCTCGCGGCCGCCGGTTGCCGCCGCTTCGTGGTGGTGGCCAGCCCAGAGACGGCGGCCGCGGTAGAGGAGGTCACCCGACCGCTGCCGGCGGACGTGACCGTAGCGGTGCAGCCCGAGCCGCGCGGGATGGGCGACGCCCTCCTCACCGCCGCCCGCGTTCTGCCCGAGCTGACGCGCGGGCCGCTGGTCGTGTCCCAGGCGCACGACGTGGTGGAGCCAACGCTGTACCAGGCGTTCCTTACCCGGGCAAGCCGCGGCGACAGCGACGGCCTGCTCACCGGCAAGCGCGTGCACGAGTACTTCCCCGGCGGTTACCTCACCGTCGAGGACGAGCGCGTCACCGGCCTGGTGGAGAAGCCGGAACCCGGCCAGGAGCCGAGCGACCTGGTGAACCTGGTGCTGCACTGGCACCGACACCCGGAGCGGCTGCTCGCGGCCATCCGCGATGCCTATCAGCAACCCGACAGGACCGACGACCACTACGAACGGGCCGTGGCCGCGTTGCTTCCCGCCCTGCGCTACGAGGTATTCCCGTATGAGGGTGAGTGGCGGGCGCTCAAGTACCCGTGGCACGTGCTTGGGGTGATGGAGCTGCTGTTGCGGGAGCTGCGACCGCCCGCCGAGCTGCCGGACGGGGTGAGCGGCCCGGTGGTGCTGGAGGAGGGTGCGCGGCTCCTACCGGGCGCACGCGTGGTCGGCCCGGCCTGGATCGGTGCCGGCACGGTGATCGGCACCAACGCGCTGGTGCGCGGTTCGGTGATCGGGCGCGAGGCCGAGATCGGCTACGGCTGTGAGGTGGCGCGCAGCTACGTGGGCGACGGCTGCACCCTCCATCACGCTTATGTGGGCGACTCGGTGCTCGACCGTGGGGTCGGGCTGGGGTTCGGAACCGTGACCGGCAACTGGCCCTTCTACCCGCCACCGGTGCGCAGCACGGTCGACGGCGCGCGCCTGCGCACGGGCCTGCCCAAGCTGGGTGCTGTGATCGGCGCCGGCAGCCGCACCGGCATCGGTGTGCTGATCAACCCCGGCGTCAAGATCGGCGCCGGGACCTTCATCGGCCCCGGCGTCGTGGTCTCGCACGATGTGCCGGACGGCCGCCTGCTCCTGGCCAGGCAGGAGGTCGTGGACCAGCCCAACCCCTTCCGCTGACGCCACAGTTGTGCCTCGCCACCCGCGACGCCTAGGATGAAGCCACCCGCACCCGTGCGGAGGACCGCCGCGTGACGCCCGCCCTCGCTGGCCTGCGCCTGCTCGACCTGGCCGAAAATCTGGCCGGCCCCTTCTGTGCCATGCTGCTCGCCGATATGGGCATGGACGTGATCAAAGTCGAGCGACCGGACAGCGGCGACAACCAGCGCGGCCAGGGGCCGTTCGTGAACGGGGTGCCGCTGCCGTTCACGATGGTCAACCGCAACAAGCGCAGCGTGGCGGTGAACCTCAAGCACCCCGCGGGCCGTGAGGTCGTGCGCTGCCTGGCGGCGCGGAGCGACGTGCTGCTGGAGAGCTACCGGCCGGGCGTGATGGAGCGCCTGGGCCTCGGCTACGAGGCGCTGCGTGCCCTCAACCCGCGCCTGATCTACGCATCGGTGAGCGGTTTCGGCCAAACCGGGCCGGAGCGCGCCCGTGGCGGCTTCGACCTCATCGCGCAGGCGATGAGCGGCCTGATGAGCGTCACCGGTGAGCCCGGTCGACCGCCGGTCAAGGCCGGCTACCCCGTCACGGACCTCGGCGCCGGCATGTTCTGCGCCTACGGTATCCTCACCGCGCTCTTGGCGCGGGGGCGCACCGGCCAGGGGCAGCGGGTAGACACCTCTCTGTTCGAAACCGGCCTGGCCTGGTCGGTCTGGCACGCGGCCAAGTACCTGGGCACGGGAGACACTCCCGGCCCGCTGGGCTCGGCCCACCCCCTGAGCGCGCCCTACCAGGCCTTCCGCACCGCTGACGGTCACATCGTCGTCGGTGCCGGCAGCCAGTCCCTCTTCCGCCGCCTGTGCGCCGTGCTGGACCGACTGGAGCTGGCCGACGACCCGCGCTTCGCCACTCAGCCCGACCGGAACGAGCACGCGGCCGAGCTTGCCGCGCTGCTGGAGGAGGCGTTCACCACCCGCCCCACCGCCGCCTGGCTGGAGGCGCTCACGACGGCTGGTATCCCCTGCGGGCCGGTGGCCACCGTGGCGGAGGCCCTCGCCCACCCGCAGGCGGTGGCGCGCGGCATGGTGTTCAGCTATGAGCACCCAACGGCTGGCCGCCTCACGGGGATCGGCAACCCGGTCAAGCTGTCGGCCACACCATGGGCATTGCGACGGCCCGCGCCCGCCCTGGGCGAGCACACCGACGAGGTGCTGCGGGAGCTGGGGTACGAGGCGGACGAGATCGCGGCACTGCGGGCAGACGGTGCCGTGTCATGAAACCGCCAGCGCGGCACGGGTGACGAGCGCAGAGCGGACCATCCGCTAGATGGTTGCAGGATGAGGGAGGACGTATGGCACAGATCCTGCTCCTGGGCACGTGGTTGACGGATATCGAGGCCGTGCGGGCGGCCATCGCCCGGCGTAGTGGCGACGCGGTGAGCTTCGGCGGCCTACCGGGGCAGCTCGAGGTGCGCGGACCGCGCATCGAGGTGGAGCGGGCGGTGATCGTCAACGACCGCACCTGGCACCACGGCATGCCGCGCAGCGTGGTGCAGGGGGAGATCGCGCGCCACGACGATACACTGTTCGTGGTCGTGGACGAGCCGGCGAACGAGCCGCGCCGGGTTGAAGGGGGAGCCGTCCGATGAGGCGCAGCACGGAATGAATTCTGACCACCCACGCCGGCAGCCTGGTGCGGCCGCCGGAGATCATCGCGGTGCTCAAGGCGGAAGCGTTCGGCGAGCCATACGACCAGGAGGCCTTCATCCGCCACCTGCGCACGGCGGTGGCCGAGGTGGTGCGCCGCCAGGCCGAGGCCGGTGTTGACATCCCCAGCGACGGCGAGTTCGGCAAGGTCGGTTGGAACAACTACGTCCTGGAGCGCTTCTCCGGCCTGGAGCTGCGCGAGCTGCCACCGGGCGCCACCCCGCTGGGCCGGGGCAAGGACCGCCGGGAGTTCGCCGACTTCTACGCTGTTTGGAACCAGGTGGAGCGCACCATCTGGCTGCCGCCGGAGGTAGCGCAGGCGGTGTCTGCTACCGGCACGATGACCGCGCGCTGGGTGTGCACCGGCCCCATCAGGTACAAGGGGCACGCTGCCATCCAGCGGGACATCGCCAACTTCAAGACGGCCCTGGCCGCCGCGGGCATCGCGGAGGGATTCCTGCCCGTGGCCGCGCCGGGCAGCGTCGAGGCCTCGCACCCCAACGAGTACTATCCCAGCGACGAGGCCTACCTCTACGCTATTGCCGACGCCCTACGCGAGGAGTACCGAGCCATCGTCGATGCAGACCTGCTCCTGCAGGTCGACGACGCTTTTCTGCCCTACGTGTACGACTGGATGGTGGACCGAGCCAGCCTGACCGACTACCTCAAGTACTGCGAGGTGCGGGTCGAGGCGCTCAACTACGCCTTGCGCGGCCTCGCCGAGGAGCGGGTCCGCTACCACATCTGCTGGGGGAGCTGGAACGGGCCGCACTCTACCGACGTGCCGCTCAGGGACATCGTGCACCTGGTGCTCAAGGTGAACGCGGGCGCCTACTCCATCGAGGCGGCCAACCCGCGGCACGAGCATGAGTGGAAGGTGTGGCGGGACGTGAAGCTGCCGGAGGGCAAGGTCCTCATCCCGGGCGTAGTCACCCCACTCCACCAATATCATCGAGCACCCGGAGCTGGTGGCGGACCGCATCGTGCGCTTTTCCAACCTGGTCGGGCGGGAGAACGCGATCGCCGGCACCGACTGCGGTTTCTCCCAACATTGGAACTTGATCCGCACGCACCCGTCCATTCAATGGGCAAAGCTGCAGGCGCTGGCGGAGGGTGCTCGGCTCGCCTCGCGGGAGCTGTGGGGAAAAACGATGGACGCCGACGGACCGCGAGCGTAGGGCTGGTGCCCCTCCCTCGGCCGGAGCACGACCGCCTGCCGCCAGGCGGAGCAACCTGCTATGCTCACCCCGATGCCACGGAGGCGAGCACGAGCACGGGAGGCGTGGCCGCCCCGGCTGCGCCGGGGTACGACCAACACGCGGGAGAATGACCATGAAGCGCAGCACTGAGCACATTCTCACTACCCATGCCGGCAGCCTGCCGCGCCCCGACGACCTCATCGAGCTTAACCGCAGGCGCATGGAGGGCGAGCCTGTGGATCCCGACGAGTACGCCGCCCGCCTGCGCCAGGCTACCGTCGATGTGGTGCGCCGGCAGGCGGCGATCGGCATCGACGTGCCGGGCGACGGTGAGTATGGCAAGGCCATGGGCCAGCGGGTCGATTACGGCGCCTGGTGGAGCTACGCCTTCCAGCGCCTGGCCGGCCTGGAGCTGATGATGGACGCCTCCGAGGTCCCGCAGAACCCACCGCGCACCACCATTCGCTTAACCACCTGGGCCAACCGGCGTGACTGGCAGGCGTTCGCCGAGGCCTACGCCGACCCCGACGCCGGCGTCTCGCCCCGCGCCCGCACCGGTCGCCGCTTCATGCTGCCGGTGTGCACCGGGCCACTGACCTACACCGGCCACGACGCCATCAAGCGCGACATCGAGAACTTCAAGGCCGCCCTGGCCGCCGCGGGCGTCGAGGAGGGGTTCATGACCTCCGTGGCCCCCGGCAGCCTCTCCCGCATCGGCAACACCTACTACGCCAGCGAGGAGGAGTTCATCTACGCCTGCGCGGACGCCATGCGCGCGGAGTACCAGGCCATCGTCGACGCCGGCCTGATCCTGCAACTCGACGACCCCTGCATCGCCGAAAACTGGGACATGTTCAACCCGGCGCCCAGCCTGGAGGACTACCGCAAATTCACGATGGTGCGCATCGAGGCGCTCAACTACGCCATCAGGGGCCTGCCGCAAGACCGCCTGCGCTTCCACCTCTGCTGGGGAAGCTGGCACGGCCCCCACACCACCGATATCCCGCTGCGCGACATCGTGGACCTGATGCTGGCCATCAACGTCACCGCTTACTCGTTCGAGGCCGGCAACGTGCGGCACGAGCACGAGTGGAAGGTGTGGCGGGACGTGAAGCTGCCGGAGGGCAAGATCCTTATCCCGGGGGTCGTGAGCCACGCCACGAACGTCGTCGAGCACCCGGAGCTGGTGGCGGACCGCATCGTCCGTTTCGCCAACCTGGTCGGGCGGGAGAACGTGATCGCCGGCACGGATTGCGGGTTGGGCGGCCGCATCCATCCGCAGATCGCCTGGGCCAAGCTGCAGACACTGGTAGAAGGTGCCCGCCTCGCCAGCCGTCAACTCTGGGGCGGTGCTGTGGGCGCGCGCGCTTGACCGGCTCGGCCCAGCTCTGTCCCACGTGCGGCATCTCCGCCGTGTGTGCCCGACACCGGTGAGAAGGGACCGGTGTCGGGCACGGGCATGGCGTGAAGGGAGCCAAGCCAGCCCTCACCGGCCGACGGTGAATCTCGGGGGCAAGGAGTACTTACTGGGTGCGGGGGTGAACGGCGTGGAGCTGATGACGGCCCACGAAGCGGTGATCCGTCTACCGCGTTCAGGGCGGGTATTCGTGCAGCCGGCCTGCGGCCTACCGGTGACGCTGTTGGACGCCCTTGCCGACGAGCGCGAGCGGTTCGCGGGGCTGGAGCTGGTTATCGGGCTGGTGTTCCAGCCCCTGCGACTGCTCGACGCCGTGCCGCAACACTTCCGCCTCACCTCCCTGCACCCCACGGCGCCGGTGGAACCGCTCATCACCGCCGGGCGCGCCGACTACCTCCCCGTCCGCTACTCGCGCATCCCCGACACCTTCTCGCCGGACGGTGCCCTGCCCGCGGACGCCGCGCTGGTGCAGGTGTCGCCGCCAGACCGGCACGGCTACTGCTCGCTGGGGCCGGCGGTCAGCACCACGGTGGAGGTGGCCCGTCGCGCGCCGCTGGTGATCGCCGAGATCAACCCGCGTTGCCCGCGCACGCACGGCGATGGCTTCCTGCACGTGAGCGACATCGACATCGCGGTGGAGACGGACCACTCGCCGGTGGCGGCACCGCCCGGCCCTGTGGGCGAGGTAGAACGCGCCATCGGCCAGCACGTGGCCGCGCTCATCCCGGACGGCGCCACCATTCAGGTCGGCATCGGCGCGGTGCCGCAGGCCATCCTGGAGGCGCTGGTCGACCACCGTGACCTGGGCGTGCACTCTGGGATGCTGTGCGACGGCATGGTGCCGCTGGTGGAACGGGGCGTGATCACCGGCGCGCGCAAGTCGCTCGATCCGTACAAGCTGGCGGCCGGTGAGGCCATCGGCTCGCAGCTCCTGTTTGACTTCGTGGACGACAATCCGGCGGTGCGCATGCTACCGGCGCGCCTGTCCCACGGGCTGGAGTATCTGCGGGGGCAGGAACGCTTTGTGTCGATCAACTCCGCCCTAGAGGTAGACCTCACCGGCCAGGTGAACGCCGAGTGGCTGGCCGGACGACAAGTGTCGGGCCTGGGCGGCTCGTTTGACTTCCTGGAGGCGGCGATGTACGCGCCGGGGGGTATGAGCATCGTGGCCCTGCCGGCCACGGCCGCCGGGGGCGTGGCCTCGCGCATCGTGCCGGCACTGGCGGCCGGCGCGGCGGTGACGGGGCCGCGCTACGCCGTTGATTATGTCGTCACCGAGTTTGGGGTGGCCGACCTGCGCGGCAAGACGCTGCGTCAGCGGGCGGAGGCGCTCACGGCGGTGGCGCACCCGGCCTTCCGGCAGGGACTGCTCGACGCCCTCGGCAAGACAACGGTCCCCTTCCCCGACGATGGGAAAGGGGACCGTACGCCGCGCAGCTCCCGCGCGGGTTAGTACTCGTCCATCGGCGGTACGGGCGCCGGCTTCTTCTCCTCTGGGATCTCCACCACCATCGCCTCGGTGGTGAGGAGCATGGCGGCGATGGAGACCCCATTCTCTAGCGCCGAGCGCGTCACCTTCACCGGGTCGATGATACCGGCGGTGACGAGATCCTTGTACTCCTCGCTCATGACGTCGAAGCCGATGTTGGGGTTGTTCGCCTCCCGCTGGCGGCGCCGGATCTGGGCCACCACCACCGGCCCCTCGTAGCCGGCGTTCTCCGCGATCTGGCGGGCCGGCTCCTCGAGCGCGCGGCGCAGGATGCTCACACCGACCTGCTCATCTCCCTCCAGCTTGAGCCCATCCAGCGCGGACACGGCATTGAGCAGCGCCACGCCGCCGCCGGGCACGATCCCCTCCTCTGCCGCCGCACGGGTGGCGTTAAGGGCGTCCTCCACCCGGTACTTGCGCTCCTTCTGGTCCGTTTCGGTCGCGCCACCGACGCGCACCACCGCCACGCCGCCCACCAGCTTCGCCAGGCGCTCCTGCAGTTTCTCCTTGTCGTAGTCGCTGGTCGCCTCTTCGATCTGGCGGCGGATCTGGCGGATCCGCGCCTCGATGGCCGCCTTGTCCCCCTTACCGCCGATGATGGTGGTCTCTTCCTTCTTGGCGCGCACACGCTCGGCCCGGCCCAGGTCTCGGAGGGTGGCATGCTCGAGCTTCCGGCCGAGCGACTCGGAGATCACCGTGGCGCCGGTGAGAATGGCGATGTCCTGCAGCATCTCCTTTTGCCGGTCACCGAACCCCGGCGCCTTGACGGCCAGGGCGTTCAGGTTGCCGCGCAGTTTGTTGATCACCAGCACGGACAGGGCATCGAAATCGACGTCATCGGCAATAACCACGAAGTTTTTGATGCCCGCCCGCGCCACCTGCTCCAGAATCGGCAGGATGTCGTTCAGGTTAGAGACGCGCTTGTCCGTCACCAGGATGAAGGGGTCCTCGATCACAGCCTCCAGTCGATCGGGGTTGGTGACGAAGTAAGGGGAGATCCAACCGCGATCAAAGCTCATGCCCTCGACGAACTCCATCTCGTAGCCGAGGCCGCGGCCGTCCTCGATGGTCACCACCCCCTGCGGGCCGACTTTGTCGATGGCATCGGCGATCAGGTTGCCGATCTGTTCGTCGCCGGAGGCGATGGTGGCGATGTGGGCGTAGTCCTCACGCCCACGCACCGGAATGGCGGCCTGCTTGAGGGCGGCGATGACGGCGTCCCGGGCCCGCTCCAGGCCGGTGCGGATCTGCATCGGGTTAGCGCCGGCGGCGATGTTCTTGATCCCCTCATGGACGATCGCCTGGGCCAGCACGGTGGCGGTGGTGGTGCCGTCCCCCACCACATCGTTGGTCTTGGTCGCCGCCTGCTTGGTGAGCTGCGCGCCGACGTTCCACCACGGGTCCTTCAGCTCGATCTCCTTGGCGACCGTCACGCCGTCGTGCGTCACCGCCGGCGCGCCGCTCTTCTTGCCGAGCGCCACGTTGCGCCCTTTGGGGCCGAGCGTTACCTTGACGGTGTTGGCCACCACGTCGACACCGACACGCAGCGCATCGCGCGCCTCCGTATCAAAGAACAACTGCTTTGCCGGCATCTCGCCGCTTCCTCCTCTACGCAGTCCCTCTCGGGGCGGTTCCACACTTGTCGAGCCGCTCCCACTTTAGCACTTGAAGGGTGAGAGTGCTAGACCCGGCCCGGCCGGCTTGACCGCGCCGTGGGCGGACCCTAGCATGGGCGGCGAACCGCGGAGGGCTGGGGATGGCGTTCGGGTTTGCCATCGTGGGGACGGGCCGGTTCGCCGCCACGCGCATCGTGCCGGCCCTGGCGCGCGCCAGCGGCTGCGCCGCGGTGGCGGTGGTGAGCCGCGAGCGCGGGCGCGCCGAGGCATTCGCCGCCGAGCACGGTATCCCCACCGCCTACGACCGGCTGGAGGACGCCCTGGCCGACCCACGGGTGGACGCCCTGTGGGTGGCCACGCCACACTCCCTGCACCGGCCGGCCGTGGAGGCGGCAGCCGCCGCGCGCAAGCACGCCCTCTGTGAAAAGCCGTTGGCCGCCACCGTCGAGGATGCGCGCGCCATGGTGTACGCCTGCCGGCAAGCCGGTGTGGCCCTGGGCACCGGTTTTCACCTCCGCCATCATCCGCTGCACCGCGAGGTGCGCCGGCTGGTGACGGCCGGCACGCTCGGGGAGGTGCTCTCCGTGGAGGGTGAGTGGTCGCTGGAGACGCCCGGGACGGCCGGGCCAGCGTGGCGACGCGACCCGGCGATGTCCGGCGGTGGGATCGGCACTGGCACCGGCGTGCACGTGATCGACCTCATGCGCTTCGTGCTGGATGACGAAGTGGTAACGGTAACCGCCTTTACCGACACGGAACAGAACCCGCATGTGGTGGAACAGCGCCTGGTCGCGCTGCTCCGCTTTCGCCGGGGCGCGTACGGGCTGCTCCGTTGCCTGCGGCCCGCGTTTCATCCGGCCAACGACCTCGTCGTCCAGGGTGCCCGTGCGCGCCTGGCGGCACGTGCCAGCATCGACGAACTGGCGCGCGGCCGCCTCGAGGCCGTGGGCGCCGACCCGGAACTGACCGGCGTGCCCGCCGGCACCGACCTGTACGCGCTAGAGGCCCAGGCCTTCGCGCGGGCAGCCCTTGCCGGTGAAGAGCCGGACGCCTCTGGCTGGGACGGGCTGGCCGTGCAGGTCGCGCTGGCCGCGCTGTACGAGTCGGCCCGCACCGGCCGCCGCGTCGAGGTCGCGCCGGAGCGGTAAACCGGCTCACCGCCCCGCTCATAGGCCGCGGACGTGCCGGCCTCAGCGCGGGCTTAACACTCCACCGGCCATGAAGGCCCCGGAGGGGGCTCAGAACCCTCCTCCGGCCGTGTGGGGCCAGAAACGCCGGGTTTGACACCAGCCGCCGGGCCGGGTATCACTGGTACACCGCACCGCCTCCCCTTGGGTTCGGGTGGGGCCAGGGGCACGCTCCGGCCCCAGGCCGCACCTGGGCGAGGCCGCGTAAGAGCCGGGTGAAGGTGGGCCGTCTGCTCCACGACATCAGCCGTGACTTCGCCTGGACCGCCGCCAACCGCTGGGAGCCACTGTCGGGCAAGCCCCTGTGGCGCCAGCTTTGGATCTGCGTCGGCCTGACGGTCAAGTCGCGCGTCCTGGCAGTGGTGCTATTCCGGCTCAAGCAGTGGCTTCGCCGCCACCACGTGCCGGTGCTGCCGGCCCTGTGCGACCGGCTGGCCATCCTGGGCTGGAACGTCAGCCTGGGCGACCACACGGAGATCGGCCCCGGCCTGTACCTGCCCCATGGCAACGTGGTGGTGGACGGGATCGTGCGCATCGGCGCCCAGTGCGTGATCGCCCCGTGGGTGACCATCGGCGTGAACGGCTCGGTGGCCGGGCCGACCATCGGCGACAACGTCTTCATCGGCACCGGCGCCAAGGTGTTGGGCGGCATCCGTGTGGGCAACAACGTGCGCATCGGCGCCAACGCCGTGGTGCTCACCGACGTGCCGGACGGGGCCACGGTGGTGGGCGTTCCGGCGCGAGTGGTGCGGCGACATGACGTGGTGGAGGAGTGAGGAGCATGGGTGGCGCGCTGGATGGGGTGCGCGTGGTGGAGTTCTCGCAGATCATCGCCGCGCCGTTCTGCGGCATGCTGCTCTCAGACATGGGCGCGGACGTGATCAAGGTCGAGCCACCAGAGGGTGAACCGTGGCGGGTGTTCGCCCAGTTCATCCCCCTGGAGAGCAAGACCTTCATCTCCCTCAACCGCGGCAAGCGCAGCCTGCCCCTGGACCTGACCAGACCGGAAGGGCAGCGCATCGCGCACGAGCTCGCGGCGCGGGCGGACGTGGTGATCGTCAACTACCGGCCCGACGTGCCGGCCAAGATGGGCATCGATTACGAAACGCTGTCCGCCTTCAACCCGCGCCTCATCTACTGCGAGAACACGGCCTTCGGCCGCCGCGGCCCGGACAGCGACCGGCCCGGCTACGACATCGTCATCCAGGCCATGACCGGCCTGATGGCCGCCAACGACAAGACCCTGAACGGGGTACCACAGGTGCCGCCGCTGGCCGCCGCCGACTTCGCCACCGGGATCACCATGGCCTGGGCGATCTGCGCCGCCCTCTACGCCCGCGAGCGGACCGGTCGCGGGCAGAAGGTGGAGGCGTCGCTGCTGGCCACCGCCCTGGCCATCCAGACCAGTCGCTTTACCAGTGTAGATGCCTACGACGCCCAATGGATGCCCGAGTTCCTGCACGCCCTGGCCGAGGCCCGCGCCCGCGGTGCCGACTGGGAAGAGCTGGCCAACCTGCAGATGAACGCCCGCCCGCTCCAAACGGTGGGCAACATCTACTACCGCACCTACAAGACGGCCGACGGCTACATCGCCGTGGGCTGCCTCTCCAACAGCCTGCGGCGCAAGCTGGCCACGGCCCTGGGGCTCAAGGACCCGCGCTTCGAGGACCCGAACTGGGACCCCACCAGCGAGGCGGCGCGCGTTGCCGGTGAGCGCCTGGTGCGCGAGGCCGAGGAGCTGTTTGCCACCAAGAGCACCGAGGACTGGCTGCGCATCCTCGATGCGGCCGGCGTGCCCTGCGGCCCGGTGCGCTTCGTGGAAGAGTTGTTCGACGACCCGCAGGTGCTGGCCAATGAGCTGGTGGTGCAGCTTGAGCACCGCCTGGCCGGGCCGGTGCGGATGGTGGGACCGATCGTCCGCATGAGCGAGACGCCCACCCGCGCCCAACGCGCCTCCCCGGCCCTGGGCGAGCACACTGACGAGATCCTGGCCGAGCTGGGCTACGACCCGGAGCAGATCGCCGGTCTCAAGCAGTCGGGCGTGACGCGCTGAGCGGCGCCCACCGTCAGATCACGCTCTCGAAGGGCGCCAGGAAGGGCTGCACCTCGGCCAGGAGGGTCATCCAGGCGATGTTGTAGAAACGCGGGTGGTTGAAGTCGGAGTAGCCGCCTTCGGTCACCCGCCGCAACATGTCGGCGATGGACTCCAACGGCGTGATCGACGCCTCGAACCCCAGGCGTTCGCGCAGCTTCTGGCCGGAGCAACGGTAATCGCGCACCAGCGACGGCAGCGGCGCCTCCTCCAGCGCCACCGGGTGACCGAAGAGCTGTGCCGAACCGGCCACCAGCATGGCGAGCTGGCGGATCTGATAATTATCGTGCACGACGTTGAAGATCTCGCCCCGCACCTTGTCCTCGGGCGCTTCCAGACAGGCGATGTGCGCCCGTGCCACGTCGGTTACGTCGACGAGCGGACGCCACAGCCAGCCGCCACCGTGCAGCGACAACCGCCCGTGTGACAGCGCGTCCTTGAGAAAGGTGTTCACCACCAGGTCGTAGCGCATGCGCGGTGAGAAGCCGTAGACCGTGGCCTGGCGGAGGATGACCGGGCAGAAGTCCGGCCCGGCGTGCGCCAGCAGCGCCTCTTCCCCGTAGCGCTTGGACGTGGCGTAGGCCCCACGCGGCTGCACCTCGGCGTTCTCGTCGTACACCTTGCCGGAGGGCAGGCCGTCGTAGATGGAGCAGGAGGAGCCGTAGGTCAATCGGCGCACGCCGGCGCGGCGGCAGGCCTCCGCCAACCGCTCCGTGGCCACGGCGTTCATCTGCCAGTTGGCCTCCGGCGCCCATTCGGCTGTCGGGTCGTTGGAGAGGCCGGCCAGGTGCACCACCGCGTCCACGCCGTCCAGCGCGTCCGCGGGCAGGGCGCGCACGTCGGCGTGCACTAGCTCCACCCGGTCCAGCACCGCCGCCAGCGGGGCGGTGCCCCAGTAAAAGCGGTCCACCACGCGAACGCGGTAGCCGCGCGCCACCAGCATCGGCACCAGCACCGCGCCGATATAGCCGGCGCCGCCCGTGACGAGCACAAGGGGAGATCGGCTGCCGCTCATAGCTGCCGCCCACACGGCGCCGTGGCCGCCGCTGGGAACCGCGGTCTCAGACCGACGGCGCGCATCACGCCCGCCGCGCGCCTACTTGATCGGCACGGACCAGTCCACACCGGCGGCCTCCACGCTCATGCGCTCTTCGTCCGGCTGCTCCAGGTTGTACTTTTCGGTGATGTAGTAGAGCAGGATGGCTTCCTCGTTGCCCAGAACCATGTAGCCGTGCCAGATGCCAGGCGGGATGGACAGGGTACGCCGCTGCGTCTCGCTCAGGTAGACCCAGCGCACGTTACGGTCGTCGTCCATCAAGCCGACCTTGAGATGGCCCTTGATCAGGTACCAGTGGTCCGTCTGGCGCTGGTGCCGGTGCCAGGCCACAATGCGGCCGGGATAGGCCCAGGTGATGTTGATATCGCCCGGCGTCGCCTCCCCGAACACATCGCAGGTGCGCCGGGCCCGGTCATCATCGGCCAGGCGCGGCACCGTCAGCACGCAGTCGTCCACCGTGACCCGCGGTTTCTGCACCGTCATATCGCCCTCCACAGCGGCCGAGCGGGTGCACCCCGACCCGGCAACAACCCCTCCTCAGGGATCTTTGATCGCCCGCAGCACCACGCGCGCCTCATCGAAACCGATGAGCGGCCCCCACCAGCGCTCGGCGCGGTACTGCCAGGCGCGGCTGCGGTTGGCCACCGCCTCCACGACCATCGCCAGCAGACCGCGCGTGCGGCGGAACCCGGCCCGGCGCATGCCGATCGTGCTCAGGTTCAGGCGGGCGTGCACGATCTCGAAGCGGGCCTTGGAGTAATAGCTCAAGTGGTTGGTGGCCGGGTTGAAGTACGAAAACGTCTCGATCGTCATCCCACGCCGGTGCGTCGGGTCGATCCAGGTCACAAACGGGCAAGAGGCGTGCGGCACCCAGATATGCACCAGCGCGTTGGGCTTGCACACCCGCCAGATCTCCTCCATCACCGCCGGTAGGTTGTCGACGTGCTCGAGGGTGTGCGAGGTGTAGATCTCGCTGATGGAGCTGTCCTTGAAGGGCAGGCCGCGCGTGAGGTCGGCCACCACGTCCACGCCCGGCAGGGGCACGATATCGACGCCCAGCGTCCCCTTGAATTTGGAGCGGCCGCAGCCGATGTCGATCCGGACGACTGCCATACACCATCGATCCCTGGATGTGACGGCCGCGGACGCACCCGGCCCCGTCCGAGTATACCGGCCCCGCCCGGGATCGGAACAGGGCGAGGAGGCTGTTCCCCCGCTGGCGCTCAGGTACCCTAGACCCATGAGCGATTCGCTGGCCGGCCGGGTGGCCACCCCCCCGCGCGATACCCACCTGCGCGCCACCTTCCGGCGCGCGGCCCGTAACGCGCTGTGGCTGCTGCTCTCCCAGGGCGGAGTACGGCTTGTCGGTTTCGCCATCGGCACGGTACTGGCGCGCTACCTGGGCGCGACCGACTTCGGCACCTACGCTTTCGTGATGACGTACGTGTCCTACTTCGGCATCCTGGCCGACGGCGGCCTGGGCCGCTTCCTCATCCGCGACGTGGCGCGCGACCGCGCGACCGCGCCGGAGTACCTGAGCCAGATCACCGCCCTGCGTCTCCTCCTCGCCTTGGCGGCCTACGCCCTGATGCTGCTGCTCGCTCTCGGCACCCGCTCCGCGCCGGAGCGGCTCGTGGCCATCGCCGTGGCCGGTGGGAGCCTGTTCACCGGGGCGGTGGCGGGGGCGCTGGCCTCGGTGTTCACCGCGCGCGAGGAGATGCACATCTCCGCCCTGTTCACGCTGCTGTCCAGCGTGGCCACCGCCCTGTTTGTGCTGGCGGCGCTGGCCGCCGGGGCCGGGCTGCTGGGCACGGTGGCCGCGGTCACGCTGGCCAACCTCCCACCGTTGGGCTTCCTCCTGGCGATGTGGTGCCGGCGCGAGCCCGCCCCCCGGCCGCGCGCCTCCTTGCCGTTCTGGTGGCGGGCGCTGCGCGGCTCCTACGCCTACGCGCTGCTGGGTGTGATCGGGGTGGTCTACTTCCGCATCGACTCGCTCATGCTCACCTGGATGCGCGGACCGGAGGCCAACGGCATCTACCAGGCCGCCTACCGCCTGCTGGACGCGATCACCGACGCGCCGGGCGTGATCGTCGCGGCGATGTTCCCTGCCCTGGCACGCCTGCACCGTCAGTCCCGCACCGAGCTCCGTCGCGCCTACGTCACCGTGCTCGTGGTCCTCACTTTGCTGGGCATCCCGGTCATGCTCGCCCTGCTGCTGTTCGCCGATCCCATCGTCCTCCTGCTCTACGGCGCCGAGTACGCGCGCAGCGCCGCCGTGCTGCGGCTGCTGGCGGTGGCCGTGTTCCTCATCTTCGTGGACACGGCCAACACCATGCTGCTCTACTCCGGCGACGAGCTGGGCACGGTGCTGGTGCTGTCGCTCGGCACGACGGCCGCGAACGTGCTCTTGAACCTGATCCTCATTCCGCGGTACAGCTACAACGGGGCGGCGGTGGCGACCATCGCCTCCACCGTCCTGTCGCTACTCATCTTCACACCGACGGTGCTGCGATACCTCGCCCGCGAACCCGCATCCTCGTCCTAAGCCGCTCCATCGTGGGCAGCCGCATGTCGGCGCCCGGGATCCGGTCCTACCACATGGCGCAGGTGCTCGGCCGGCACCTGCCCGCGGCGGAGGTCACGCTCGGCGTGCCCGCCTACAGCGACGTGCAGCCGGAACCCGGCTTCCGGGTGGTGCGATACGGCCGCTGGTCGCTGCTGAAGCTCTTCTACCAGTACGACGTGATCGTCTCCCTGAGCTTTCCGCCCGCCAGCCTGCCCGCCTTCCCCCGCCGGGTGTTCGTGCTCGACTTCTTCTCCAACTTCGCCATGGAGTGGATGGAGGTCGGCAAGACGCAGCGCAATTACCGTATGCGCTGGGCCTGGTACGAGACGGCGCGCCAGTACATCAACTACCAGCTCACGGCGGCCGACTTCATCATCTGCAACAACGAGCGCCAGCGGGACGCCTGGCTGGGCATGCTCCAGAGCCTAGGGCTGATCACCGGACGCGTCTACGACGCCGACCCTACCCTGCGCCGCCTGGTGGCCGTGGCGCCGCACGGCATCCGGCCGGACCCCCTGCCGGAGCGGGAAACGCCCGCCGCCCCCGGCGTCGCCGGCGCCACATCCCCCCTCCGGGCCGCGTTTCCGGCCATCCGGCCCACGGACAAGGTCATTCTATGGAACGCCGGCATCGTCGGCTGGTACGACCCGGTCACGGCCATCCGTGCCGTGCACGCCCTCTCCCGCCAGCGCGACGACGTGAAGCTGGTCTTCATGGGCAGCAAGTACCCGGACCCCGGCTTTCTGGAAGAGAATCCCACCTTCAAGGCGGCGATCGAGACGGCGGCGGCGCTGGGCCTCACGAACCGCCACGTGTTCTTCGTACGCGGCTGGCTGCCGTACGAGGAGGTCAAGGCGTATCTGCGTGACGCCTACCTGGGCCTCAGCACCTACTTTAACAACGCCGAGACGCACTACGCGCACCGCACCCGCTTTCTAGACCTGATCTGGGCGGAGCTGCCCATCGTGTGCACGCGCGGCGACGTCCTCTCCCAGATGGTCGAGGAGCAAGGCCTGGGCATCGCCACGCCGGAGGGCGATGTCGACGCCGTGGTGGCGGCGCTCACACGCCTCCTGGACGACCAGACCTTCTACGAGCGCTGCCGCGCCAACCTGCGCGCCGTAAAGGCCGGCATGACCTGGGATTGCACCCTGCACGCGCTGGTGGCCTTCTGCCGCGACCCGCGCCCCATCGCCGTGCCCAAGCGGCACCGGCTGCTGCCGCTCCTGCGCCGGGCGGCCGGCTACCTCCTCTGGCGCGGCATTACCAAGCTGGTGAGGTGAGACGATGGCCTTGCCACCATCAGGAGGCAAGACCACGGGCGCCCGCCGCGATGCGCATCGCACGGCAGCGCGCCATCGCGTGCTGGTGCTGGCCAAGGCCGGCGCCGGCTCGATGATGTCCAGCCCCGGCATCCGCGCCCTGAACATCGCCCGGGTGTTGGCCCGCGCCCTGCCGGAGTCCGAGGTCGTGCTGGCGGTGCCTGGTCCCACCGACCTGGTGCCCGACGCCCCATTCCGGGTCGTAACTTACACGGCGCGCTCGCTGCCGCGGCTGGTATTCGGGTTTGACGTGGTCATCTCGCAGGGCTTTCCACCCACCACCCTGCCCGCCTTCTTCGGTCGCCGCTTCGTGATGGACTTCTTCACCAACTTCCTCATCGAGGGGTTGGAGTACCGGCGCGAGCACGTCACCCCGGCCGTGCGCCAGGCCTGGCTGGACAGCCAGCGCACCTATCTGAACCTGCAACTGACCATGGCCGACTTCGTCATCTGCGCCAACGAGCGCCAACGGGACGCCTGGCTGGGCATGATGAGCTGCCTGGGGCTGGTCACGGGCGCGGTCTACGACCGGGACAACACCCTACGGGCGCTGGTGGACACCGCCCCCTACGGCGTCCGTCCCGATCCGGTCGCCCCGCCGCAGGACGAGGCTGCGGCGCCGGTACTGAAGGGGGCATTTCCCGGCATCAACCGGGGCGACACCGTCATCCTGTGGAACGGTGGCATCCTCAAGTGGTACGACCCGCTGACGGTGATCCGGGCCGTGGCGCGCATCGTGCCAAGTCGGCCGGACGTGAAGCTTCTGTTCCTCGGCACCAAGTACCCGGTCTCCGGCTTTGACCCCGGCGCCACGGTCGATGAGGCCTACGCCCTCAGCCGTGAGCTGGGTCTGCTCGGCCGGCACGTCCTGTTCAACGAGGGCTGGCTCCCCTACGACCTCAGCGGCCGCTACATGGTCGAGGCCGATATCGGTGTGTCGGCCTATTATGACAACCTGGAGACGCACTTTTCCTATCGGACGCGCCTGGTGGACTTCCTCTGGGCGGAGACGCCGGTGGTGTGCACGCGCGGCGACGTGGTCGCCGAGCTGGTGGAGCGGCGGGAGCTGGGCGTCGTCGTGCCGGAGCGCGACGTGGACGCCATGACGGCGGCGCTGCTGCGCCTGATCGAGGACCGGGCCTTCTACGAGCGGTGCAAGCACAACCTGCGCGCCCTCAAGCCGGAGCTGGCGTGGGAGCGGACGCTTACGCCGCTCATCACCTTCTGCCGGCGGGACGCGGCGAGCAAGGGGCGAGGAGCGGCCATCGCGCGGGGCAAGTGGTGGCGCGCCCCCGATCTGCTCAGCCGCACCGCCCGCTATATCCTGGCCCGTGCCGTGGAGAAGGGGCTGGTGCTGGCCAGCCGCTCGCGCCCCTGACGGTCCTCTTAGGCACCAATCCCCTCACCAACCGTGCCGCCTTCACCCAGCCCGCCGGCGACTCGCTCCCCTTCCCGCGTGACCGTGTCCCGCTGTACCGGCCGGCGCGCCGCGTGCTATGGTGCCTGTGACCCCGGCGGCACCGGTCCGCCGGACCGGGAGGTGGACGGGGCGTGCTCCCTTACCTGCTCACCTTCGGCGTGGGATTGCTGCTGTCCCTCGGGCTGACCCCCACCGTCCGGCTGCGCGCCGGCGCCGGCAGCTACCGCCGGCAGGGGAAGCGCGAGCGCGGCGCCGAGAAGCCCCGCATCGGTGGGCTGGTCATCTTCACCGCCTTCGCAGTGACGCCGTTCGTCGCTGCCCTGGTGTCGCCCACGGTCAGCGGCTTCGTGTTGCCCAAGGGGCGCGAAATCGGTGGCCTGGTAGCGACGGCGTTCATCATCTTCCTGTTCGGCTACATCGACGACGTGCGGGAGCTGGGCTGGGCGGCCAAGTCCGCCGCCCAGCTTGCCGCGGGCGTGATCCTGTACGCGTTGGGCTATCGGTTGGGCGACGTCTCCCTACCGGGCGGCAACACGCTCGCCTTCGGGGTGTTTGACCTGCCCGCCACGGTGGCCTGGCTGTGGCTGGTCACCAACGCCGTCAACCTGCTGGACGGCCACGACGGGGTGGCGGCCGGGATCACGGCCCTTACGGCGGCCACCCTGGCCTGGATCGCCTGGGATCTGGACCACTTCCTGGTGGCGATCCTCTTCGCCTCGCTGGCCGGCGCCGTGAGCGGCTTCCTGCCTTTCAACTTCCCGGCGGCGTCCCGCTTTCTCGGGGATTCGGGCGCACAGCTCCTGGGCTTCCTCTTGGGCGCCCTCTCCATCTCCGGCTTTGTCGACGAGACGGGCCGCGTGCCGCTCTACATCCCGGCCGTGGCGATGATGGTGCCGCTGCTCGACATCACCCTGGCCTTTACCCGCCGGCTGCTGAACGGCCGCCATCCCTTCCATGCCGATCTAGACCACATCCACCACCGGATCGAGCGCATGCTGGGATACGGCCCGCGTCGCCTGGCGCTCTCGCTCTATGCCTTCTCCGCCCTGTTCGCGGCCGCCGCCGTGGCGCTGCACCTCCTGCGCGGCACCGCCTGGGTGTGGCTGGTGGCGTTCGCGGTGGCTGGGCTGGTGCTGGCTTTTATCATTCGGCTGCGCTACCACGAAACGCTGCTCACCAGCTTGACGGTGCAGCGCATCCGTGGCAGGCTAAAGCGCAGCGCGGGCACGCCCCCCTCGGTCACGGCAACAGGCGGGGACCGTGACCAAGCCACGGTGCGCGCCCCGCGCGAACGACAATAACCCGCGTCACCCTCCCCGGCGCGGCAACCTCAACCCGGCACGGACCGCACACCTACCTGCGGTGGCGAACCCCGCTCCCTGGTCGGTGTGCCGCACACCGGCGGTTCCCTCCCCCCGACCGGCGTCCCGTGGACTTCTGGAGTGACAGGTGGACCTCCCCGCCGGTCTCGCCGTCGCCTGGTGCCTGCTCGCCACCGTCGCTTGCCTGGTGTGCTGGCTGCCGCCCATGCGCGCGCGCCTGGCGCGCGTACGCCGGCCCTGGCTGTGGGCCGCGGCCGTGGCGGTGGTGGTGCGCATCGTGCCGGCCGCCCTGCCGCTGCCGGCCACGGCGCTGGTGCGCTGGGACATGGAGTCCTACCGCCTGGTGGCAGCCGCCGTGGCTCACCATCGGGATGTCTACGATCTGCCCGGACGCTATCCGTACCTGCCCCTGCACCTCTACCTGCTCGCCGGGGCCGGCTGGCTGGCCAAGCATACCGGCCTGCCGTTTGAGTTCGCGGTTAAGCTGCCGGCAATCGCAGCCGACGCTTCCCTGGCGGCGATGGTCGCCTGGGCAGCGGCCGCCCAGGGACGGCGGTACAGCGCACCAGCCCTGGCGATGGTGTACGCGCTCAACCCCCTCAGCCTGCTGGTCACGGCCTACCACGGCCAGTTCGATGCCATCCCGGCCGCCCTGCTCATCGGCAGCCGTGCCGTGCTGGCCGTGCACCCGCGCCGCTGGACGGCGCCACTGGCGGGGCTCCTCCTGGGCCTGGCCGTGGCGGAGAAGACGTGGCCCGCGCTGGTGGCGCCGCTCTTGCTGGTGCGCATACGTGGGGTGCGACAGCAGGTGCTGTTCGCGACCTGCGCCGCGCTGCCGGTGCTGCTGTGTCTGGCGTTGTACCAGGTGCGCGTCCCGGGCGGCACCCTGCGCGCCCTGCACACCTCGCTGACGTACCAGGGGTACCTGGGCACCTGGGGCTTCAGCGAGCTGCTCGTGCGGGTCACCGGCTCACGTGAGGCGGGCATCGCGCGGGCGGCACGGCTCGGGCCGTGGGTGATGCTCGGAGCGCTGGCGCTCAGCTACATGGCCGCGCTCCGCCTGCGGCGCGACAGCGACCGCATCGCCCTGGTGATCGGCGCCGTCTACGCCGCGGCGTCGGGCTGGGGGGTGCACTGGCTGTCATGGCTGGTACCAGTGGCCCTCATCGGCGCCCGCCGGTGGGCGGCCGCCTACCTGGGCGCCGCCGGTGCCTACGTGACCGCGGTCTACCTGGGGTTCGGCGGCATCACGTGGGGGTTTGCCTGGTTCACAGACAGCCTGGCGCCCATCGCCTGGGCGCGGGTCGGCGGTCTGTGCCTGTGGGCGGCGATCAGCGCGGGCACCGCCGGCTGCTGCGTGAACATCCTGTGGCGGGCCTGGAGCCCGCCGCTCCGCGTGGTGCTGACAGGCCGACGGGCGCTGGGGCTTCGGCTTCCTGCCCTCCAACCGGGCCTCACCAGAGAGACCCAATCCGGGGTGGAGGCGATCCCGTAGCCAACCGGCAGCCCGTTGGGACCCGGCGTGACCCGCTCCGCGGCAGCGGGCGGCCAAGCGCAGCGAGGCCGGGTGAGGGTCGGCCCCGCGCGGCACGGCCCTCAGCCCCTCGCTTCCTGCCCCGCGCCACCCACCCCTCGCCCGCCCTGGCCACGCCGGCGGCGTCGGCCCTTGCTCGCGACCATGAGGCCAAGCTGCAGGGCGCAGCGCGCCACGATACCGCCGGCTACCAGCGCGTCCAGGGGCGGATTGCGCCGCAGGTACCGCCGGTAATAGCGCCACATGCCGCGGTGTCGGGCGATGAGGGCGCGCGCCGGCGCCGTGGATGAGCTACCGCCGATGCGGTGCTCTACCACGGCATCAGGGAGGTAGACCACGCGCAGGCCGGCGTCGTGCACCCGCCGGCAGAGGTCCACATCCTCCATGGCGAAGAAGTACCCCTCGTCGAACCCACCGACACGCTCCAGCGCCGCCCGGGAGATCATCATCGCGGCGCCGGAAACCCAGTCCACGTCGCGCGTGCAGGCGTGGTCCCAGTCGCTCATCAGGTAGGCCGCCGAGAAGCGGTTATGAGGCAACAGGCGCGTGAGCAGGGAATAGCGGTTGAACAGGCCCGTCCAGAGGGTCGGAAACCGCCGGCAGGAGAGTTGGAGCGAGCCGTCCGGATTGACCAGTTTGGGCGCCACGATACCGACATCCGGGTGGGTATGCAGGTAGCGCAGGAGCGTGACCGCCGCGTCGGGCATGACGCGGGTGTCCGGGTTGAGCAAGAAAACCGCGTCCGCCCGAGCGGCACGGATGCCGGCGTTGGCGCCCGCGGCGAAGCCGTCGTTGCGCGCCTGTCGCAGCACGCGCACGTTGGCGAACTCGCATGTCAGCGCCTCCACCCCTCGTTCGCGGGAGGCGTTGTCCACCACCACCGCCTCCCACGCCAGTCCCCGTGCCCCTTCGCCCAGGGAGGCCAGGCAGCGACGGACGTAGGCCAGGGTGTTGTAGTTGACGATCACCACCGAGAGGTCGAGGGCGGCCATCGCCCTCCAGGCTATCCGGCCACGGGGAGCGCGGGCAACGGCCGTCAGCGCGCCCGTGCCCACCGGTACACGGCCAGCGTCTCACGCGCTGTCCGCGCCCACGAGTAGCGTGCCGCCTGGGCCAGCCCGCGGTGCCGTAGTTCCTCGCGCAGCGCCGTGTCGGTCAGCACCCGCGCCAGGGCGGTGGCGATGGCGCGCGCGTCCCCCGGCGGGGCGTAGAGAGCGGCCTCGCCGAGCACCTCCGGCATGGCCGGGCGGTCGGACGCTACCACCGGCGTGCCGCAGGCCATCGCCTCCAGCGGTGGCAGGCCGAACCCCTCCCGCCAGGAGGGGAACACAAACGCTTCGGCCAGGTTGTAGAGCAGCGGTAGATCGGCCTCCGCCACATAGCCGAGGTAACGCACCCTGTCCGAAACGCCGAGCGCGGCTGCCAAATGTTCGGGCGCGGCGTCGCCCCAACCGCGCTGGCCGGCGATCACCAGCGCGTGGGGCAGGTCCCAGCGACGCAGCCACGTGAGGGCACGCAGGAGGGCGATGCGGTTTTTGCCCGGCTCCAGCGTGCCCACACTCAGGACAAACCGTTCGGGCAGGCGCAGACGCCGTCGCGCCTCGTCGAGCAGGGTCCGGTTCTCGATGGGCCGCATGCCAGGCGGTGCCGCCTCTGGTACGACGAACACCCGTCCCGGCGGGCCGCCGTAGAGGCGCAGGAAGTCCGCCGCGACCGAGCGCGTGGGCACGATCACCGCATCGGCCAGGCGCGCCGCCAGGGCCGTGACCACGTGCATATACAGACGCCGGGCCGGCGTGTACCGGCGGGGCAGCAGCCGGAAGGTCACGTCGTGCACCGTCACCACCGTTCGCCATCCCGACCGCAGGAGGGGAAGCGAGTGGTGCGGAGAGTGGAACAGGTCCACCCGTGCCCGGCGCAGGGCCATCGGCAGCGCGCTCTGCTCCCACAACGTGCGCCGGACCCGTCCCACCAGCGCCGCGGTGCACACCATGACACGGGTGCCGCAGGCCAGGTCGGCGAACGCCCCATACCGGTCGAACACCAGCAGCGCGTCGCCGTCCGGCAGGGTCTCGGCCAAGGCACGCGTGAGGTAATAGGTGTAGACGCCGGCTCCGGCGCGCCGGGCGGGCATCGCGGTGGCGTCAACGGCGATGTGCATGGGTCGGTTCCGCATCACGGTGATGGGCACGCCGGTGGCGGGAAGGTGCGGCCCATGCGGCCGCGGTAGGCGTCGAGCCAGCCGCGTAGCATGGCGGCCGCCAGGTCACCGCGTCCGGCGCCCGCATACTGGGCCGCCCGCAACAGCCGTGTCACGGCGAAATCCAGGCTGAAGCGCAGAAATCCCACCCGGGAGGCATGACGTCGCATGAGCGCCGCCCGGTTGCGCGTGGCGTAGTAGAGCTTGAACGGCGTCTCCCCGCCGCCGCTGGACGCCGACTTGCGATGGTAGACGGTCGCCGCCGGCACATACCAGATGCGGTAGCCGGCCGAGCGGGCGCGCAGGATGAAGTCAAAATCCTCGTAGTACATGAACAGCCGCTCGTCCAGCAGGCCGACGTGGCGGAACACCGCCGCCGGGGCCAGCAGACAGCACAGGCTGGCCATCGTCACCTCCCGCTCGCGCGACAACTCCGGGGGGCATGGTCGTCCGAACACCCAGTGACGCCACACGCCACGCCGCAGGTCAAACTCGCCGACGGTGTCATCCATGAGCCCCGCCGTGCCCCGGAGCAGGACCCGCGGCGCCACCAGCGTGCGCGGCCCGGCGCGGGCCATGAGCGCGTTCACCAGGTCCGAAGGGAAAACCGTATCGTTGTTGAGCAGCAGCACGTAGGGGAAGCCGCGCGCCAGCGCCCAGCGGATACCCAGATTAGCGCCGCCGGTGAAGCCAAGGTTGTCCGCGCAGCGGATGAGCACCGCCTGTGGGGCAAGGCGCGCGATGAGGTCCGGCGAGCCGTCGCGGGAGGCGCAATCCACCACAACAAGCCGCACGGCCGGGTACTCCAGCGCCGCCACCGAGCGCAGGAACTCGCCGATGAACCGCCCGCCGTTGTAGTTGACCGTGACGATCGCCACCGGCGGCCGCGCGCACCCACTCGCCGCGGCGCTGCTGCCGTCCTCCACCCCCGGGATGCCGGCCAGCTCCTGAGCGACCTCGTCACCTGGCGCCACGCTCCGCCTCCCAGCGCTGCAGGTGCTCCTGCCACCGCGGGTAGTCCACGGGCAGGGCGTCCAACCAGTCGCCGCGGGTGATGATCGGTACCGGCTCGTGCCGGAGGAACGTGAACCGGAACATCTGAAACGGCAGGTAGAAGCGGGTGATCGCCGTTCGCTCCAGCAACCGCCGTTGCAGGGTCACCACCGCCGCGGGCACCTGCCCGGTCGGGAAGGACTGGCCCAGCGCGTCACCCGCGCGTACGTCGCCCAGGTAGGCGGCGGCCATCCACTCCCGCCGCGCGGCCGCCGATCGACCCGCCGCCGCGTACCAGTCGCCCAGGGCGGCGCGGGCGTCGGCGGAGTCGGGCTGGCGGGCGGCGGCAGCCTGTAAGACCGTGCCCGCTTCCTTCACCTGGCCCGCCGCGAGCAACAGCCGCCCCAACGCCACCTGCGGGGAGACGTCGTCCGGGGCGCCGGCGGCCGCCGTGCGCACCTGCTGAAGGTCCGCCGAGGCGCGACCGCTCAGCACGCGGATGGCCGTGCGGCGCGCCTCGGCCGCGGCGCCGGGGCCGGTGATCTCTTCCACACGCGCCAGCGCCCGGTCGACGATCGTGTCGTAGTGCGCCTGCCGGAAGGCATCATCGCGCCAGAAGGGGGTGAGCGCCAGCGTTGGGTCGAGCACCAGCAGACCGGCGTAGGTCTCGATCGCCTCCGCTGCATCGCCTGTCTGCTGCACCAGCACGGCGTAGGCAAGCCGGAGGAGCGGATCACCGCGGGTGAGCGGCCGCAGCACCTCGGCCGCCGCCCGGGCACCAGCGCGATCGCCGGCGTTGAGGCGCAGGGCCGCGAGGTCCACCAGGGCGGCGCCGTTGCGCGGGTGCAGGCGCAGCGCGCGTTCGTAGGCGGCGATGGCCGCCGCCCGATCGGCCGTGTCACCGCGTTCGAGATAGCGCGCGGCCAGCGCGGCGCCGAGCTGGAAGTGATAGGCGGCAAAGGACGGGTCTCGCACCGCGGCGCGGGCAGCGTCCGTCACGGCCGCGTCGAAGCGGCCGGCCGCCGCCGCCTGGGTGCTGCGCTCGTGCGCCGCCGCCGCACGGTCGACCTGCCACCACCACGGGATGAGCGCCAGCCCGCCGGCAAGCAGGAGCAAGGGCACGGCCCGCCGCGCCGCGCGGACGAACCGCCGGGTCGTGCCGTCAACCCGTGCCCCCTCCACCGCAGCGGTAGCGGGAAGCTCGCGCAGGGCCAGCGCGAGCGGGACGGCCAGCACCAGCAGCACCTCAGGGAACAGATGCGGCGACTCGGCCAGGCCGTCCACGAGAAAGGCGGCGAGGGCGCCGGCCGCCACCGCGCTGGTCCGCCGTCGCTCGGCTTCCCCCGACCGGTAAGCCCGCAGCAGCACCGCCGCCGTGGCGGCCAAGGCTAGGGCACCCGCCCCCAGGCCGAGGAGGCCGTAGTCGGCCGCTACCTGCACGACCAGGTTGTGGCTGTGCACCGCCGCGAACGGGTAGGCACCGCCGTGCTCCGCGTAGCGGGAGACGTACTGACCGGGTCCGACGCCGGTGAGCGGGTTCTCGCGGAACAGCGCCAGGCCCACGCGGCGCATGTCCGCTCGCGGATCGAGCGAGTCGCGGAACAGCCATGCCGGCCGCACGTGCCCGGCGGCAAATAGGGCGAGCGCCAGGGCCACCAGCGCTCCGCCCAGCCCCAGCGCCAGCGCGGCCCGGCGCCACCGCCGGCCGGACAGCAGGCCCAAGCCGGTCACCGCCGCGCCGGCCAGGGCGGCGACCCACGCCGTGCGCGAGAGGGTGAAAAACAGCGCCGCGAGCAGTAGCGCCACCGTCACGGCGGCCGGCCAACGCTCCCAGCGCCGGCCGGCGAGCGCCCCCAGGGCCAGGGGCAACCCCACGGCGAAGGCCGCGCCCAAGATGTTGGGGTGGCTGCCCACCCCCTGCACGCGCGGCATCGTGGGCGGAAGCAACGTCGTGCGACTGACATGGCCATCCACGGCGCGCACCAGAGCCAACCACTCCTGCCACTGCCGGTAGACCGAGGCCAGAGCGAACAGGGCGGCCACCGCCAGCGCCAGCACGGCGCCCCGGCGCAGCGCGGCCGGCGGCGCCAAACGTGGATCGGCAAGCACAAGGAACAGCGGCAGCACCGGTGCCACCGGCAGCGCCGCCTCCAGGCTCAGTCGCCGGTCTGAGGAGCCCAGCACCCCGGCCGTGCCGGCCAGGGCCAGCGCCAGCAGGGGCAGGTCCAGCGGCGTGCCTGTAGGCAAGCGCCGCCTGCAGAGCAGCCAGACGGCGGAGCAAAGCAACGCCCCGCCGATGACTATTTGGCGACGGACCTCGTTGGCGTACACGTGCCGGGCAAAGGGAGCGAGGGGCGTCAGGAGGAAGTAGGCAAGCAGGCCAGCGATAACCGGCGTGAGGAGCAGCGCGTACGCCGCGCGGGAACGGCTCGCTGCCGGCAGTGTGCTCGGCACGGCGGAGGAGGCAGCCGGTGCCTGTGCGGACGGACGCCGGGCGGCGTGCTGGTGGTGCATGACGCTCCGAGTATACGGCCTTGCCCTGGGTGCCACGCCAGCACGGCGGGCCGCGTCAAACGGGCGCGGAGACGGCCCGACGCTCCTCCACGCGCACCGTGCCCACGAGGCCGAGCGGTGAGGCCACGGGCGGGTGCCGGCCCTCGACCGCGCCGCGGAGCTGGCCGCAGCCGGCGGCGATGTCTACGCCCTTCTCCACCCGTACCGTGCAATTGATGCCGCGCTCGCGCAGCTCACGCTCGAAGGCCAGCACGCGCGATCGGCGCGAGCGGCGGGTGGCGGGGTTGGCGGTGGGGTTGAGCGGGATGAGGTTGACGTGGCAGCACAGCCCGCGCAGGCGCTCGGCCAGGCGACGGGCCTGTTCTACCGCGTCGTTCACGCCGTCGATCAGCACGTACTCCACGCTGAAGCGGCGGCCGGTGGCGTCGGACCACTCCTGGGCGGCGGCCAGCATCTGTGCGATGGTGAAGCGGGTGGTAGGCACCAGGGTGCGGCGGAGGTCGTCGTCGGGCGCGTGCAGTGAGAGGGCCAGGCCGACTTGCAGCCCCTCCGCCGCCAGCTTGCGGATGGCGGGCACCAGGCCAACGGTGGAGAGCGTCATGTGGCGCGCACCCAGGCCGAACTGGTCCGGGTGCTGGAGGGCACGCACGGCACGCAGCGTCTGGGTGTAGTTAGCCAGCGGCTCGCCCATACCCATGAACACCTGGTTAGTGACCCGCTCCCCCTCCGCGGCCAGCTCGCGCGCGAAGTGCAGCACCTGCGCCACGATCTCACCGGCGGACAGGTTGCGCACGAAACCCTGCTGGCCGGTAGCACAGAAGACGCACGCCATCGCGCAACCCGCCTGCGTGGACACGCACACCGTGTTGCGGGCCCGGCTGCGCTCCGTGGCCGGGTAGCGCATGAGCACCGTCTCTACCGTGACGCCGTCACGGAGGCGGAGCAGCGCCTTGCGCGTACTGCCGTCGGCGGAGGTGACCTCGGCAGCCACCTCCGGCACGTGGAACGGGAGTTCGGCCTGCAGGCGAGCGCGCAGCGCCGCGGGCAGGTCGGTCATGGCCTCATACGAGGTCACCAGGCGTCGATAGGCCCAGCGCAACACCTGGCGGGCGCGATAGGGCGGCTCACCCCAGGCGGTGAGCAGGTCGCGCAGCTCATCGGGTGTGTAGTCCAGGAGATCGCGCGGGCGCACGGACGTATCCAGCGAGTCGCTTCCAAAGAAGCGATGTGACGAGGGCGTGTCCAGCTTCTTCGGCTTCAGTGTAGCAGACGTTACCCAGCGCGATGGTGGTGGCGTCACGTTCCCAAGCGGGCGCCGATCAGGCCCCGCTGGCCGCGCAGGAACTCCTCGGCGTACAGGACGCCCTTGCCGGCCCGTTGGACCTTGAGGGGGGCGAGGATGCCGGCACCGCACACCACCCCAAAGGCCGGGCGCGGCCGCTCCGGTGGTACCGCTGCGCGCTGCTCGGCGGACAGGAGCACAACCGTACCCGGCACCTCGAGCCCGTCGGGTATCGGCCATGCCTCATGGATGCGCAGCATCTCACCGTGAAGGGTGGTGAAAGCGCCGGGCCACGGGTTAAAAGCCCGCACCCGCCGCCAGAGGTCCACGGCTGGGAGCGACCAGTCCAACCGCCCCATCTCCTTTTCGATGCGCGGCGCGTAGGTGGCCTGCGCTTCGTCCTGCGGTTCCGGGGTGATCTCACCGTGCAGCCAGCGGGGGAGCACCTCGCTGAGCAACTCGGCGCCCATGACACTCAAGCGCTCGCTCAGCGTGCCGGCCGTGTCGAAGTCCGAGATCGGTGTGGCGCGGCGGGCCAGGACCGGGCCGGTATCGAGCCCTTCATCGATCAGCATGATCGACACGCCGGTCTCGCGGTCGCCGGCCAGGATGGCGGCCTGCACCGGCGCGGCGCCGCGCCAGCGCGGCAGCAACGAGGCGTGGATGTTGAGTGCCCCATGGGGCGGGATCTCCAGGACGGCGCGGCGCAGAATCTGGCCGTAGGCGGCCACCACGATCACGTCGGGCCGCAGGGCGCGCAGTTGCTCCACCGCCTCCTCGCGGCGCAGGCTGGGGGGTTGGAACACCGGCAGCCCGGCCTCCATGGCCACCTTCTTGACCGGCGGCGGGGTCAGCACCCGGCCGCGGCCGGCCTCACGGTCCGGCTGCGTGTACACGCCCACGATCTCGTAGCCGTCCGCGATGAGGCGGCGCAGAGCCGGCACCGCAAACTCCGGTGAGCCCATGAACACCACGCGCGTCATGCCGCCTCCTGGCCTCCTGACACGTCAAACCGGCCACCCCTGCCATGGTACCCGACGCGGTGGCTGTCGCCAGCGCGGTCACCGCCGGTTTGACCGTGCCCCGTGGACCGCCTACGATCTGGGCGCCCGGACGAAGCCGGGGGCCATAGGGTGAGGCATGCGGTGAAGGTCGGACTGTTCTATCTGCCAACGGTGGGCACGCGGGCCGAGATCGAGCGCGGCATGGTAGGCCAGAACGACGAGGCGTACCAGCGGATGCTCGCCGATCTCTCGGACCAGGTCCGCCTAGCGGATGAGCTCGGTTACGACGCGGTGGCGTTCACCGAGCACCACTTCCACATCGAGGGCTTCGAGATCTCGAACAACCCGGTGCTGCTTGACCTGTTCGTGGCCATGCAGACCCGACGCATCCGCGTCGGCCAGCTCGGCATCGTGCTGCCCGCCTCCTCACCCTTGCGCGTGGCGGAGGACATCGCCATGCTGGACCACATGTCCGGCGGTCGGGCCTTCGCCGGGTTCGCCCGCGGCTACCAGCGCCGCTGGGTGGACACCCTCGCCCAGCCGTACCGCGTGGGTGCCACCCTCTCGGACGAGAGCGAGGTGGACCGACTCAACCGGGAGGCGTTCGAGGAGTTCTATCAGATCGTCAAGCTGGCCTGGACCCGTGAGACGTTCAGCTTCCGCGGCCGCTTCTGGACCATCCCACCGGAGGGCGTGCCGTGGGATATCCAGGCCACGCGCCAGTGGGGCCGCGGCGTGGACGAGCATGGGCGACTGACGGAGATCGGCATCGCCCCGCGCCCCCTGCAAAAGCCGCACCCGCCGCTCATGCAGCCCTTTGCCTTCAGTGAGTCCACCATTCGCTGGTGCGCGCGGGAGGGGATCATGCCCATCCTCTCGCCCGTGGACGTCTCCCTGCGCCTGCACCTGTACCACGCCTATCAGGACGAGGCGCGCGCCGCCGGGCGCGACCTGGCGTTCGGCGAAGGGCTGGGCTTGCTGCGCGACCTGGTCGTGGCGCCCACCGACGAGGAGGCGCAGGAACTCCACGCCAAGAGCGGCGCTTTTGTGGGCGGCGCCTGGTTCCGGCCGTTCGGCTTCGACCGCGGCCTCACCGCCCCTGGCGAGACGGGGCCCCTGAGCGTGACCCAGCTCTACGAGCGGGGACTCGCCCTTGTCGGCTCGCCGGAGACGGTGATCAAGCAGCTCGACCTGTTGTTCAAGCAGGCGCCGGTGGACTACCTGGTGGCCTGGCAGTACATCAGCCTGCTGCCCAACGAGGTCCTCAAGCGCTCGTTAGAGCTGTTCGCCACCAAGGTGCTCCCCCACTTCCAGTAGCGGCCGCCTCGCGGCCGCGGGGACGGAACCCCTGCCCGCGCCGACCCCCGCTCAGGGCACGGCGCGTCGCCGGCCCTGGCGGGGCCTCTCTTCCACCCGCCGGGTGCACCCCCCGAGCACGGCGTGGCCGCGCCTGGTCAGGTGCGACGGTAGCAAGGTGGACGAGCAACCCGGGGACCAGGCGCCCGGCGTTACTCCGGGCTGTGCTGGGCGAACCGGACCGCCTCCACGCCCAACACCTGCCGCAGCGCGGCCGCCGTCTTCTCGGATAGCGCCACTCCGCCCTGCGCTACCGCCGCGCGCAAGGCCCCGGGCGCGGCCGTGCCCAGCTTCTCTCGCACCTCCCGCACCTGGGACGGGGTGAGGCCGGCGCGGAGAAGGGCCAGCTCTTCCTCGGAAGTCTGGGTTCGCAGGCGGTCGATCAGGGGGATATGGCCGGTGGCCAGGTAGCCGGTGATCTTCGTGGCGATGGCATCACCGACACCGGGCAACGTTTTCAGCCGACCCTCCGCAGCCAGCCCGGCCACGTCCTCGGACGCGCCCCGGATGACCTCGGCCGCGCGGCGGTAGGCGCGCACCTTGAACCAGCTCTCACCCAGGAGCTGGAGCCGGTCGGCGATCTCATCGAACTGGGCGGCGATCTCGGCGTTGCGGTTCATCGCGACCCCATCATAGCGCCCGGGCGCGTGCTACGCTTGTCATGGTACCGGCATTGCCCTCCAGGCGATATGGAGGGCTCCGGCCTCAGCGGCGCATCATGCACCGGATTCTGTTGCTCATGGCCACGCGCACCTACCGGGCGCGCGCCTTCATGCGTGCCGCCCGGCGGCTGGGCGCCGAGGTGGTGGTCGGCACGGAGCGGCGCCAGGCCGTGGCCAAACCGGGCTCCACGCTGACCCTGGACTTCCGCGACCCGGCGCACGCCACGGCGCAGATCGTGGCGGCGGGGCGGGAGCGGCCGTTCGACGCGATTGTCGGCGTCGACGACGACACGGTGCTCCTGGCGGCGATGGCGGCGGCGGCGCTGGGCATCCCCCACAACAGCGTTGAGGCCGTGCGCGCCACGCGCAACAAGCATCTCATGCGGCGTCTGTTGGCCAAGGCCGGCGTGCCCTCGCCCTGGTTCACGCTCGTGCGCCTGGATGAGGACCCGGCCGCGGCGGCACGGCACCTGCGCTACCCATGCGTGGTCAAACCGACCTTCCTCTCGGCCAGCCGTGGGGTGATCCGTGCCGACACCGAGGATGAGTTCGTGCGCGCCGTGGAGCGGGTGCGAGCCATCCTGGCCGAGCCGGACGTGGCGGCGATGGGCGGTGAGGAGGCCGGTCACGTGCTCGTCGAAGAGTACATTCCCGGCGTGGAGGCAGCCCTGGAGGGCATCCTGACCGACGGCGAGCTGCAAGTCCTCGCCCTGTTTGATAAGCCCGACCCGCTAGAAGGGCCGTACTTCGAGGAGACGATCTACGTCACCCCTGCGCGCCTTTCCCCGGCACACGAGCGCGCGCTGATCGAGGCGACGGCCGCGGCGGCGCGGGCGCTGGGGCTGCGCGAGGGCCCGGTCCACGCCGAGCTACGCCTGAACGAGCGCGGGGCGTGGGTGGTGGAGATCGCGGCCCGCTCCATCGGCGGGCTGTGCTCCACGGTGCTGGAGTTCAGCGGGGGCCGCTCGCTGGAGGAGCTGATCCTCCTGCACGCCGTGGGCGCCGAGATCGCCCGCAACGAGCGGCAGCGACGGCCAGCCGGCGTGATGATGATCCCCATCCCACGCGCGGGCGTGCTCTGCGCGGTGCACGGGATCGATGAGGCGCGCGCCGTGCCCGGCATTACCGACATCACGATCAGCATCCCACTCGGCGACCGCGTGGTGCCGCTGCCGGAGGGCGACCGCTACCTCGGCTTCATCTTCGCCCGTGGGACCTCCCCCGACGAGGTGGAGGCCGCCCTGCGCGCGGCACACCGCCGCCTGGCGTTTGCCATCGAAGGCTGACGCCGCCACGACCAGGCGCCGGCCGTCGCGAGGGCAGCCGGCGCCGTCCTTGAGCGTTGAGCAGCCCTATGCAGACCCCGGCCGCGCACGACCAGCTTGGCAGGGTCGCTGGTCCGCACCGCGCGTGGGCGACCACGTCACGCCGTCGCCACCGCCCGCCGGCCGGCCACCAGGCGCGTGAGATCGGACACCAGGGGCAGGCGCTCCAACTCCCCGATGCGGCGGAGCGATTCTTCCGTCGCCTCCGGCCCGATCACGCGCACGGCGCAATCCCGGTACTTGGCGGCCAACTCATCCCACGTGAGCGGCCGGTCCGGCCCACCGCGTGGCTGGTCCACCCGCGTGCGCACCGTCGTGCCGTTCTTCAGCGTCACGGCCACCTCCGCCCAGCCGCGGCCGGGCTCCGCCGGCTCCGCCGCTTGGACCAGCTCCACCCGGCGCAGCAGCGCCTGCGCCTGGGGGCGGCGCACGGCCTGGTCCGAGAAGGTGTCCAGCACCGGGCTGCCGTCCAGCAGGGCGGCGGCCATGCAGTACTGCATGCTGAACTTCCCCTCCAGCCCGGTCGTCGGCCGCGGGTGAATGAGCGGCCCCAGGCCGACCGCGGGCGCCACGCGGCCACCCGAGGACCCGTCCCCGGCGGCCGGATCTTCCTTGATGAACGGCTGGCTGCCGCTGTGCGGGACGGTCACGGTGACCCACTCCACATCGTCAGCGGTGAAACCGTACCGCTCGCGCAGCTCGAGGATGGCGTCCAGGGCGCTGTGCGTGCCGTAACAGCAGGGGTACTTCTTCACGCCGATACCGACGGCAACGATGTCCAGCGGGTTGCCCAGCTCCGGCAGGACCTTCTCCGGTTGGGCGTCCTGCGCGGGCGAGAACAGGCGCAAAAAGCCGAGCGGCGCCTCGATCGCCGCACTATCGGCCGTGAAGCCGCGGGCAGCAAGCTGGGCTGCCAGAATCCCGCTCTGAGCGGCGACGCCGGGATGCAGGGGCTTGGTCATCGTGCCGAAGTTCTGCCGCGAGCCGCACGCCAGTGAGGTAGCGATGCCCAAGGCCATGCGCGTGCGCTCGACGTCCAGAGCGTAGAGCTTGGCGGCCGCCGACGTGGCGCCCAGCGTGCCGAGCGTGGCGGTCGCGTGCCAGCCGTGCGGGTAGTGGCTCTGGCCCAGGCCGCGGCCTACCTTGCACTGCACTTCGAAGCCGATCACATACGCCGTGATCAGGTCGCGGCCGCTCGCGCGCATCTCCTCGCCCACGGCCAGCACCGCGGGCAACAGGGGCGGGCTGGGGTGGCCGCGCATGGAGCTCGTCACGTCATCGTAGTCCAGGGCGTGCGCCGCCGTGCCGTTGGCGAGCGCCGCGGCGCGGGGTGACGCCTGCATGCCCTGGCCGATCACCGTGGCCACCGGCTGCCCACCCTCGGCGGCGATCACCTCGCCCACGATGCGCGCGCACGGCTCCAGGGAGCCGGCCAGCGTCACCCCCAGCGTGTCCAGCACGGCGCGCTTAGTTTGCGTGACGGCCTCCGCCGGGAGGTCGGCAAAGCTCGTGCGCACCACGTACTCCGCCAACGCCTTTGTGATCTCCATCGCGGCCTCCTGTTCTCTGGTGAGGCATCCTATGTCGGGATGTCGGGCTAGACGACCTGCGGAGCCTTCGCCTCCTGCAACCGCCGCAAGGAGGGCAGGAGCAACTTCTCGTGCTCGGGGGCCGGCAGCGGCAGCGTCACCGTGGTGGCGAAGCTGCCGAAACGCTCCAGGACCTTATCGCCGATCTGCTCGTAGGTGCCAACCGCGGCGAAGGTGTGCACCATCTCATCGGTGATCAGGCGCGGCATCTCCGCCCAGCGGTTGGTGACGGACATTTCGTGTAGTTCCCGTCCCACCTCCTGCCACCCGTGTTGCTCCCACACGGCGGTGTAGGTGCGGGTCGAGCCGTAGAAGGCGATGGACCAGCGCACCTGTTCGACCGCACGTGCCACATCCGCCTTGGTGGCGCCGGTGGCGATCATGCCGCCGCCCGCGATCTCGAAGCCGTCCAGCGAGCGGCCGGCGCGCGCAGCGCCTTTGCGCAGGTTGGGGAGCGCCACGGCCTGCATGTAGCGCTCGGTGGCGAAGCTGTGCAGGCGCACCCCCTGACAGAGCTCACCGGCCAGCCGCGTCATGTGCGGCAGCACGGCGGCCAGGGCGATGGGCGGGAACGGGATGCCCTCCGGCAACGGCTTGGGGCGATGGTTGGGCGTCATCACGTTCAGGCGGTAGTGGGTGCCCCGGTAGTCGAGCGGCGTACCGTGCTGCCAGCACTCCCAGACGGCGCGCATCGCCAGGATGTAGTCCCGCATGCGCGGCGCGGGCGCCGACCAGGGCATGCCGAAGCGCCGCTCGATCTGGCCCTTGACCTGGCTGCCCAGGCCCAACTGCAGGCGACCGCCGGAGAAGCGCTGCAGGTCAAAGGCCGCGTAGGCCATGGTGGTGGGGCTGCGCACGAAGGCCTGCGCGACGGCGGTGGCCAGGCGCAACCGCGTGCTGTGCTCCGCGGCCAGGGCGAGCGCCACGAACGGGTTGTGGGCGGTCTCCGGCACGATCACGCCGTCGAAGCCCAGTGCCTCGGCACGTTGCACCGCAGCGGGGATCTCGCGTAGGTCGTCGAGCGGAAGTACGGTTTCTACCCTCATGGCAGGCTCTCCGGCAGCACGTCGGTCTCCCGGATGCTCCCCTCCGCCAGCGGTAGATGCGCCCGGGTGGCGTACTGCTCGCGCAGGCCGGGCGGGATCCAGGTATCGGAGTGCAGCAGGCGCAGGAACGCCTCCAGGGGGTGGCTGGTTTTCACCGGCGCCTTGAGCGAGAGATACCAGTACCGCTCCAGCCGCGGCCGCAGGGGGATGGCCACGAGCTGACCGCTGGCCACCTCGTCGGCCACCGTGCAGAAGGAAAGGATGGCCACGCCCACCCCGGCCAGCACTGCCCGTTTGATCGACTCTTGACTCCCGAGCGTCATCACCGCGATCAGTGGTTGGCCGGCCTCGGCGAACCAGATCTCGAGCGCCTGGCGGAAGCTGGACCGCGACCGGCGGGGGAAGGTCACCAGTGGCGTGCCGGCCAGCCCGGGCGGAGTCGCGAAGGGGAGGCGGGCCAGGGGATGACACGGCAGGGCGACCAGCACCATCGGGTCGCGCATCACCGGCACCTTGAACAGGTCGGCGCTTTGCTGCCCGCCGGGGTTGATGGCCACATCGATCTCGCCCTCACGCACCAGGGCATCCAGCTGCTCCGGGTCGTTCACGATGCGGGCGGTGACCTCGATACCGGGGTAGAGGCGGTGGAAGGCGGCCAGGAGCCAGGGCAGCAGGTAGGCGCCGAACGTGGTGGCCGCGCCGACGGTCAGTTGCCCACGGGCAAGGGATTCGTCATCGGCGGCGGCCGCGCGCAGGGCGGCCACGGCCTCCAGGATGCACACCGCGCGCTCAAACAGCGTCTTGCCCTGGGGGGTGAGCTCGGCGCGCTTGCCGCGCTGCTGGAGCAGCCGCACCCCCAGGTGGGCTTCCAGGAGGCGCACGTGGTGGTACACCGTGGGCTGGCTGAGGTAGAGCCGCTCCGCCGCGCGGCTGTAGCTCTGCTGCCGGGCGACCTCGACGAAGCTCCGTAACCACTCCGTGTTCATGGGCTCAACCTCTGTGCACCGCTCGCTAACCGAGCGTTCACGTCCGCCTCAGGCGTGGATCCAACTCGTCTCGGAGCGCATCGCCGAGCATGTTATAGCCAAACACCGTCAGGGCAATCGCCAGACCTGGCCAGAAGGCCAACCACGGATGGGACGACGCCTTTGCCAGACTGTCCTGTAACATCTGACCCCAGGTCGGGAACGGTGGTGGCACACCGAACCCGAGAAAACTGAGCGTTGCCTCGGTGATCACAACAGCTCCCAACCGGACTGCGCTGAGGACGATCGCGGTAGGTATCACATTTGGCAAGATATGCGAAATAATAATTCGCAGATTTGACCCACCGACCGCACGAGCTGCCTCGATAAACGGCTGCTGGATAACAATCAGCGCCTTACTTCGAATCACCCGCACATTCCCTGCGGCCGTGAGCAATCCAAGAACCAGAATGAGTTGAACAACCCCACCACCAAAGATAGATATCGTTACCAGAGCCAGGATAATCAGCGGAAAACTCAACCAGACATCGATCAGCCGTTGCAGCAACGTGTCGAACCATCCCAGGTAGTAAGCGCTCACAATACCCATGACTGTCGAAGTGACGAGCGTCAGCAGTGTAGCGCCAAACGAGATGTACATGGTGGGGCGGGAGCCGTAGATGATCCGGCTGAAGACATCCCGACCGAACTGGTCAGTGCCCAAGAGGTGGCGGTGGGATGGGCCCTGTAACCGCTCAAGGACCCTCGTCTCAGCGTATTCGTACGGCGCGAGCGTGGGGCCGATAGCGGCAACGACGATCAGCGTCAGGACCAGCATCGCCCCCACGAGCCCCAGCGGTTGGCGCCGGCACAGGCGCGCCAGGCGCGCCCCCCATCGCGCCACCCGCCGCTCGGCGGCAACGTCCAACACCCATGCAGAACGGCCGGCCGCGGTGCTCATCGTAAGCGCACCCGTGGATCCAGGTAGCTGTACAGCACATCGACCGCAAGGTTACTGATCGACACGATAAGCGCGATGAACAGGGTTGCCGCCTGTACAATAGGGTAGTCACGATGGTTGACGGCGTTGAAGATATACCGGCCCATGCCTGGCAACACAAACAGCGTCTCAGTGATCACCGTCCCGCCGATGAGCAGCGGTATCTGGAGCCCGATCACTGTGATGATCGGCAGCATAGCGTTACGCAGCGCGTGCCGCAAAACGATGTTGAAGGTGTGTAGTCCCTTCGCACGCGCTGTGCGGATGTAGTCCTGGCGAATAACCTCCAGCATTTCTGTACGGGTCACCCGCATCAGCACGCCCATAATCGCCGTCCCCAGCACCACCGCCGGCAGGAGCATCTGCCGCAAGTTACCGACCGGGTCCTGCCACACCTGCCGATAGTCGGTCGGTGGCGACCATCCAAACCAGATCGAGCCCCAGGTCAGGATCAGGACGGCTATCCAAAAGAACGGTACGGCGGTGAGCAGGGTGGCAATCGCCCGGACCAGATAGTCCAGCGGTGACTGCTGCGCCACCGCCGCCAGCACCCCTACCGGCAACGCCACCACCGTCGAGATGAGCGTGGCAAGCAGCGTGAGCTCGATGCTCGTCGGCAGGTGCTCGACCACCCCCCGTGACACAGACTGCCGGTCACGCAATGAGGTACCGAAATCGCCCTGGGCCACCGCCTCGAACCATTTGAGGTACGCCTTGTGGTACGGGACGTCCAGGCCAAGCTCGTGGCGCAGGGCATCGAGGTTGGTCTCAAAGTCGGTGGCCATAGCCGTCACTGCGTCGCCCGGTAACAGGCGTACGAGCGAAAACGTAACGATACTCACCCCCAGCAGTGTGGGCAGAACCAGAATCAGACGCCGCAGCACATACGTCGCCATCGCGTCGCTTCCGGCTGGTCGGTCCTCCTACCGCGCCAGCCACACCACGAGATCCATCTCGGCTGCGTGACCATAGTCGCTCTTGTAGAAGAAGTTCCGAACATTGGGCTGCCATAGGACCGCATTGGCGGGAGTCACCAGCGGCACGCCTGGCATATGACCGGCCATGTAGCGCTGGATATCTTGGAACAGTTTCACCCTGCGCTGATAATCAAACTCGGTTTCTGTCTTTGCCACCATGTCTTCGAAATAATCATCGTGCCAGTCCGTCATATTGCGTGTACCTTTATAGCTCCAGTACGTTGTGAAGTATCCACTTGGGTCGGCGAATACCGCAGAGCGTGACTCAGCTATACCGTCGTATCGTCGCTTGTCACGATCTCCGACTCTGAATCTGTTCTGATAATCAGTGTAAGTGTACTGCTGGAGCCGGAGCCGGATTCCAGCCTTTTGTAGTTGAGCAAAGAGTAGTTCTGCCTCCGGTTTCGCGTAGTTATACTCATGGGTATAGTGGTAGAGCGTCTCAAACCCTTCGGGGTAACCGGCGGCGCTGAGGAGCTGTTTTGCCTCACGCAGGTCAAACTTGAACCATTTGGCGTTCTCACCAAAGTCAGGCGAGCGAGGGCTCAAGAAGAAAGGGGTATAGCCGGCAGGGAATGCGTGGCTGGCGTAGTCGAAATCCATGAAGTCCAGGCCCGCAGCCAGCTCATCTCGATTGATGGCTATAGAGAGGGCGCGTCGTACCCGCACATCGCTGAACGGGGCCCGCTCAATGGCCAGCTCCAGACGAGGATGGTCGCTCGTCATGTACACGAGCTTGCCTGCGCCAGGCACTGATCGCTGGAGCTCGTTCAGGCGATCTCGCCCCTCGATCTGGTACAGGAAGCTGAGCTTACCAGAACGGAAGTTGGCGTCGAGGGTGGCAGGGTTGGAGATGATGGGGCGCTCTACTCGATCAACGTGCGGTAGGCCCTTCACGAAGTAGTTATGGTTCTTAATAAACGATGTTTGCACATCGGTATCGTACCGCTCGAATATGAATGGCCCTGCTCCCACGAACGGACCCGTAGCTGCAACCTTGCCATCGGGTCCGGGTATCTCTTTCGGGATGATCCACAGAAGGGTATGCGACGCGAGATTGCTAATGAAGCTCGCGCTTGGCCGTTTCAACTTGAAAACGATAGTGAGCTGGTCGGGTAGCTCGTAGCTGTCGATCACTTCCAGGAACGGCTTCGCCTGGCCGACGGCCATATAGCGCTCGTACGAATAGGCGATATCCTCGGCCACCATCTGGCGGCCGTTCAGCGGTGGCCGGTCGTGGTAGCGGATGTCCGGCCGGAGTTTGACGATGACACGCGTTGGTTCCGGCTGCTCCGGCATGGCCGCGGCGACATCCGGCTCGAAGGTGAGGTCGAATGGCCCGTACTCGGCGCCCACCTTGTACTTCAAGATCCGGTTCGAGATGAACCCCCACGGCTCCTGCGCGGAGAAGGAGGTGTTCAGATACGGGTCAAACGCGGTTGGCGCTGAATTGATGTGATACCGGAGGGTGCCGCCCTCCACCGGCGTCTCTGCTGTCGCAGCCTGCCCTCGCGCGGTGGAGGGACGCGCCCCTGTTCCCTCCGTCCGGCCGCGACCACCGCACGCGACGGCCAACGCAGCCGCGCCAACCATGCCGGTGGTGAGCAAGCGCCGCCGTCCAAGTTGGCCGTGTTGGCCCAGCAATGGCGATAGGCCTGCCCGCTTCATGCTGCTCCCTCCTCAAGCGGAACGCCCTCCCACACGACCACCTCAATCTGGAGTGACCGAATCTTGACATCAAGGGGTCGTTGCGTCAAGCAACGATGCGACGAAGCTCTCGCCGCGCCGTCTGCGCCCAGCTCTCCAGGCCGCAGGCACGAGGAGGCTGGCCCAGGCCCCGGCAAGCGGGGGCCCGGGCTCGGCCTCGCCGGCAGCTCCCTAGTCGTCGGCCGCCCCGGCGGCGGGGCTGGCGGCCAGCACTGTGTCCAGGTTCTGCTGGATGACGTCCGTCAGGCGACGTGTGATCTCCTCCTGTCCCCCGCCGCGCGCCAGCACCTCGTCCACCGCGTCGCGCTGCGGTGAGCGGATCGGCTCGCTCCACGGCGAGATGGCGTTTTCGCTGTAGGCCGCCTTGCCCAGCTTGAAGTGGCGCGCCTCCTCCTCCGTCTCGATGAACGGCAGGTCCATCGGGTACAGCTTGCGCCCCTTGGGCCGTGGCCCGGCCTTGGAGACGTGCCCGTACAACCGCCGACCGACGATCTCCTCGAGCATCCACACGCAGTCGATGATCTTGTCCAGATCGATGCCGGTGTCGATGCCCATCTCCTCCCACATGTGCACGACATCTTCGGTGGGCATCATGCCGGTCACCCGGCCGTTGCCGCAGTACGGGCAGCCGCCGAAGCCGCCGATCGTACCGTCCACGCTCAGCGTGTAGGTCTCATCCAGCACCCGCATGGCGGCGTAGAGCGACAGCGGCGCCATGCCGCGGGCGTTGTGCAGGTGCAGGTTGACGTGCTTGATCTCCGGCCACTCCTTGCGGATGGTCTCGAGCTGATGCTCTACCTCGTGCGGCATGTTCCAGCTCATCGGGTCGCCTAGGGAGATGGCCGTCACCTTGATGCCCGCCTCCTGCCACATCTGGTACTGGCGGCGCAGGACGGTCATGCGCTGCTCCTCGGTGAACGGCCCCACGAAGTTGGACCCCCAGGCGGCGTTCACCCCGATGCCCGCCTCTTTGACCCCGCGCTCTTTGGCCGCCCGCACGATGTTCGGCCAGTTGGCGATCTCCTGGGCCTGGCTGCGGTTCGTGTTGCGCCGCGCGAACACGTCGCACATATGGCAGCTCAGGCTGGGCCGCGGCCGCTCCACGGTCAGCGGCGGGCTGTACTGCATGGCCCGCTCCACCCCGCGCTGATTGAGCGCCAGCGCGGTGTAGGTGACGCCCGGCTTGGGCGTGAACTTCTGTACGATCTCGTCGATGCGGGCCATCTGCGGCGTCCACTTCGGGCTCACAAATGACCCCACCACGATGCGCTTGAGCCCCGTCTCGGAGAGCGCGTTCAGCAGTCGCACCTTGTCCTCGACGGAGATCTCCGCGCTCTCGATCTGCATACCCTCGCGCATTGCCTCTTCGGTGTACTCGATCTTGGGCCATCCCATGGCGTCGCCTCCTTTCCCGGCGCTTGAGACTCTTGCATATCCTAGCCGTTGACCGCCGCCGCCTGCTCCAGGCCGAGCCGCTCGCGGTAATCCGGGTCGTAGCTGTGCAGGCGGCCGAGGCGTACCTGTTCGTCCAGCGGAATGGGCACCGGCGGCTCGGGCGGGGCGTCTAGCTCGCCCGTGAGGCGCTCCGCCACCAGCCGGGCGAAGGCCTCCGGTGAGAGGCCGAGCAGGTCCTGCAGCACATAGGCGTTCGCTTCGCCCAGCGGCGGCGCCGGCCTCCTAATGGATACCGGGGTGCGGCTGAGCTTCCACGGTCGGCCGATGATCGGCCGCCGTCCCACCCCCGTCACCGGGTCGTGCTCCACCATTTCGTAAAAGCCCCGCGCGCGCAGGTGGGGGTCGAGCAGCAGGTCGCGGGCGTCGTTCACCGGCCCGGCCGGCAGGCCGGCGGCGCGCAGGGCGGCCACCGCTTCCTCCCGCTCGCGTTCGGCCGCCCATGCGCTCAGCACCGCGTCGACCTCATCGTGGCGGGCGTAGGCTTCGGCCAGGGTGGCCGGCGGCGCGCCCTGGAGCCAGGCCGCGCAGCCGATCACGTTCAGCAGCGCGCGCCACTCGTCGTCGGTGCGGGCCGTGACCACCAGCCAGCGCTCGTCGCCCCGGCAGCGGTAGCAGCCCTGGACCGCGCCGGTGTGGTCGCGGTTGCCGATGCGCCCACCGAGGCGACCGTTGGCAGCGTAGTCGAGAATCGCCTCACCGAGAAAGCTGACGTTGGCCTGGTACATGCCCACGTCGATCCACTGTCCCTCCCCGGTGAGCGCCCGGTGGCGCAGGGCGGCCATGATGCAGAACAGGGCGTGCCACATGGCCACGAAGTCCGGGTAGGACTGACCGATCTTCCACGGCCGGTCGCCGATGTAGCCGGAGAAGTGGCAGATCCCCGTCATCGGCTCCAGCGCCGTGCCCTGCACCGGGTAGCTCTCCCACGGGCTGTGGTGCCCGTAGCCGGTGTTGGACACGTAGATGATATCAGGCCGGATTTCGCGCACCCGTGGATAATCGAGCCCCCAGCCGCGCATCACGCGGGCGGTGTAGTTCTCGATCAGCACGTCGCTCACCCGCACCAGATCGCGGAAGATGGCGCGGCCTTCCTCGCGGCTCAGGTCCAGCACCAGCGACCGCTTCCCCCGGTTGAGGGTGCAGAACGGCCCACCGCGGTCCCACGGCCGCTCGCCGGGGTCGTTGTCCGGCCACAGCCCCCAGGCCGAGCGGCGCGTTTGGTCGAGGCGCTGCAGCGCCTCGATCTTGATCACCTCCGCGCCCAGGTCGGCCATCATCGCCGCCGTGTAGGGCATGGCGAACACGGAGCTGGTGTCGATCACCCGGATCCCGGCCAGCGGCAACATCGCTCCACCTCACGCACGCGCGACCCCTTCAACCCCCGTACCGGAAGCGCCCGCGCACCGGCCCATCAGATCACCCCCTCGGCCCGCAACCGCTCGCGGGCTTCGTCATCGATGCCGAGTTCGGCCAGCACCTCGGCCGTGTGCTGGCCGAGCAGCGGGGCGGGCCGCCGCATCTGCCAGGGGGTGGCCGACATCTTCACCGGCTCGCCGGGGTAGGGAAGGGGGCCGGTGGTCGGATGGTCCACCTGCACCCAGTACCCCCGCGCCCGCAGTTGCGGGCAGTTGAGCAGGTCGGCCGGGTCCTGGGCGATGCCGAACAGGATGCGGCGGCGGGCTGCCTCGTCGAACAGCTCGTGCTTGGTGCGCGCGCGCAGGCCGATGTCGATCAATCGATCCAGCTCTTCGGCGTGGCGCGTCCGCCCGTCCGGTGTGGCGAACTTGTCGTCGTGCAGCTCGGGCACGCCGAGCAGCTCGGCGATGTCCGACCATTTGGCGCTGCCGCCCATTTGCAGGACCACGTACCCGTCCTTGCACGGCATGATGTTGTTCAGCCCGTCGCCGCTGGGCGGCCGGCGCCCCTGGATGGCGCCCATCCAGGCGTAGTACGGCTCGTTCATCACCAGCTCGGCGGCCAGGCTCTCGTGGATGGAGACGTCGATCCACTGGCCGGGCTGGCCCAGCGCCTGAGCGTAGGTCAGCGCCGCGGTGATGTACGCCGCGGTGGCGCCGGCGCTGTACTGGCCTTGGGACAACCCGTGCTTGAGCGGCTCGCGGTCCTGCCGCCCGCTGATGGCCATGATGCCGCTCATGGCGTACTCCACCAGCTCGCTGGCCGGCAGGTCGCGGTACGGGCCGGTCTGGCCGAAGTTGGAGATTGAGGTCAGGATCAGGCGCGGGTTGAGGGCGCTCAGCACCTCCCAGCCGATCCCCAGCCGCTCCATCACCCCCGGGCGAAAGCTCTCCACCACCACATCGGCGCGACGGGCCAGGTCAAGAAAAATGCGGCGCCCCGTTTCGTGCTTCAGGTTGAGGGTAACGCTGCGCTTGTTCGTGTTGAGGTAGAGAAAGAGCAGGCTGCCCTCCGGGTCCGGCCGGTCATGGTAGAAGGGCGGCATGTGCCGTGCGGGATCGCCGGTGCCGGGCCGCTCGATCTTGATCACGTCCGCGCCGTAGTCGGCGAGCAACTTGGTGCAGTACGGCCCGGCGATGTGCCAGGTGAGGTCGAGCACGCGCAGCCCGGCCAGCGGACCGCGCACCGCCGCCTCTTGCGCTTGCGCCGCAGCAACCGCAGCCATGCTCTCCTCCCCCTCCGCCACGCGGTGTATCTCGGCGGTCGATCGGCCGGCCGCCAGCCGGCGAGGAGGCGCGGCGCCCACGTCCCGGCGCATGCCCCCTCACCGGCCCGCGACCTCACTCGGACGGCGGCACAAACGGGTACGGCACCTTGCGGCCGCCGCGCAGCGGCAGCACCCCTACCGCGGTGCCGGGCGTGCCCTCCTCACCGCGCTGGTTGCGCATCCCGATCTCGCACTCCACGAAGCCAAGCCCGTCCTTCACGTAGGTCTTCGTCACCCGCCCCCAGGCCGTGACCGTGTCCCAGACGAGGTCCATGCCGCGGAACTGGAACGAGATCTTCCACAGCCATCCTTCCGGGCCCAGCCAGTCCTTCATCATCTGCACCATGACGTGCTGTTTCCACGAGCCGTTCACCAGCCGCTCCGGCAGCTTGTCGTGCTCTTTGGCAAAGCGCTCGTCATAGTGGATGCGATGCCAGTTCTCGATCGCCGCCGACCACCGCATGAGATGCATCGGGCTCATAGGGCCCTTGGTGAGCGGCGTCACCTCATCGCCCACCTTGACGTCCTCGAAATAGAGCTGCTGTTTCTGCGTCGCGACCACCTGCTGCCTCCCTCACCGGCGAATGGTGGTGTTGCGCACCTTGGCCAGCACCTGACCGTCCTGATTGGTGTACGTTGTCTCGGTGACGATGAACACCATCCTGCCGCTGCGCCCCTCCCGCTCGTAGATATCCACGTAGCGGCTCTGGGCGGTGATGCGATCACCGTGCTTGGCCAAAGCGAAGAATTCGGCCTCGACGCCGCCGTTGAGGGTGCGCACGGGCAGGTTGGGGATCGGCGGCAGGCCGGTGCCACCACCCGCGCCGATGCCGTCGTAGTCCGGGTTCTCTTTGACGCGGTCAAGCGGATCCGGCGTACCCGGCGGCCGACGGAAGGTGAATCCAGGGTACAGGGGCGGCGCCACCGGTCGCTCAAACCCCCGCGCCCGTGCCGCTTCGGGATCCCAGTAGATCGGGTCGTCGTCCATGATCGCCTGAATAAACCGGCGTACCGCCCCCGGCTCCACCGCATCCCAGGCCGTCACCGGCTCCGATTGCCGTCCGATATAACTGCGCACCTCATCCGTGATATACGTCTCCGGCTGCTCGGCCATGATCTGCCCCCGCCGCTGCGTCTCATCGCCTGTACGGCGCCCAACGTCGCACCATGCCAGCCACCATCGGCTGTGCAGGCAGCCAGCATTCTAGCAGCGCCATTGGATGACTAACGGGCATGACCATTCAGCTTCGCGATGCAAATCAACGTGATTCACAATGTGATGCGCTTGACGGAAGAGACCGAGCGCGCCACGTTCAGTGATACGAGTCCGACCCGGACCGAACTCTGTCCCCGGGTTGGGCACGGACGCCGTCCGTTCGCCGGTGTGGGGCGTGCCGCCTGATGCCGCGGCGGCCGGTCGTCCCGGCCGTCCCACACCGCTACCACCGGCCAGAGTGCCCGATGCTGGAAGGGACCACGCCGCCGTCACCTGGGTCGGAAGGCCGGTCTTCGGCACGAGCGACCGGCTTCCTCGCCGGGCTGCGCGTGGTCGAGCTGGGCGAGGGCACCGCCGTGGCGTTCTGTGGGCGGCTGCTGGCCGATGCCGGCGCCGACGTCCTCAAGGTCGAGCCACCCGGCGGCGACGAGGCCCGCCGGCACGGCCCGTTCGTCGGCGGTGCGCCGCACCCGGAGCGCAGCCTGCCCTTTCTGGCCCTCAACGCCGGCAAGCGCTCGCTGGTGCTCGACGCGGCTCGGCCTGACGACCGAGACCGCTTGTTTGCGCTGCTTCGCCATGCCGATGTGCTGATCGACGGGTCGGAGCGGCGGGCGGGCAGCCGCTGGGATCTCTCGCCGGAAGTGCTCCACCGCCTCAACCCCGGCCTGATCGCCGTCGCCGTTTCACCGTTCGGTTGGGAGGGGCCATACCGCGACTACCGGGCGGAGGAATTGACCCTCTACGCGCTCGGCGGCCTGATGTACCACATCGGCGCCTACGACCGCGAGCCGCTCAAGCACGGCCCGGCACAGGCGGCCTGCCTGGCCGGGCTTAACGCCGCGGTTGGGGTGGTGCTGGCGCTGCTGGCCCGCGACCACGACGGCCTAGGCCAGGAGGTTGATGTTTCCGCACAGGCCAGCGTGGCGCTCCTGCTCGGCGCCCTGGAGCTGCCGCAGTACGCGTACACCGGGGGTGTCGCCCGCCGCGACGAACGGGATGGGCCGGGGCTCAACAACATCCAGCCGTGCGCGGACGGGTACGTGGTGCCCATCGCGTTCGGCGCTGCTTGGGAGATGATGGCCCACTTCCTGGACGAGCCGGCCCTGCTCGAGCCGCGCTTCGCCACGGCCGCCGGCCGCCAGCGCCACATGCGCGAGCTTGTCGCCATCATTCGCCGTGCTATCGCCAACAAGGGTCGCTTCGACCTGTTCCACGGCGCCCAGGCGCTCGGCCTCACCTGGGGACTAGTACAGGGACCGGCCGACCTTGTGCACTGCCCGCAGCTTGCGGCGCGCGGCTTCTGGGCCGAGGTGGCGCACCCCGCTGTCGGGGTGATGCGCCTGCCCGGGCCACCCTACCGTGCCTCCCGCACACCGGCCCACGTCCGTGGCCCAGCACCGCTCCTGAATCAGCACGGCGACGTGCTCAGCGCGTGGCGCGGCGTAGCGCCGGCAGCCGCATCGCCCTCCGCCACGCACTGGCCTGCGAGCGGGCCCCGCCTGCCGCTGACCGGGGTGCGCGTGATCGACGCCTCGCGGGTGTGGGCCATGCCCCTTGCCACCCGCCTGCTGGCCGACATGGGTGCTGAGGTGGTTAAGGTCGAGGTGCCTACCTACCTCGATACCCGCCAAGCGGAGCCGTTCCTGCACAATGACCCGCGCGAGCGCTTCTGGGAGCGCAGCGGCATCTTTAACAGCCTGAACCGTGGAAAGCAGAGCGTCACCCTTAACCTGGCCACCGATGAGGGCAAGCGGTTGTTCCGCGCGCTGGTCGCCACAGCAGACGTGTTGGTGGAGAACAACCGGCCCGGCGTGCTGGCGCGCCACGGCTTAGGCTACGAGGCGCTGCGCGCCGTGCGCCCAGACCTGATCATGCTGTCCAACAGCGGCTACGGGCAGACGGGGCCGTGGCGTGCGTACGGCGCCATCGCCCTCAGCCTAGAGCCGACGACCGGCCTGGCCCACTACACCGGCTACCCCGGCGGCCCACCCGTGCGCTGGTCCTGGTTCACCGACTTCCCCGCGTGCCTTGCGGCCGTGTTCGCCATCTGCGGCGCGCTCTACCACCGCAACCGCACCGGTGAGGGCCAGCACATCGACCTGGCGATGTACGAGGTGGGGGTCTCGCTGCTCGGGGAGGAGCTGCTGGACTACCTGCTCAACGGTGCCGACCGGCCTCGCCTCGGCAACCGCCACCCGCGCCACGCGCCGCACGGCTGTTACCCCTGCGCCGGCGACGACGCCTGGGTGACGATCGCCGTGACCGGTGATGAGGAATGGCGGGCCCTATGCGCGGTCATGGAGCGGCCGGAGTTGGCAGACGACCCCCGCTTCGCCACGGCGACCGCGCGGAAAGCGCACGAAGACGAGCTGGACTACCTGATCGCCGCCTGGACTGGTAGCCGCGACCGCTACGAGGTTATGCACCGCCTGCAGGCTGCGGGCGTGGCCGCTGGGGCCGTGCGGACCACGCGCGACCTGTTCGCTGACCCGCAGCTCCTGGCTCGCGGCTTCTTCGAGTGGGTCGATCACCACGATCGCGACCCGGCGCTGGGCGTGCGGCCGTACGTGGGCCGACCCTGGCGCCTGTCGCGGACGCCGGGCGGTATCCGCCGTCGCGCGCCCGGGCTGGGCGAGCACAACCGCGCCGTGCTGGTGGGGCTGCTGGGGCAGCCGGGCGAAGCGCTGACGGCGTGGACCGAGCGCGGCGTGATCGGCGAGGAGCCGGCGGAGGGGACGCCGGTACCAGAGGTCACCTCGCCGGAGGAGCGCATCGCTCAGGGGCGGTGGGCGACGTGGGACCCCGATTTCGAGCGCTGGCTGCTTGCTGGGGCACAGGCACCGTGATCGGGTGAGCCCCCGACGCGCAGTGAGGAGGAGACTCGGTGCGATTTGGGCTCGTGCTACCGAATTACGCTCGCTGGTTCGATGCCGACGGCGCGCGCGAGGCGGCGCAGACCGCGGAGCAGCTAGGCTACCACGGCCTGTACGTCAACGACCACGTGGCGCTGCCGCGCGAGGAGGCGCCCCTGTACGGGAACGCCTTTCTGGACCCGTTCATCGCGCTCGGCTTCCTGGCCGCCGTCACGCAGCGGGTGCGGCTGGGCACCACCGTGATCGTCGTGCCGTACCGCAACCCACTGGTGCAGGCCAAGATGGTCGCCAGCCTGGACGTGCTGTCGCGCGGACGCATCACGCTGGGGGTGGGGTCCGGGCACGTGCCCGGTGAATCGCAGGCGTTGGGTGTGCCCTACGCCGAACGCGGGGCCATGACCGATGAGTATTTGCAGGTCATGCGCGCCCTGTGGACGGCGGACGAGGTGATCTTCCACGGCCGCTGGTTCAACTTCGAAGGCATCCGCCCGCTCACGCGCCCGCTGCAGTCGCCGCTGCCCGTGTGGATCGGTGGGCGCGGTCCGCGGGTGTGGCGGCGGGTTGTGCGTCTGGGTCAAGGCTGGCATCCCTCGGCCATGCCGTTGGAGGAGCTTGCCGCGGGTGTGACGGAGCTCCGCGCCCTCGCCGAGGCAACGGGCCGCCGCGAGCCGATCACGATCGCCCCGCGCTGGGCGCTGCACCTGGTAGCGCGTGCCGACGAAGCCGGGCCTGGCCAGGACCCAGGCGAGATCCAGCGACGGCGGTACACGCCCGCCGAGGCGGCGGCGCTGGTCGAGCGGTATGCGGCCATGGCTGTGGAGGAACTGGTGCTGGACCTGCCGGGTGGGCGCGGCGCTTTCCTGCACCAGGTGGAATGGTTTGCGCGGGAGGTGATGCCCGCCGTCCGTCCCGTGTGAGCGGCGAATGGGCGCCCTTACCGGCGGTTGTGCGCACCTATCGCTCCAAGCGTCACAGCGCAACCGTACCAGGCTTCGAGGAGGGAGCGAACATGACACGCCAGCGAACCTGCCTAACGGATCGTCGGCCCCGATTGAGCCGCAGGGGCGCGCTGCGCCTCTCGGCCACGGCGGCGTTGCTTGCCGCCTGCGCTTCGCCACAACCGACCAGCGGCCCACCCGGCGGCGGCCAAGCCACCACGCAGCCCGCAGGCCAGGCCCAACCCCAGGCCGCCACGCCCACCCGCGGTGGACGCCTCTACTTCCGCGTGCCAGGTGACCCGGTCGCCTTCGACCCCCACGCCACGATCAGCTATCTCACCGTGCAGTTTCTCGACTTCTTCCACGCCAAACTGACGCGATACGACTACCGCACCACTCCGCCGTACCGCAACGGCGACGAAAGTCGCATTATTGGCGAGCTTGCCGAAAACTGGGAAGCGCCCGAACCGGAGCCGCGCACCTGGATCTTCCGCCTCAAGCGCGGCATAAAGTTCCACAACAAAGAGCCCGTGAACGGACGTGAGGTGACGGCAGATGACGTTAAGTGGTCATTTGAGCGCGCTCTTGCACCAACTTCATCCGTTGAAGAGTGGGCGTGGAACAACTATGACAAGATCGAAGTCGTCGATCGCTACACGGTTAAGTTCACGCTCAAGCTGCCGAACGCACGGTTACCCATTGATGTGACCTGCTACCAAGGCTGGGTGCTGCCACGCGAGGCCGATGAAAAGATCGGCTTCAAGAAGGTTGAGGGGGCAACGATCGGTGCTGGTCCGTGGATCTTGGACAGTTATCAGCCAGGGTCCAAGTGGGTGGCCAAGCGCAATCCGGAATACGGTCCGTTCTCCGGCAAACCGAACGCTGACGAGATGCACGCGTTGATCATCCCCACGCAGGACGGCGCCACCACCGCGTTCCGAGCCCGCCAGATCTTCGCTCACAGTCCGCTGCCACAAGAGGTGGCCAGCATCAAGGCCTCAAACCCGGATGCGCGCTGGAACGAAAACTTCTTCCTTGCCACGAACACCTGGGTGCTGGGGATGAACGTGCAGGAGCGGCCGTTCAACGACGTGCGCGTGCGGCGGGCGGTGTCGCTGGCCATCGACCGGCAGGCCTGGTTACGGAGCCCCAACCTGAAAGCCGGCAAGATCGAGTCGGGACCGGTGACGTGGGGCATGGGCGACTGGAAGCTTGATCCGGACAAGCACGGCGAGGCCGGTCAGTGGTTCCAATACGACGTCGCCAAAGCGAAACAGCTTCTGGCCGCCGCCGGGTATCCCAACGGGTTTGAAGTCAACCTCGTGCAGACGCCACAGTACGGTGCCTCTTACATGACAGAGGCAGAGTTACTGCAGGAGTTTCTGTCCAAGGTTGGCATCAAGGTCAACATCCAGAACGTGGAATACTCGCAATGGATCACACAGCAATACCTGGGTAAGTACAGCGGGCTGTTCTGGGGTCCGGATAACCTTGATCGCCTCACACAGCAGCTACTCTCACGCTACGCCTCGTGGAGCTCACGCAACCATTCCAACGTCCGCGATCCTGACGTAGATCGCCGTCTAGATCAGTGGAGGTCGATCACCGACACACAAAAAGCAAAAGAGTTTGCGTGGGAACTGCAAAAGTTTTTTGCCGATCAGTGCTACTATGTGTTCCGCCCGCAGCCGTACAGCTTCGTTGCTTGGCATCCGTTCCTGAAGAACTACGAAGGTCAACCGGAGTTCTACTACGATTACGGATTCCGGTGGTCCTTCCTGTGGACGGACCCGGTACAAGGCGGGTAGGCCCCGTCGTCACCACAGCCAGGCTACGCGGGCGAGGAGGTGCAGGCGTGGGCACCTATCTGATACGGCGCCTCATCTTGCTCATTCCGACCTTGATGATCGTGTCGATCATCGTGTTCACGCTTATGCGCTTCATCCCCGGGGATGCGGTCCAGATCATGGTGCAGCAGCGGTACGGGCCAACGGAGGCGCTGGTGCGTCATCAACTGGGGCTGGACCGGCCCGCTGCGGTCCAGTACGTGAGCTGGCTTGGCGGCATTCTGCGGGGTGATTTCGGCACCTCGCTCTGGACGCACCGCCCGATCCTGGCAGACATCGTCTCGCGTGGGCAGGTGACCCTGGAAGTAGCGGTGATCGCCCTGGCCATCATCGTGCTGGTGGGCGTGCCGGCCGGCGTGCTGGCCGCTAGTCGGCCGGATAGCATCGTGGATTACACAGTGCGGGGGATCGCGACCCTGGGCCTGGCGGTGCCCGTCTTCTGGCTGGGCGTGCTGGCGCTGGTGCTCCCCTCCATCTGGTTCCATTACAGCCCGCCGGCGGGGTACGTGCCGCTGGTGGCCGATCCGGTGGAGCACCTGCGTAAGGTGCTGGTGCCGGCGATACTCCTGGCGATCTCGGGCAGCGCGGCGAACCTGCGCCTCATGCGTGCTTCGATGATCGAGGTGCTTCAGCAGGATTATGTACGTACAGCGCGGGCTAAAGGGCTTGACGAACGACGGGTGCTTCTCCGTCATGCGGTGCGCAATGCCCTTATCCCAAATCTGACGCTCATCGGCAATCAGTTGCCGTTCCTCATCGGCGGCTCGGTGATCATCGAGACGCTGTTTGCGCTACCTGGCCTCGGTTCCTTCCTGTTCGATGCCATCAACCGGCGCGATTATCCCGTCGTCCAGGCGGTGAACTTAATGCTGGCGACCATGGTCTTGGTGGTGAACCTCGTCGTTGACATCGCTTATGGCTGGCTGGATCCCCGGATCCGGTTCCAGTAGTGATTCAGCAAAGACTGCGGTGGTCCGGGAGCGGAGCCATGCAGCAGATGCAGATGCTAGCCGGCCAAGCAAATCTCCTCGCTCAAGCGCGGACCCGCCACCCGTTGAGAACATTGCTGCACTTCGTGCACCACAAGCCACTGGGGGCGTTCGGTGGCGCGCTGGTCCTCGTGTTCATCGTGATGGCCGTGTTTGCCAACCTCGTCGCCCCATACGACTACCGCGAGAACCACCTGACGCGCGCCTTGGAACCGCCCAGCCGTGCGTTCGTCCTGGGGACGGACCCGCTCGGAAGAGACCTGTTCAGCCGACTGGTGTATGGCGCGCGCATTTCGATGTACGTCGGGCTCGGCGTCGTCGCCATTGGCCTGCTGCTCAGCCTGACCATCGGTCTAACCAGCGGCTACGCCGGCGGGCGATACGATATGGTCGTCCAGCGGCTGGTCGATGCGTGGATGGCCTTCCCCGGCCTGGTGATCCTGCTGACGGTCATGGCGCTGGTGGGACCGGGACTGGTCAACGTCATTGTCACGCTGGGGATCAGCGTGGGCATCAGCAGTTCGCGCATCGTGCGCGGGGCCACACTGGCCGTGCGCGCCAACCCGTACGTCGATGCGGCGCGCTCTTTAGGCGCGGGCCACCTGCGCATCATCCTGCACCACCTGCTGCCCAACGTGACGGCGCCCGTCATCATCCTCGCCACCCTTGCCTTCGGCAACGCCATCCTGGTCGAGGCGGCGCTGTCCTTCCTGGGGCTCGGCGTGCCGCCGCCCGCGCCGTCGTGGGGCGGCATGTTGAGCGGTGACGCTCGCACCTATATGTTCGATGCACCGTGGCTGGCGCTATGGCCGGGCGTGTTCATCACCGCCGCGGTGTTCGGCTTCAATACGCTAGGTGACGCGCTCCGTGATGTGCTCGACCCGCGCCTGCGCGGCACGCGGCGGTAGAGGTAAGGCGATGCCGGCATCAGCGCACGCATTTCGCGTTACGAGTGACGCCGGTGTGAGCCTCCAGTGTTGGCGCTGGGGCGACAGCCCACGGGTCATCGTGGCCGTCCACGGCGTCAACGCCCACGGGCTTCACTGGCGCCGACTCGCCGAGCGCTTGGCGTCTCGCTACAGTCTCGTCAGTTACGATTTGCGCGGCCACGGCGATAGCGACAAACCCGCCACCGGTTACTCCTACGCCGACCACGGGGCCGATCTGGCGGCCGTGATCCGATGCGCGAGTAACCAACCACCGGTGCTTATCGGACATTCGTTCGGGGCACGGGTCGCGATCCCGTACGCCGCGCGCCACTACCTGCGTGGGCTGGTGATCGTAGACCCTGGCATCCTGCTACCGGAGCAAGCGCCGACGCGCCGGTCGGATGGAACTCGCTCCTCGCCCCAGCTGCGGTACGACTTCGAGTCAGAGACAGCCTTTCTAGACCTGATGCGGCGCACGAACTTCCTGCGCCGCTGGGATCCGTATAACGAGGAGTACGCACGCAACCTGATCGAACCGGACGATGGCGGCCGGGTGCGGCTCAAGATGCGACCGCACGTCCATCGGCAACTGATCGACGAGGTCCGAGCCGTAGATCTGCTCACCTTCCTCCCGCGGATTACGTGTCCGACGCTGGTGATCCGCGCCACGGAAGGCCACCTGCGCGCGGACGTCGCCGAGCGGATGGTGCGTGCGTTGCCACGCGGCCGGCTGGCGGTGATCGAAGGGGCAAACCACAACGTGATGCTAGACCAGCCGGAGCAATTCGAACCGATTGTCGAAAACTTCCTCGAATCACTGCAATGGGATTGAACTCACCTGAAACTGAAGAGGCCTTCTGATGGATGTCAGTATCCGTGTACCACCGTTCGCGCCCGTGCCGGAGGTCACGGCATTTGTCCGGCGCTGCGAGGAGGCGGGGTTCGACGGGGTAGGCTTCGTTGATTCGCAGATGCTGCTACGCGAGGCATTCGTCGTGCTGGCCCACGCGGCCGCGGCCACCACACGCGTACGCCTGATGCCGGCAGTCACCAACCCACTCACCCGCCACGTCTCGGTGCTCGCCTCCGCGGCCCGTTCGCTTGACGATATCGCGCCCGGTCGTATCGCCATTTGGTTGGGTCGTGGCTTCAGTTCGGTTAACCTCGTGGGGTTGCCGTACGCCACCGTCCGCCAGATGCGCGAGACCGTGCTGACGTACAAGCGGTTGCTGGCGGGCGAGTGGGACGTGTTCCCCGGTGTCCATTCGCGCATGTACGATGCACGTGCCGTGCCCCTTTACCTTGTCGCCTCCGGCCCCAAAGCGATGCAGCTCGGCGGCGAGGTCGCGGACGGCGTGATGGTGTCCGTCGGGCCTCGCCTGGAGGCGCTGGCGCGTGCCCGCCAGCATGTGGCAGACGGCGCCCGGAGGGCCGGCCGCGACCCAGCGACGGTGGACATCATCGCTTGCTTGGTCACCGTGATTCGCGAGCGACGCGAAGAGGCGTTCGAGTGGGCGAGCCCCCTGTGCGCCGGTCGGCTTAACGACACCGCCTGGCTGGAGGCGAACGGCATCGACGCCCGTGGCCTCAGGACACCGCCGGAGCTGGAGCACATCTACCCGGACTTGTTCCACGCCGAGGACTGGCAGCGGGCGCGGCAGCTTTCGGCGTTCCTGCCGCCTGACCTATGCGCGCAGATGTGCCACGCTATCGGCCTGATCGGCACACCGCAGGATTGCCTGCACCGCTTGCGGCAGCTCCACGAGGCCGGGATCCGACGCGTGTTCCTGATGACGGTGGGCACCACAAACTTCCCCGAGGGAGAGGTGCGCCTCTACGGTACCGTTATTGGCCCCGCGCTGCACGATCTAGTCCGGGCGTCCCCGTAGCTACCGGCAGGCTTTCCGCGCCGGAGAAAGAGAGCAAGCGACATGAAACCGAACCGCATCAAGCAGATTTGGCAGGAGGGTGGGTTCGTTACGCTGGGCTGGCTGTCTATCGGGCATCCCTTCTCGGCCGAAGTGATGGCCCGGCAGGGGTTCGACGCCCTCTGTATCGACATGCAGCACGGCCTGATCGATTACAACGACGTCTGGCCCATGCTGCAGGCCATCTCTCAAACCGATACCGTGCCCCTG
>JBHOQW010000260.1:0-11171 GCA_042408665.1 Dehalococcoidia bacterium
CAGGGGCACATGCTGGGTCGACAAACGCACGCGCGGCGAACCCGCCAAGAACCGCTGGTGCCCGGTGGCGGGGGTCACCATGACGCCGGCGTCATCGGTTCGTAATGCGGGTGCAATATTGTGGTGACGGCCGCACGGTGCCTGGGTGTCTCAGTTTGAGACACTTGCACCGTGCGGCGGTGAAACACGTCGGGAGTCCCACTCGACGGGAACGGAGGATGAGGGCGGCGGGCGGGTCTACGATAAGGAGGGGACTGCCGCCGCGCTCGCCTGCTGCGGGCGAGGCTATGGCTCGAGCTCTATACCTAGGCGGCGGTACATCTCCAACTTGCGATACAAGGTCGAACGGCTGATGCCCAATATGGCGGCGGCCTTCATCCGGTTGCCGCTGGCCTCGCGCAAGGCGCGGCGGATCTCGGTCACCTCTACCTGCTCTAAGCGGGCGAGAGGCGCTCGCCGTGGCTGACGTGCCAGGTCGTCCGGTAGGTCAGACAGCGTGATCTCCCACCCTCGTATTGAGAGCGCCGCCGAGCGAAGCACGTTTTCCAGTTGTCGGATGTTGCCCGGCCAGTCGGCGGCGCACAGCGCATCGAGGGCGGCACACGACACGCGCAGGCCCCGGTCGGGCTGCAGTTTGCCCAAAATGTGGCGCACCAGGGCCGGGATATCCTCCCGGCGTTCCCGTAGCGGCGGGAGCGAGATCTGCACGGCGGTCACGCGGTCGACGATCTCGCGCGGCAGCTTGGTGGCGCTTGCGGCGGTAGCGATCCGCCGTGGCTGGCCATGCGGCCCCGTTTGTGCCAGCAGGTCCAGCAGCACCTGCTGCGCTGCCGTCGGCAGGGCGTCGAGGTGGCGAAAGATCACCACCATGGCCTGATCCAGCGCGGCGCGCACACGTGCTCTCCACGCTGCGAGGTCGCGTTCGCCATGGAGGCCCGCGCACTCGACCGTTGCTGCTTGGCCGCCGATCGCACCGGGCATAGCCTCCGCCAGGGCCTGCTTGCCGGTGCCCGGTTCTCCCACAACCAAGACGGGTAGCCCACTATTTGCCGCTGCACGCGCCGTCTCTAGGGCACGCCGGAAGGCGGCTGACTGGCCAATAAGGTGGGCGAATGGGTCCACCACTGGCCAAGCCGATGGCGGCGGTGGAGGCGCGGTCAAGGGCTCTACGTGCAGGATGATGCCAATGGGGGTTCCACCATCAAACCGAGGCGAGATCCGCAGCCGTGCCCGTTGCCCAGAGGTTAGGAGCACCTCGCGCTCAAACGGCCGGGTGGCGTGCAGGCCTTCCTCCATGAGTGGCAAAAGGGTGGCGTAATCCGCTTGATCGAGCAATCGTAGCGCGACGGTACTCGAGATCGTGGTGTGACCGTTGAACGCGATGACGGCGTGGCGATGCCGCAGCGGCTCTCGCAGGTAGTGGTAGAGGAGCGATCGCTCCTGCGCCGTTAACTCCTCGTGCAGACGCTCCTGGATCGCGCGTGCCGCCCGTGCCACGAGCCGCGCCACCGCTGGACTGATCTCTTGCGCGCGTGTGGTGAGGTCGAGCACCGCGAGGACGCGGTTCGTCAGCGGGTGGCGAATGGGGATGGCCGTGCACGCAAATACCTGAAATGCCTCAATAAAGTGCTCCCCGGAGCAGATCTGCACCCCGATGCCCTCTTCGAGGGCCGTGCCGATCGCGTTCGTGCCTGTGATCTCCTCGCTCAGCGCGGCGCCGGGCACGGCCTGTACCTGCTCCAGGAGCTGCCGCACCGCGCCGTCACCGCTCCAGTCGGCGATGACACCGCGATCGTCGGTAAGCAAGACCGCGGCGCGCGTGCGGTAGATGCGCTGCGCAAGATGGTGAAGGATGGCATGAGATACCCGCTGCACGGTGGCGTCCAGGCGCGGCTCGGTGCGTACCTCGAGCACGCGTAAGTCGGGCTGAACGCCCCACTGGGAGCAGCGCTTCCATGATCGCCGGATGACGGTGCGCAGCTCCGTGTCGGTGCCGCGCCGGCTCAGAAACTCGTCACGGGCGCGGCGCAGCCGTTGTAACTCTTCGTCGGTCACACGGCCGTAGGGGAGCAGGTCGATCGGTGCCTGGGCGGCCGGAGCTGGTTGCATGTCGGAACCTCACCTGGTAGCTCGTGCAGCTCCTGATGTCCGGATAGAGCCGGCAGGGCTCCTCCAGCCTGAGGCGGGTGCTATGCAGGGCGTGACGCAAGGTGGAGAGAAGCGGGCGAGCCACTTCCGCATGAAGTGAGGAACGGGCAACGGCACTCGCGGCCCTGCTATGGCGCTTATGGTAGGTAGGCCTTCTCGGTCTGTCAACCGTGAAAGCGGTCGATGACAGTCGATAACAGAAGAGTGTTAGGGAGAGGGGCTGCAGCGCGGGTTGCCCGGTTTGTGGCGGGGTGAGCAGCCAGGTCATGGCCAAGACCCGCGCTTATGGGCCGGAGGCAGGGCCTGTCCGGGAATTCCCCGATGGGAGGGCGTGGTCCTGGGGGGTACGCTGCGGGTGCAAGCCCGTGGGAGGGAGCCCGTGATCCGCCTGAGCCGCTTTGATGGCAGCACGTTCTACCTCAACGCGGAGCATATCCAGGCGGTGGAATCCACGCCTGACACCCACATCCTCCTCACCAACGGCCAGCGCTACGTGGTGCGTGAGCCGGCGGATGAGGTGGCCGCGGCCGTGATCCGCTATCAACGGGAGGTGCGCCAACCGTGGCACAGCGGGCTCACGGCGTACCGGGGCGGGCTGGACCGACAATCCTGACCGGCACCCGGCCGGGGCCGACGGCACCACCCGTGCGGTCCCTCGCCCTTGGTCGGCCGCGTGCACGGACGCAGCGGAGCGCAACGCGTGGACCTCGCAACGCTTATCGGGCTGCTGCTCGGCTTTGCCGCCGTCCTCGGCGGGATGGTGATGGAAGGGGGCAACCCCATGGCCCTCTTCAACATCCCCTCGATCGTCATCGTCATCGGCGGCACTATCGCCACCGCCTTTATCTCCTTTCCCTTGGGCCGTGTGCTGGGCCTCGCCCAAGTGCTCATGCATGCCTTCTTCGAGCGCGGACACGACCCACGCCACACCGCCGACCTGCTCGTCTCCATGGCCGAGCAAAGCCGGCGTGAGGGGCTGCTGTCCCTGGAATCGCGCGCCCAGGCGGTGTCGGACCCCTTCATCAAGAAGGGCCTCCTGCTCATGATCGACGGCACCGACCCCGAGCGTCTGCGCGCCATCATGGAGATCGAACTGGCGGCGCGCGAGGAGCGGCACGAGCAGGGCATCCAGGTGCTGGAGGCGATGGGCGGCTTTGCCCCCACGCTCGGCATCATGGGTACCGTGTTGGGTTTGATCAACGTGCTCAGCAACCTACAGGACACCGGTTCACTGGGCCACAAGATCGCCGGTGCCTTCATCGCCACCTTCTACGGTGTGTTCACCGCCAACATTATCTTCCTGCCCCTGGCCAACAAGCTGAAAACCAAGATGAAACACGAGGCGCACGTGGGCGAGATGGCGCTCGAGGGCGTGCTCTCTATCCAGGCGGGCGATAACCCGCGGATCGTGCGCGAGAAACTGGACGGCTTCCTGGCGCCCAAGCTGCGCGGTGGCGTGCAGGCCACCGCCGCCGGCAGCGGTGCGCGCGGCACGGAGCGGGCAGCGGCATGAGACGCAAGGCGAAGGCCGAGAAGCCACACAATCACGAGCGCTGGCTGATCACCTATGCGGACCTCATTACCTTGCTGCTGGTGTTCTTCATCGTGCTCTACGCCGGCTCGCAGGAGGACTCACGCAAGTTCGCCGTGCTGGCCCAGAGCCTACGCGCCGCCTTCAACAACATCGCCCTCGACGGCAGCGGCGGCAGCTCGCCCGTGTTCACCGGCAGCGGCGCCGCCAATGCTGGCGGTGGGCAGCAGCAACTGGCCGACTTCCAAAGCATCGCCGCCCTCCTACAGCGCGTGGCGGAAGAGCGCGGCCTGGCCGACCGCATCGACCTGCGCCTGGAAGAGGACCGGATCGTCATCGGCCTGGGCAGTGACCTGCTGTTCGCCTCCGGCAGCGCCCAGATCCGCCCCTCGGCTGAGCCGGTGCTGGCGGCGGTGGCCGCTGCCCTGCGCGGCAAGCCGAACGAGATTCGGGTGGAGGGACATACCGACGATGTGCCTATCAGCACGGCCGAGTTCCCCTCCAACTGGGAGCTGTCCGCCGCCCGCGCCACGGCGGTGGCCCGGCGCCTGATCGAGGCCGGGGTGTCGGCCGCGCGCGTGGAGGCCGCCGCCTATGCCGATACCCGGCCGCGGGCCGACAACCGCACGCCCGAGGGGCGGGCAGCCAACCGACGGGCGGAGATCGTGGTTCTGTACCCGCCGAGCGGTGCGCCCTCGGCCACGCCCACACCGGCCCGTCGCTGACGGGGTGCCCATCCGTCCCGAGCGAGGGCCGTATGGAGGAGCGGCGATGAAGAAACCGGTGATCCTGGCCGCCGTCGGCGCTCTGGCGCTGCTGGCCGTGGGCTACGTCTTCCTTTTGCCCATGGTCAAAGGCAAGTCGGCCCAAGCCGTTGAGGAGGACGAGCCGGTGGCGACGGCCAAGAAACCGCGGCGCCTGGCGGCCCCGGGCCTGATCTACCCGGTGTCAGAGCGGGTGGTGAACCTGGCCGGACCACCCGGCGTGCCCCACTACGCGCGCATCGAGCTGGCGCTGGAGTTTGAGCCGCCCAAGGGCGCTAAGAAGGGCGGGAGCGAGGGCGCAGGTGGGCACGGCGCCAAGGAGCCGGTGGTGGACCCGGCGCTGGCGCCGGTGGTGGCCCGTAAGGCCCAGATCGACGACATGCTTCTGCGCATCATCAGCGCCAAAACCGTCGATCAAATGACGAGCGCGGACGGCAAAGAGGCGCTCAAACAGGAAATCCTGGCCGCTCTGGAACAGATCGTGCCGGAGCCGACGCCGGTCGCCGTCTACATCGTGCGCCTGGTGGTGCAATAGCGTGGCCTCTGCCCCATCCCGCCGCGCCGACGACCACGGCGCCACGGAAAGGACCATGAAGGGACGCGGTGAAACGCTCACTCAGGCCGAGATTGAGGCGTTGCTGGCCTCGCTGCCCGCCGAGCAGGGGGGGGAGACGACGGCCGGTCGGCCGGCCACCGTGCTGGGTCGGCAGGTGCGCAAGTGGGACTTCCGCAAGCCGGACAAGTTCTCCAAAGACCATATGCGCTCGTTGCTGGCCCTGCACCAGAACCTGGTCCGCCTGGCCTCGTCGGCCCTGTCGGCACGCCTGCGCACCAGCGTCACCCTGCGGGTGACCTCCGTGGACCAGGGGCTCTACGAGGAGTACATCGACCTGCTGCCGGCGCAGAGCGTGATCAACGTCGTCTCGCTCAAGCCGCTGGAGGGCAGCATCCTCATGGAGTTTCAGCCGGAGCTGGTGCTGGTGATGCTGGACCGGCTGCTGGGCGGCCACGGCGGCCCGGTCGATGCCAAGCATGAGTTCACCGACATCGAGCTGGCGCTGATCCGCAACCTTGGCCGCACCCTGCTGGAGGCGTTGCGTGAGGCATGGGTCAACGTCGCCGAGGTGGACCCGCATATCGAGGACCTGCTCACCAGCCCGCAGCTCGTCCAGCTCGCCTCCCCTACGGATATCGTGGTGATCGTGCTCGTCGAGGTGCAGGTGGGCGACCACCTGGGCACGATCAGCTTCTGTATCCCGCACCTGGTGCTGGAGCCGGTTATGCCGCGGCTCAGCGCCCAAGTATGGGTGGCCGCGAACCGCCGCCGCCCGGCCACGCCGGAGATCCGCCAGCAGATCCTGGCCAACCTGCGCCGCGTCGGCGTCAAGGTCACCGCCGTGTTGGGCGAGGCCGCCGTGACAGTGCGCGAGCTGCTCGACCTCCAGGAAGGCGATGTGTTGCTCTTGAGCGGTGATGCCGGGAAGCGGGCGCGGCTGTGGGTGGGGGAGCGGGAGAAGTTCGTGGGCGTGCCCGGCCTGGTGGGCGGGCGCATGGCTGTGAAGATCAGCGAGGTGCGAGGAGACGACCGTGACGATCGACCCGCGTGATATAACCCGTTGCGCCGAGCGGTTGCGCGCCGCGCTGCCCACGGCGGTCAGTGAAGCGTTCGGCGGCGGTACGGAGGTGGCCGCCGTGGAGGCGGGTACCCCGGCCGTGCAGGTCGCCGGATTGGGCCCCGGCCATCACCTGCACCTGGAGTTCGAGGCCACCGGCCGCGAGGGGCTGAGCCGGCTGCTGGTGGTGCTGCGTCCGGAGGAGACGCAGCGGCTGTTCGGGCTGGAGCCGGTTCCATCGGAGGAGCTGGCCGCGCCCGAGGTGCAGCTCCGCCTGCTGTCCGAGTTCACCGAGGGCGGCGAGGCGCTGGCCGCCGCGCTATCCGGCGCGCTGGCCGCCGCCGGCGTGCTGATCACCCTGCGCGTATCCGGCGCCAGCCTGGAAACCGCCGATGCCTCCCCGGCCGCGGCCGCCGCCTCCCTGGGCGCCGATGCCGCCTCGTTCGCCGTCACGCTGCATCGTGCGGTGGGCGAGCGCCTGCGCCTGGTGATCGGTGTGCCGCCCGACCTGGTGGCAGTACTGGGCGCCGGTGCCGTGGAGCCGGCCGCCGGCGCCTCGGCGATGGAGCGCGCCAAGAACCTGGCCGCCGCCGGCCCGGCTGGGTCGCGCCGCGCCGCGGCGGACGAAGGCACGTCCTCATCGGCCGCTGGGCTGAGCGCGAACCCGGTGATCTTTCCCCAGCTCGACCCGACGCCCGCGGCCGCGGCGCGCCACGAGCATGGGATAGACCTGGTCCTGGACATCACGCTTCAGGTGCGGGTGGAGCTGGGGTCCACGCGCATGACGGTGGAGGACGTGCTCAACCTAGCGCCGGGCTCGGTGGTAGAGCTGGACCGCCTAGCCGGCGAGCCGGTAGACATCGTGATCAATGACCGCCTCATCGCCCGTGGCGAGGTGGTGGTGGTAGAGGAGAACTTCGGCGTGCGCGTGACCGAGATCGTCAGCCCGCGTCACCGCGCCATGGCCCTCGGCTGAGGCGGCCGATGCCTCACCGCTCCAGCAGCAGGAGGGGGTTGAGAGGGGTGTCGCGGTCGAACACGTCCAGGCCCTCCCGCCGCTTGAGGAAGTTGACCACCAGGTACGTGAGCGGGGTAGCGGCCGCTTCGTACAGCACCTTCACCAGCCACTGGGTGCGGATGGCGGTAAGGAGGACGCCGGCCGGGATGGTGCCGGCGAAGGCCAGGGTGGCGAAGATGGCCGTATCCAACCCCTCGCCCACGATCGTCGAGCCGATGGTGCGCGTCCACAGCCAGCGGCCGCCTGTCGCCACCTTCATGCGCGCCAGCACTATGGAGTTGGCGAACTCGCCTACTAGGTAGGCCAGAAACGAGGCCACCAGCAGGCGAGGCGTGTAGCCCAGGATGCGCTCGTAAGCGGCCTGGCCGTCCCAGAAGCCGGCAGCCGGCAGGCGTTGCCCGATCTGGATGGCGATCACCGCCACCAGGTTGCACAGGAAGCCCAGCCAGATCACCCGCCGCGCCTGGCGGTAGCCGTACACCTCGGTGAGCACGTCCCCAGCGATGTAGCTCACCGGGAACACCACCACCCCTGCCGGGATGACCTGTCCGAACACCGTCACCAGCTTTACCGCGATGATGTTGGCGGTGATCAGGCAGGTGATGAACACGGCCACCACCAGCACGAACCACACGGAGAACCCCTCGCCGGGACGGGCAGCTTCCCGCGACGGTGCGACGCTCGACACGGGCAGACCTCCGGGCAACGGCCGCGCGGGCGGCCTACCACCATGGTAGGTGCTACCGCCCGATGAGGGGAGGAGGAACGGGGGCGGGAGAGGGATCCGACCCGCCCCCCGACGCCGCCCCTGACGCGTTACTCGCCCTGGCCGCTGCGCCGACCGGGCCGTGGCTGACCGAGCGCGGCCGGTGGGGTGTTGCCGGCGGTGGCGCCCAGCGCGTACTGCGGGCAATAGATGTATACGAACTCGCTTCTTCTATCCCTCAGTACAGACGGTGTGGTGCTAGTGGCAGCGCGCCGCCGGTGACCCTGCGCTCCGACGCCGGCACGACCGGCGCTGCCGACCCGGAGAGCCGGTGCACGGATTAGCCGGTGCCATACCTCGGTTGAACGAGGTATGGCACGACCGTACACTACAAGTGCTCCTGCTACGTCCTCTCGCGTGACGGTCCGGACCGGCGTTCCTCGTTCCTCCCCTGAACAAATGGACCGTCCCAATGCATTCATCTGATTTTGCTGTCCCCAACGCTGCCACCCCTGGCGAGCGCCTGGTAGCGCGCGTGCACGTCTACAACCGCGCTGAGATGGCGCGGCGTGGCCGGCTGGGCGCTGCCCGGCGCTGGGGCGCCCGTCACGGCAAGCTGCCCGCTGTGGATGTCGCTCACTTTGAGTTGGACAACGAGGCGGCGGAGCGGCTGGTCGCGGCGTACCGCTTGCTGCGTGAGGTGGCGGCACGGCTGCGGCCGAGCCTCGAGGCCGGGGAGGTGCGCCAATGAGCGCGCACGACCCCGCCGCGATCGCCGAGCGCATCCGCGACGCGCTGCGCTGCGGCCGGTCGGGTTGTTCATGCGCCAGGCCGGGCCCCACCGGCCCGACGCACTGCCCGGCCCACGATGACCGGCGCCCCAGTCTCGCGATCGACGTGCGCGACGGCCAGGTGCTCTGGCACTGCCACACCACCGGCTGCGACCAGCGCGCGGTGACCGACGCGCTGCGTCAGCGTGGCCTGTGGCCGGTGCCGGCCGGCCGCGAGAACGGGCGCGGCCGCGAGACCCGCTACGAGCTGCGGGACGAAGCCGGCCAGCTCGTGGCGGTGCACGTCCGGCTGGACACACCGGCCGGCAAGGTCATGTGGTGGGAGCAACCGGACGGCGCGCGCGGCCTGGGCGGCCGGCCCACCGCCGCGTTGCCGCTCTACCGCGTCGATCGCTTGAACGGCGCCGAGCGGGTGGTGCTCTGCGAGGGCGAGAAGGCGGCCGAGGCCCTCGCCGCCCTGGGCGTCGCGGCCGTGGGCACGGTCACCGGCGCCGCCGGTACCCCCTCTGAGGAGAGCCTGCGGCTGCTGGTGGGTCGCACCGTGTACCTCTGGCCGGACAACGATGGTGCGGGCCGGCGCCACATGGCCCGCATCGCCGCGCGGCTGCTGGCGCTGGGCGCAGACCAGGAGCAGATACGCTGGGTAGAGTGGCCGGCGGCGCCGGAGGGCGGCGATGCGGCTGATTTCGTCGCCGCCGGACGCGGCGCGGACGATGTGGAACGACTGTTGCTCGATGCCGGCCAGGTGCCGCCCCCGGCCACGGGCACGGGGACTCCGTCCAACCCCACGCCAGAGGAGGGCGACGGCCGGCACGCACGCAGCCAGGCGGAGCGGCTGCTGGAGCTGGTGGCGGACGTAGAGCTGTTCCGCGACCAGCACGGCGCCCCGTTCGCGCTCGTCGACGGCGAGCCCGTCCCGCTCGGGGAGCGCACCGGCGCCGGCGGCGACTGGCTGCGCCGCGTATACTGGCACGCCGAACGCAAGCCGGCACGCGGCGAGGCGGTCACGCAGGCGCTCGACACCCTCCGCGCCCGCGCCCTCTTCGAGGGCGGCGAGCGCACGCTGCACGTGCGCGCCGCGTGGCATGATGGCGCGCTCTACTACGAGCTGCGCCCCCGCCGCGTGGTGCGCGTCACCGCCACGGGGTGGACGTTCGACCCCGACCCGCCGGTCCTCTTCCGTCACTTCCCCAACGGCAAGCCGCTGCCCGACCCGGAGCCCGGCGGCAGCCTGGACGCGCTGCTCACGTTCCTGAACGTGAAGGACCCGCGCGACCGGCGCCTGCTCCTGGCGGCGATCGTGCTCTTGCCGCTGCCGCACATCGCCCGGCCCATCATCGAGTTCACGGGCGAGATGGGCAGCGGCAAGACGCTGGGGCACCGCATCGTCAAACGGCTCTGGGATCCGACGGCGCCGGAGACCATCCGCCTCGACCCGCGCGACGCGCTGCAGAAGGCCAGCCACGCCTTCGTGCTGATGGTCGACAACAGCTCCACGCTGCCGGAGTGGGCAACCGACATGCTCTGCCGGTTGGTGACCGGCGAGGGGGACTCCAAGCGAAGGCTCTACTCCGACGACGATGACGTGGTCTACGAGCTGCGCCGCGCCGTGCTGCTCAACGGTCTGAGCAGCCCCAGCATGCGGGCGGACCTGCAGGACCGCGTCCTGGCGGTGGAACTGCAGCGGCTGCGGCCGGAGGAGCGGCGGGAGGAGCACGAGCTTTTGGCCGCGTTTGAGCGCGAACGGCCCCGCCTGCTGGCCGCCGCGTTCGACGTGCTGGCGCGCGCGCTGCGCGTGCACCCGCACGTGCGTCTGCCCGGCCTGCCCCGCCTGGCCGACTGGGGGCGCTGGGCGGCCGCCGTGTATGAGGCGATCGGCTGGGGCGCCGATCGCTTCCTCGCGGACTGGGACGGCATCGAACACCGCCAGCAGGCCAGCGCGCTGGAGGGCAGCGTGGTGGCCCAGGTGGTGCTCGCGTTCATGCAGCACCGCACCAGCTGGACCGGCGCCGCCACCGCGCTGCACGCCGAACTGAAACGGGTGGCCGAGGATGTGTCGCTGCACCCCGACCGCAACCCGGCCTGGCCCAAGACGCCGTCGGTGCTGTCGCGCCGGCTGCGCGAGGTAGGGCCGGCGCTGGAGGCGCACGGCATCACGGTCACGAAGGTGCACACCGAGCAGGGGGCGGAGTTCACGCTGCGGCGAACGGCACCACAGCAGCCACCCGACCCCGGCCCTGGGCACGGGACAGGCGCTGACGATGGAACATCCCGCGCCGAAGGCCGGGACCGGGGCGGACACGGTCCCACAAATGCCGTCAGAGCCGTCAGAGCCGTCAGCGCAGATTCGGAAGCGGCGCGTGCGGCTGACGGCATGGGGGGTGCGGCTGACGGCATTGCGCCGGCAGGGACGGTGCAGCCGTCAGCCGTGGCGCCTTGTCCTGAACATGGAACCGGCCCGGCTGACGCGACTGACGCGACTGACGGCATTTCTGGAGCCGTCACCGCTTCTGCGAACGCCGGTCGCACCTCCGGCCCGCCGCGCCGCTCGCACCTGGTGGACGAAGCCGGGCGGCTGGGGCTGGAGCGCTTTGATGGGC
>JBHOQW010000113.1:0-1119 GCA_042408665.1 Dehalococcoidia bacterium
GGCCGTGCGCGAGCTGGCCCGCGGCCCCTTCGCGCAGCGGGCGCCCCAGTACGACCGCGAGGGCGCGTTCACCCGCGAGAACATCGACGAGCTGCGCGCCCTAGGCCTGGCCGGGATGTCGCTGCCGCAGGAGATGGGGGGCCTCGGCCTCAGCCCGGAGGCGCAGATGCGGGTGATGGAGGAGATCGCCTACGGCGACGCCTCCACGGCCGTGGCCCTCAACATGCACCGCATCGCCACGGACCTCACCGCCCTCCTGCCGCCCTTCCCCCGGCGCAACGCCGTGCTCGAGGACATCGCCCGCCACGGCGCCCTCATCTGTGCACCCGGCGCCATCCCCACCGGCGAGCTGGACAACCGCACCACCGGCTACCGCGCCGTTGAGTCTGGCGCCGAGCTGGTGCTCTCCGGACGGGCCGGCTTCGCCTCCGCCAGCGAGGGGGCGACGTATATCTTCTGTGTCGCCACCATCGACCGCGGCACGGATGCGCAGGGCCAGCCCGCCGAGCCGGACCTGGTGTTCTGCCTGCCGCGCACCGACCAGCCCGGGGTGCGCATCCTGTACAACTGGGACGCCATGGGCCTGCGCGGCACCGCCAGCCACGACATCGAGCTGGACGGCCTGGTGGTGCCGCGCGCCGAGGCGCTCATCCTGCCGCTGCCCATGTTCCGGGCCATCGTGGAGGCGGTGCAGAGCCAGCCCAGTGTGCAGAACCAGCGGCGCAGCCTGGGCACGCTCGGCATCCTCGCCATCTGGTTGGGGTTGGCCCAAGCTGGCTTCGATTTCACGCTGGAGTACGTCGGCCAGCGCCACGGCTTCCTGGCGGGCAAGGTGTCGGCGCTGGGCACCCCACCAGGGTATCGCGCCGAACAGGCCTGGGCGCAGATCGCTATCGGCGAGATGGAGCACTGGCTGGAGACGGGACGCACGGTATTTTACGATACCGTGCGCCAGGTGGACACCGTCTTTCCCTCCGCCCAGGCCTTCACCCGTCACCTGATCCGCACGGTGTATCACCTGCGACGCATGAGCGAAGAGGTGGCGCTGGGAGCGATGAAGGTGTGCGGGGCCCATGCCTACGTGCGCGCCCGGCCGCTGGAGCGCATCGTGCGCGACCT
>JBHOQW010000262.1:0-5643 GCA_042408665.1 Dehalococcoidia bacterium
AGCAGGAGCCTTCCGAACGGGGTGAGCTTGGCGGTACGATGGGCCATGAGGACCTCCTGACGGTAGGGATGGGTGGTGTCACCCCATACCGCCTCAGGAGGTCCTCATCTGTCAACAACGTCGGTGGGAAGTACAGCTAGCGCCCCCGCCGCTGGTAGGTGCCCACGACCTGAGCCTGCTCCAGCACGTGACCGCGCATCGCCTCCAGCACCGCCTGCTTCGTGGCGCGTGGGCCCAGACTCAGCGCGGTGTCAAGCGCGTACAAGGTGAAGCGGTAGCGATGTGCCGGGCCCGGTGGCGGGCACGGGCCGCCGTACCCCACCCGACCGAAGTCGTTTACCCCCTGCAGGGCGCCGCTCGGCAGCCGCTCCGCGCCTGGTACCCCCTCCGGTAGCTCACGGGCATCCGCCGGCAGGTTGTAGAGCACCCAATGGGTGAACACCCCGCGCGGCGCGTCCGGGTCGTCCATGATCAGGGCAAAAGCCGCCGTTTGGGCGGGCGCGTCGCGCCAGGCCAGCGGCGGCGAGCGGTCCTCCCCGTCACAGGTGTAGCGGGCCGGGATCGGCCCATTGCTCGGAAACGCCGTGGTGGTGAGGGACAGGGTCATCGCTGCCGCTCCCTGGGTTGATTCTGAACGCCGGGCGGGCGGCGCGGCCCCACCCCCGCAGGCCACGCACCAGGCCGCCAGCACGGCGCAGGCGCCGAGCCGCATCCAGCGCATAGTCACGCTCGCTCCACAATTGGCTCCTCCTCTGTGACGAAGGAGAAGCTGCGGCTGTGGTCGATGAAGTTTTTCTCGTCCTCCATCGCTGCCTGGGCCTCGGGTGTGCGGCGGGCCGCGCGCAGGGCGTCCAGGCTGTCCCACCACAGCTCGGCCGCCCCATCGAAGGCCGGCGTGCGCCCGTCCCGGTAGAGCTCGGGCAGGGTGTGGCACTGCACGTAGCGGCGCACGCCAGGGATGCGCGCGGCGATGGGCGCATGCACCTCCCGCCAGTAGCGCTGGAACTCCTCCACGCTCATCCCCGGCTTGCGGCTGATACAGTAGATGAGCTTGACCACAGGAACCTCCTGCGCCGCCCGCTGCGGTTGGGCAGCGCTATCTGCCCCGGTATACCGCGCGGCGCAAACCGCGTCCACCGGCCCGCTGGCGGCCGACACGGCCTGCTCCGATAATGAGGATGCCGGCCAGCGCCCGGCTGCAACCGGTTTGCCCTTGTCACCTTCACCGTCGCCGATCCAGACTGAGCCATGTCGCACCTGCCACGCTCCCGACTGACCGACGCCGTCCGCCGCCTAGTCGGCAGGCACAGCAAACCCACGCCCGCGCCGGAGCCTGAGGACGAGGACCCCGGCCCCGTGCTGGTGCTGAGCGGCGGCGCGCGCATGGGCGCGGTGCAGGTCGGCATCCTGCGCGCGCTGAGCGCCACCGGCTTCCGGCCGGCCGCCGTGATCGGCACCAGCGCCGGCGCCTTCAATGCCGCCTTCTTGGCCTTCTACCCGGACGATCCGGAGTACCGCGAGCTACGCGCCATCTGGGAGGGGCTCAAGTTCCACCGCATCTTCAATCGCAACCCGCTCCTCATGGCCTACAACGCCGCCATCCGGCGCGACCGCGTGTACGATAATCGCGAGCTGCGCCTGCTGCTCCAACGGCTGCAACCGGACGACATCGGCGCGGCCAAAGTCCCGCTGTACGTGGTCGCCACCAACCTTAACACCGGTGAGAAGACGGTCTTCTCGCGCGGCCCGGTCTCTCAGGCGGTGCTGGCCTCTGCCGCCATCCCCGGCTTCTTTCCGCCGGTGGAGATCGGCGGCGAGCTATACGTGGACGGCGCCGTCACCGCCAACCTGGACCTCGAGACGGCCGTGGCGCTGGGGGCGCGGCGGGTGGTGGCGATCGACGTCTCTGCCTCGGTGGTGCCCGCGCAGGCGCGTACCATCGGCGCCGTGCTGGCGCGCTCCCTGGAGATTGTGCTGCAGAACCGCACGTTGGGGGCGCTCGAACACCTGCAGCCGCGCGCCAAGATCACGCTGCTCCGACCGGGCCCGCTCACGATGCGCCGGCTGAGCGGTATCGCCTCCATGGGCGAACTGCTGGACGAGGCCGATCGGCTGGGCCAGGAGCTGGTCACCAAGGCGCTGGACCCGCAGGGCGGGCTGCTCAGCGGGCTGGTCTCCACCGAACCGCTGTCCTCGCTGCCGGCGCTCGTCCCGGCCGGCTGAGCGCGTTCCGGGAACCAGCGGCACCGCGGGCGGTCTTCCCCGATCAAGCCTCTGGAAGTGCGCCGCTATGGCCGCGTTCACCCCCACCGCTGAAGCGCCCGTTGAGCCGGAAGGCTTCGGCCGGCTGCCGCCGCGCATCGTGGTGGAGCCGCCGGGGCCGCGCTCCCGCGCCCTCACCGCCGAGCTGGCCACTGCAGAGGCGCCCGCCATCTCCACCATCGCCAACGGCGATGTGCCGATCTTCTGGCAGGCCGCCGCTGGCGCCAACGTGCTGGACGTGGACGGGAACCTGTACGTCGACACCACCGCCGCCTTCGGCGTGGCCAGCATCGGCCACCGCCACCCGGCGGTGGTCGCAGCCGTGCAGGCGCAGGCGGCGCGCCTCCTGCACGGCATGGGCGACTACCTGCCGTTCACGCCGCGTCAGGAGCTGGCGCGGCGGCTGGCGGCGCTGGCGCCCATGCGGCCGGCCAAGGTGCTGTTTGGCCTCTCTGGCTCTGACGCCGTGGAGCTGGCCCTCAAGGTCGCCGCCGTGGCCACCGGCCGCCCGGGCGTGATCGCCTTCGACGCCGCCTTCCACGGCCAGTCCTACGGGGCGCTGGCCGTCACGGCCCGCTCCGTTTTCCGCGAGCCGTTCCTGGCCCAGCTCGGCCGGCACGTGCTGCGCGCCCGGTACCCGTACCCGTACCGCTTCGCCGGCTCCGCCGAGGCGTGTGCCGCTGCCGCGCTGGCGGCCGTGGAGGCGCTGCTCACCGGTCCGCCGCCGCCAGCCGGACCGGTGGGGGCCGTCATCGTGGAGCCCGTGGCCGGTCGCGAGGGCGAGATCGTGCCGCCGCCCGCGTTCCTTCCCGGCCTGCGTCGCCTGTGCGACCGCTACGGCGTCCTACTCATCGCCGATGAGGTCTACACCGGCCTGGGACGCACCGGCCGCCTGTTCGCCGTGGAGCACTGGGAGGTAACGCCGGACCTGCTCTGCCTGGGCAAGGCGCTGGGGGGCGGCATGCCGATCTCGGCGGTGCTGGGCCGCGCCGAGCTGATGGACCGCTGGCGACCGACGACGCCGGAGGCACCGCACTCCAGCACCTTCCTTGGTCACCCGGTGGCGGCCGCCGCCGCCCTGGCCGTGCTGGACGTGCTCGAGCGCGAGGCCATGGTGGAACGCAGCCACGCGGTCGGGGAGCGTTTGCGGGCGCGTCTGAATGAGCTGGCCGCCCGCCACCCGGCCATCGGCGAGGTGCGGGGTCTGGGCGCTATGCTGGGTGTGGAGCTGGTGCGCGACCCCGCCACGCGCGAGCCGGCGCCGGAGCTGTTGGGCGCCGTGGTAACCGGTGCCCTGCGCCGGGGTGTGATCCTCCTGCCCGGCGGCATGCTCGGCAACGTGATCTCCCTCGGCCCGCCCTTCGTGCTGACCGATGATCAGATCGAGGCGGCGGTAAACGCCATTGACGCGGCCCTCACGGCCTGCGGACAATAACGGTACGCCCCTCAGGTCTCGGCCAGCACACGCACGGCACATGCCCCAAGCGACGGAACCCGCCCCCGCGGCGGGCCGAGGAGCCCATATGCCGCGTTGGCTGCTCATCACGGTCGCACTTCTGCCGGCGCTGACCGCCTGCGGGCGTGGCGCCGGTGGCCAGGTGCTGGCCGTGGAGCAGCCGGCCCCGCGGCCGGCCGCCACGTTCACCTTCCAGCCGCTCACGCCGTCGCCAACACCGTCACCCACGCCGTCACCGACGCCGACCCGCACCCCTACCCCTGCGGCCACACGGACCCCGGCACCCACGCCAGCCCGCACGCCACTGCCGGAGCCGACCCGCGGCGCCGCCTTCGCAATCGGCGACGGTGTGGCCGTGCGCGAGCAGCCCACCACGCGGAGCGCCGTGGTGCGCTATCTGGCAAACTTGCAAGAGGTTGAGCTGCAGGGCGCGGTCAAGGGCGAGCGCTGGATCGTGGGCGATCAGACCTGGCCCATGGCCTATCAGTCTTGGACGGATACCTGGTACAAGGTGGACGGCGGCTACGTGTACAGCGCCTTTATCTTTGTCCCGCGTCCGGGCGAGGCCAGCCCCTTCCTCCGGAGCGGACCACGCTCCCTCCACGTTGACCTGCGCACGCAGACGCTGCGGGCGTTCGTGGGCGAGCAGGTGGTCTTCACCGCGGCGGTGACCACCGGCAAGGACGGCTTTGAGACGCCGCGCGGCCGCTTCACGGTGGGCGCCTGGGGGAGGGTGGCCAACGAGCGCATGACCTCCAGCCAGGCCGGCATCGACAACCCGGAGGAGCGCTACGACGTCCGCAACGTGCTGTACACCCAGTACTTCGACGGTCTCGGCGACGCCCTGCACCTCAACTACTGGCAACCGGAGAGCGTGTTTGGCGCCGTGCGCACGTCGCACGGCTGCGTCGGCCTCCTCCTGCACGACGCGCAGTGGCTCTGGCTGTTCACCCAGGGCGGCGTGCCGCTGGTGATCGAGTAGAGCCTGGCCGCCCTTACTGCAATACCCCCTCCGCACGCAGGCCGGTGATGTCGCTGTCGGTCAGGCCCAGCACCTCGCGCAGCACCTCATCGGTGTGCTGGCCCAAGGTCGGTGCCGCCCGCCGCACCGTGAGCGGGGTGCCGGACAGCCGCCAGGGGATGCCGGCGTGGCGGGCACCCGTGCACTCCGGATGTGGCAGCTCTACCCAGAAATCGCGCGCCGCCAGCACCGGGTCGGCGGCGACGTCCGCGGTAGTGTACACGGGGAAGGCGGGCACGCCGGCCGTTCGCAGCGTCTCGGCCGCCTCTTCGCGGGTACGCGTCGCTGTCCAGGCGGTGATCGCCCCCTCTAGCTCCTCTTCCTGCGCCTTGCGGCCGGCCGCTGTGGCCAGCGCTGGGTCATTTGCCAGATCGGGCCGCCCGATGGCGGTCGCCAGCGCGCGCCACTCGGCGTCAGACCAGCAGGAGATGGCCACCCACTGGTCGTCGCCGGCGCAGCGGAACACCCCCTGCGGCGCCTGGAACTCGTCGCGGTTGCCCATGCGCGGCGGTTGCTGCCCGGTCATCTGATACGTGAGCAGCCCCTCGACCACGAGCGGCAGGGCCGCCTCCCACTGGGACATATCGATGTACTGCCCCTCGCCGGTCCGCCGGCGGTGGTGCAGCGCGGCCAGCACCGCCAGGGCGCCGTGCAGGCCGCCGTTGGGGTCGCCGTAGGAGATGCCCACTTCACGCGGGCCGCCGCCCGGATACCCGGTGAGCGAGGCGAGGCCGATCATCGGCACCTGGGTGGGACCGTAGGCCACATAGCGCGCCACCGGCCCGGTCTGGCCGTGACCGGCCATCGAGATCTGGATGATATCGGGCTTGATCTTGCGCAGTTGCTCGTAGCCCAGGCCCATGCGCTCCATCGCGCCGGCGCTGAAGTTGTCGGTCACCACGTC
>JBHOQW010000263.1:0-1216 GCA_042408665.1 Dehalococcoidia bacterium
GAAGCGCCGGGCCTTTTCTTTGCTGCCGCCGAAGCGGTAGGGGGTGGCCACCAGCTCCCGGGCCTTGGGCGTGAGCAGGGTGCGGAACAGGTCCGGGTAGATGGGAGCCAGCATCCGCCGCAGCCAGACGTAGAAGAAATCGGAGAGGTCGGCGTAGCCCACGTTGTCGTAGTAGGGCGGGTCAGTTGCCATAACGCAGCTCGTTCCGTCAAGCTGGAGCGCCGTGGCGTCACCCTGCCAGACCCGTGCCACCGGACCAGTAGGCAAGGTGTCGAGACTTTCCGCCACCCACTGGACGGCGTCAAGGAAGTTGCGGGTGGAGTTGGAGAACGGGTTGACTTCCGCGAAGTCCCAGAGCATTTGCAATGCTTGGCGCGAGAAAGCACCGGCGACTTTGTCGCCGGTGCTTTGCCATCTACTCAAGGTACAGCCACTTTCCACGAGGCGATCCACCGCCAGCGCCAAATACACCGCCACCGCATCCGCGTAGGCCTGGGCGCCGGTGCCGCCCGCGGCCAGGGGTACCCCGTCGTCGGGCAGGCCGGCGCCGCGGGCGTCCGCCAGCACCCGCTCCCGCGCCTCCGCCACCAGGTCGCTGAACGTGGTCAGGGCCACTAGCTGGCGGGGGGTGAAGAGGTCGGCAAAGGTGCTCATGCCATAGTTTGGTGTCTTGAAGTCCCGCGGGTTGTGGGGTAGCTGCGCTTCAGGCCGCCACGATGGTTTCACCTCAGTGGCAATCCGCTCGTGCTCCTCACTGGGTGGCAGGTAGATGCGACCGCGCTCGCCCTCAGCCACGATGGCCATGAGCTGGGCGCCCATGCGCCCGGCCCTGCCCTCGTTACGCACGTGGGCAAACGGCACGGCGGCGCCGCAGACGATGCAGGTGGCGCCGCGGCGGTTGACCGTCCCCTCCGGCGGCGCGCCCTGGCCGGTCCGGACCTCGAAGCGGACGGTCTTCGCCGCCCGGTCCACCACGGGTTCCACCCACGCCTTGCGGCCCGGCTTGGTGGAGAGCCAGAAGGAGCGCACGAGCGGCATCTGCGCGCCGCAGGCCGGGTTGGGGCAGCGCACCGTGCGCGCCCATAACCAGGCGATCACAGTCAGGCCCTCACCCCCGGCCCCTCCCCCGCTCGCGGGAGAGGGGAGCGTGGCCTTCGGGTAGAGGTGACCGATGCGGCGCTCGGCCTCATCGCGCATCCAGCGGCCGTAGTAGCGC
>JBHOQW010000266.1:0-13538 GCA_042408665.1 Dehalococcoidia bacterium
ACACCGTCGGCCGGGTGGTGGAGAAGAGCGAAAACCCGGAGCCAAACGTTTACGTCTGGACGCTGCGGCGCGGCATCAAATTCCAGGACGGCAGCGACCTCACCGCCGAGGCGGTGAAGTTCAACCTGGAACGGCACATCACCGACCCGAAGTCCGTGCGTAACCAGGACGTGAAGGATGTCACGTCCGTGGAAACGCCGGACCAGTACACGGTGCGCGTCACCCTGAAAGGGCCGTTCGCGCCGTTTCTGAACAAGGTGGCGGGCTCCAGCAGCGCCGGCACGCTGCTCAGCCCGGCAGCGGTGCAACGGCTGGGCGAGAACCTGCAGCGCGACCTTACCAACGCCGGCGCTGGCGCCTTCAAGTTCAAGGAGTGGCAGCGGGACACCCAGATCGCGGTGGAGCGCAGCGAGACCTACTGGAAGAAGGACGCCAGCGGCGGGCAACTTCCCTATTTGGACCGCATCGTCCTCAAAATCTTCCCCGACGAAAACGTGCGCCTTACCAACCTCAAGACCGGCGACGCGGACATGCTCCAGGCCAACCCGCCGCCCAAGGACGTGGCCGACCTGAAGAAGGACGCCGGCCTGATCGTGGTGGAGACGCCGGACCTGGGCTGGCAGTTCATCACGCTCAACACGGAGAAGGAGCCGTTCAACAACCCGGCCGCCCGCCGCGCTTTCTCCTACGCCATCGACCGCGCCCAGCTCGTCAAGACGATCCTGTTCGACGCCACGGCCAAGCCGCAGGACACGCCAGTGCCGGATACCATCCCCTGGGCGTATGACAGCGACCCGGCCGCGCATCCCTACCTCAAGCGTGACGTGGCCAAGGCCAAGCAGGAGCTGCAGGCGGCCGGCAAGCCCGGCGGCTTCAAGTTCACGGCCCAGGTCTCCAACGCCTCACCGGTCCTGCAGCAGACGATGGAGTTGATTAAGGATCAGATCAAAGAGGTCGGCCTGGACATGGAGATCCAGCCGATCGAGTTCGGCACGCTGGTGCAGAACGCCAACCAGGGCAACTACCAGGCGGCCTGCATCGGCTGGAGCGGCGGCACCGACCCGGACGACAACCTGTACTCGCTGTTCTACACCAAGGCCGGTTTCAACCTGTCCAAGTACACTAACCCGGAGTTCGACCGGTTGTTGGACCAGGGACGGGCTACGCTCGACCGCAACGGCCGGGCCACCATCTACAAGCAGGCACAGAAGATCCTCATGCAGGACCAGCCGTTTATCATTCTCTGGCAGAACAAGCGCATCTTTGTGGCGCGCAAGAACGTGCAGAATATGCCCACCACGTTCAACGGCTACTGGGCGGCGCGCGACTGGGACCAGATCTGGAAGGCGCGCTGAACAGGGAATTCGGCGTGACACACGGCGCGGGAACCGGCCGGCACGGCTCCCGCGCCGCTCTTTGCCTGTCCCCTTGCCCCTTCAGCGCGCGGTCGCCGTGGACGGGAGCGCGATCCGAAGGAAGCGGTCGATCATGGCGTTGACCTGCTCCGGCACCTCGAGCTGGTGAAAGTGCCCGGCGCCGACCGTCTGGCCGGTGGCGGCGTGCGGGCACAGCTCACGCAGGCGGGCCGGGTCGGTGAGCGGCATCGCGGCGGCGATGGACAGTAGGGGCACCGTGCACGCCCGGAGCGCCACCGTGCTATCCCAGCCCTCGTGGAGGGCGGCGTAGGCCGAGGCCATCACGTGCTGAGGCGCCGACGACATGGCGTCCACGATGCGCGCCTTACGCTGCGGGTCGTCGGTGGGCAGGAACAGCACCTGCGCCACGAAGTCCCGTTGCGCCGCGCGGTAGTTCGGGCCGCGCAGCGCCTCGAGGAGCCGGAGCGACCGTTCGCGGCGGGCCGGCGGCGGTGCCAGCGGCGCGTCCAAGGCGACGACGGCAGCGGGCAGGTCGGGGTGGCGGTGCGCCAGCTCGACGGCGATCACCCCGCCCATGCTGTGGCCGATCACCACCGGCTTGGCCAGGCCGATCTCGCGACACAGCCACGCCAGGTCGTCCGCGAACAGTGCGATGGTGTACTCCTGCACCGGTTTGTCGCTCTGGCCGTGGCCGCGCAGGTCCACCGCCACCGTGCGGTGTTCGCGGCGGAAGTGCTCGAACTGTGGGGCCAGGTAGGTGTGATCGCAGCACCAGCCGTGCACGAGCAGGATGGGCGGCTCGCCGGTCCCGTCTTCGTCGTAGCAGAGCTTGACCCCCTCGCGGACGCGATGTTCCATCGCCATTCCTCCTGAACCGCCCCGGCAAAGCCGGGGCGTTGCCGGCCGTCCCATTATCGCCGTGGACAGTTGCCGATCAAGCGTGGGGGCTCCTGCGGCGACGGCGCGGCGTACAATGGAGCACACCACAGGCCGGTGAGGAGGAGCCACCCATGCCGTACTACCGCTCGCTCGGCCGCGTGCCGCACAAGCGCCACACGCAGTTTCGCCGTCCGGACGGCGAGCTGTACAGCGAGGAGCTGTTCGGCACGCAGGGGTTCGCCGGTACCTCGTCGCTGCTCTACCACCACTTCCCACCCACGCGCGTGATCGAGGTGCACGAACAGGGAGACGTGACGCCGGAGTGCTGGCCGCAGCCGGTCCACCGCCACCACCACCTGAAGACGTGGAACCTCGAGGCCGGCGGCGACCCGATCAGCGCGCGGCGCGTGCTGCTCTACAACGACGACGTGAGCATCGCCCTGGCGCGCCCCGACATGCCCATGCCGTACTTTTACCGCAACGCCCGTGCGGACGAGGTGATCTTCGTGCACGAGGGGTCCGGCGTGCTGCGCACGGTGTTCGGCCGGGTGCCGTTTCGCGCCAACGATTACCTGGTAATCCCGCGCGGCACCACGTACCAGATTGAGCTGGGCGAGGGGCCGCATCGCATGCTCGTGATCGAGAGCAACGGACCGGTGGAGACGCCTCGACGCTACCGCAACGAGTTTGGCCAGATGCTGGAGCACGCGCCCTACTGCGAACGCGACATCCGTGGCCCGGAGGAGCTGGAGACGCACTTGGAGCGCGGCCACTTCGAGGTGCGCGTCAAGGTGGGCGGGCGGATGACCGCCTACTGCTACGACCAGCACCCGTTTGACGTGGTGGGGTGGGACGGTTACCTGTACCCCTGGGCGCTGTCGGTAGACGACTTCGAGCCGATCACGGGCCGCATCCACCAACCGCCGCCAGTGCACCAGGTGTTCCAGGGACCGGGTTTTGTGGTGTGCAACTTTGTGCCACGCAAGGTGGACTACCACCCGCAGGCCATCCCCGCCCCCTACAACCACTCCAACATCGATTCGGACGAAGTGATTTACTACGTGAACGGCAATTTTGCCAGCCGTCGTGGCATCGAGCCCGGCTCCATCAGCCTGCACCCCGGCGGCATCCCGCACGGGCCCCATCCCGGCGCCGCCGAGGCAAGCATCGGCAAGGAGTTTGTCGACGAGCTGGCGGTGATGGTGGACACCTTCCGACCGCTGCGCCTGGCGCGTGCCGCGGAGCCGCTGGACGACCCGGACTACCCCTACTCCTGGATCGCGGAGCGGCACCGGCCGTAGCGAAGGCATGGGTCGCGCGGTCCCCGCTCGCCGCGCGGGTGGAGTCACGGCTCGCGGTCTCGGCAGCTTCCCGCGTCGCGGTTTGCCCCATGGTGCGGAATCCCCTGCGGCGGGGCGCCGTTGTGCGTTCCCGCACAACGGCATGGGGTTGGGGGATGTTCGGCGCCGGCGACTGGGAAGAGCGCTTCGCCCGGGGCGAGCGCGACCCGGAGGTGATGGAGGCGTTTCGCCGCTTCGCGGATTCCGTGATCGACCGCCTGCTGGCCTGGCTGCGGGCCGATGCGCGCCTGTACGAGCCGGGCGCACGCCGCTTGCGGCTGCTGGCAGATGCGGGTATTGTGCACCGGGTGTACGGCCTGGAGCCGGAAGACGAACCGGCCTACGCCGCCGTGCCGGCCGCGGGCGGCCCGCGCCTGGAGCGGGTGCTGGTGGTGGAGCTGGCCGGGGAGGACCTCGTGGCGGTGGTGCAGGCCAACCTGGTGGCCGCGGCGTTGAGCTACGCGTTCCAGGCGCCGCGGGTCACGTGGACCCGGTCGCCGGGTGGCGCCACCGTGCACGTGCCGGTAGCCTCACCGCTGTACGATGCGCTGGCCGCCGCGCTCCGGGCCGGCCACGGCCAGCAGGGCAGCACGCTGGACGGCTAGCGCGCACGGCCCAGAACCAGCGCGGCGTTGATGCCGCCGAAGCCGAAGGACGTGGTGAGCACGGTCTGCACGCGGCGGTCCAGGCCGGCGTCGCGCAGGTAATTCAGGTCGCAGTCCGGGTCGGGGTCCTCCAGGTTGGTGGTGGGCGGCAACCAGTTGTGCCGAAAGATGAGCGCGCAGATCGCCGCCTCGATGGCGCCGCTGGCGCCGAGCGCGTGGCCGTGCAGCCCTTTGGTGCCGGAGATGGGCACGGCGGTGGCCGCCTCTCCCAGCGCCCGCTTGAAGGCCAGCGTCTCTGTGCGGTCGTTGAGCGGTGTGGCGCTGCCGTGCGCGTTGATGTAGTCCAAGTGGCTGGGACGGACGCCCGCGTCCTGCAGGGCGAGCGCGATGGCCCGCGCCGCCTGCTCTCCGCTGGGCAAGGGTGCTGTCATGTGGTAGGCATCGGTGGTGGTGCCGTAGCCCAGCACCTCGGCGTAGGCGTGGGCGCCGCGCTGCACAGCGTGCTCGTACTCCTCCAGCACCAGCACGGCCGCGCCCTCGGCCATCACGAAGCCGTCGCGGCGGCGGTCGAAGGGCCGTGAGGCGCGTGGTGGGTCGTCGTTGGCCGTGGACAGGGCGCGGATCAGGGCGAAGGCCCCGAAGGTGAGCGGCGCCAGTGGGGCCTCGGCGCCTCCGGCCAAAAGCAGCGCGGCGCGGCCCGCCCGAACGGTGTGAAACGCCTCACCGATAGCGATGGTGCCGGCGGCGCAGGAGTTGGCGTTGGTGACGTTCGGGCCGGTGAGGCCCAGCTCGATGGCGATATTGGCGGCCGCGGCGCCACCGTACACGGCCACGGCTAGCAAGGGGCTGACGGCGCGCAGGCCGTCGGGCAGAAAGCGCGCGTGCTGCTCCTCGGCGTAGGCCACGCCGCCCAGCGCGGTGCCCAGGTAGATCCCCGCATCCGCTGGCGTTCCCCCCGGCGTCAGGCCGGCGTCCGTCAGCGCCATGAGCGCGGCGGCCAGCGCCAGTTGTGCGAAGCGATCCAGGCGCCTGACCCGCCGCGCATCCACGAAGTCGCGTGGGTCAAAGCTCTCGATCTCAGCGGCGATGCGCGAGGGAAAGGGCTCGGCGTCGAAGCGGGTGATGCGTCGCACGGCAGATCGGCCGCGGCGAACGCCCTGCCACAGGCCGTCGCTGCCGTGGCCGATCGGGGTGACGGCCCCTATCCCCGTGATCAGCACCCGGCGCCGCTCCCGCTCGCCCATCGCTCCCGTCCCGCACCCATCCGCCATGGCCTATCCTCCGCGCCCGCCGATGCCCTCACCGACCGCGGCCGCCTCTGCCACCCGCGTCATGCCACGGAGCGTCTGCCCGGCGATGTGCTCGATGAAGACATGCTCTACCACCCACTCGTAGAGGGGCCCTAGCAGCGGCGCGTGCGCGCGGAAGCGGTGCCGGAGCGCGACCCGCGCACCGTCGCCGCTGGGGCTGACCTGCCACTCGACGGTCATACCGGTCGTGGGGCCGCGGATGTGGGTGAAGCGCAGCACCCGTACCCCGGGATCCGGCTCCACCATCGCCGTCCAGCGTACCGGGTATCCTCGGCCGCGCAGGCCGGGCAGGGTGCGCCAGGCGGCCATCTCCAGCGTGCGCCGCGTCCCGTCCTCGCCCAGCCGCCGCACCCAGCGGTAATGCGGTAAATGCCGCGGCCACCGCTCAACGTCGGCGACCAATGCGAACACCTGCTCCGGTGGTGCGTTGACGTGGATGGTGAGCGTGGAGTCCATCATGGGCGCGTCACAAGACCAGGCGGAGCAGAAACGCGGGCGAGAGGACGCGCTGGGGCGGCAGCACGTCACCGGTGACCCCTACCAGGGTATCAGCCAGCGCCGGGCGGCGGGCCAGCCCCTTAAGCGCCCGAGACAGCAGCACCGGATGGCCGAGCAGGTGTTGCATCGTCTCCTCCACAGCGAACGCCGCCCGGAACTCCCGTCGATAGGCCCGTTCATAGGCGCGCAGACGGGTCCGCGTCGCGTCACCGGCGCGCAATGCCTCCAGCACTGCCGATGCCGCGAGCTGGGCGCTGCGCAGCGCCTTGTAGATGCCCTGGCCGGTGAACGGGTCGTAGAAGGCGGCGGCGTCGCCCACCAGCAGGGCGCCGTCCACTGCCAGACGGTGCGCGCGGTAGGAGAGGGCACCGGTGCGCTGCACCGGACCGAGGAGACGCGCATCGGCCAGCCGCGGGCCGAGCCCCTCGAACGCGGCTAGGGTTTCCACGAAGAAATCCGTGACGCGGGTGCCGAGCTGAGCGGCGCAGGCCGCGGGGAGCACCATCGCCACGTTGGCCAGGTCGGCGCCGAGCGGCGCGATGCCGCAGTAACCCGCTGGGCCGACGTGCATCTCGCCGTAGTCCGTCAGGCCGGCGAGACCGGCCACATGGGCTACCAGCGCGAAGCGACGCAGGCGCGGCCGCCGGTCGGTCAGGCCCAGCCGCCGGCCGACGACGCCGGCCACCCCGTCCGCCCCTACCACGAGGGGCGCGTGCAGCGTGACCTCCCGACCGTCACGGAGCGCGCGCACACCGGTGACCGCGCCGTCTGCACGCATCACCTCCGTGACGCGGGTGCCGGTGAGCAGGCGGGCGCCGGCCTTCTGCGCGAGGGCGACCAACTCGGCGTCCAGCGCTCGACGGCTGATGCCTAGGCCGTAGGGCGGTGCCCCTTGCCAGCCAGGTGCGGCGCCGAACGTGCCGCGCATCGCCGCCCGGCCGTAGGCGCACACCACAAAGCCGCGCAGGCGGGCGCCGGCAACCGCCTCCACGCGCTCCCCGGCGCCCAGCTTGTGCAGCAGGTGCAGGGCGCCGGGGCTGAGGTACTCGCCGCACGGTTTGGGGCGGGGAAACGTGGCCCGGTCCAGCACAAGCACGGCCACACCCGCTCGGGCCAGCAGCCGGGCGAGCGTGGCCCCGGCTGGCCCCGCTCCCACCACGATCACGTCGGCGTCGGGCGTGGCGCGCTGTGTCACCGCTCGGTACCTTTCTCGGCGATAAGGATCATGCGGGCCGGCAGATGAGTGCGCACGCGCACCTGCGCCAGCCCGGCCTCCGCGGCCAGGCGGCGGAGCTCGGCCGGGGTGTAGGCGCGCAGCACGGAGACGGGGCCGTCGTGCGCGGTGAGAGGGTTGCGCAGCACGAGCGCCAGCAGGCGAGCACCGAGATAGGCTAGAGGGCCGCGCGCTAGGTCGCTGACCACCACGGCGTGGCGGGCCACACGCCACATCTCGGTGAGCAGGGCGTGCACCCCGGGCGGGTCCAGGTGATGGGCGGCCAGGCAACAGGTGACGATGTCCACGCTGCCGTCGCGCAGCGGGATGGCGCGGGCGTCGTGCTGGAGGAGCTGGACTGGCCAGCCGTGCGCGGCGCGGGCGCGCGCCTCGTGCAGCACCGGCCGGGCCACGTCCGACGCCAGGAGATGCAGGCGACGGCCGCGCCGGGCCAGGGCGGCGGCAGCCGCCTGCGGCACGTCGGCCGAGCCGGTGGCCACGTCCAGAAGCAACGCCTCGCGCAGGCCGCGCCGGTGCATGAGCGCAAGCAGGTCACGCGTCAGCGCCCGCGACCAGCCGAACCAGCGGTTCATCAGGCGCAGGTGGGCCAGGTTGCCGGCCAGGGCCTGCACCTCCACGTCCGGTTGGTCGAGCAGTTCTATAAGCTTGCGGCGGGTGCCGATGCCGCAGAGCGCGTCCCACAAGCCGGGTGCCGTGAGGCGAGGCGGGTGGGGGCACCGGGGGGAGGGCCTGGAGCGACGCATCAGCCCCTCTCACTCCTCACGAGGGCCTGCACGGCCTGCCAGTCCGCCTCGGTGTTCACGTTGCGGAAGGAGCGCAGCTCCGGGTCGAACGGTCGCAGCTCGGCCTCGTCCACGATGCGCAGCCGCACCTGGCTGAAAAAGCGGTCGATCTTGTAGTCCCCGTGGGCAAGCTGGGCGTCGATGAGCGGCAGACAGGCGCGGCTGTAGACGGCGCAGAGCTGGTGCGTACGGCCGTCCACCCGCGGCACCGTCACGTCAAACCCTTCAGAGGCGGTCAACAGGTAGCGCAGGAGGGCGGGACGCAGGAAGGGCATATCGGTGGCCACGGCCAGCAGGCGGTCGCCGGACATGGCGCGCAGGGCGGTGGCGATGCCGCCCAGGGGGCCGCTGCCGGGCCGCTCGTCCGGGAGAACCCGCACGTCGGGGACGATGCGCGCTCGCTCCGGCGGCCCGATCACCAGGACCTCATCACAGACCTCGCGCAGCAGCCGCACGGCGCGGGCCAGGAGCGGCTCGCCGTCCAGCGTGAGCAGCGCCTTATCGCGTCCCAGACGGGTAGAGCGACCGCCGGCCAGCACGGCGCCCGTCACCCCAACCATAGGCTCCCTCCGCCAAGCGTGGGACAAGGGGAGCTTGTCACTCGTCCCCGGTCCTCACGCCTGTAGCCGCTCGCTAGGGCCGAGGCGGGCCGTATCACCACAGGCCGAGCATCATCTTGACGTCATCGCTGGCGTGAATGCGCGGGTCCCAGCGCGGCTCCCAAACGATGTTCACCTCGACGTTCTTCACCCCCGGCAGGTCCCTGAGCACCCGGTTGACCTCGTGGTGGATCATCGGCCCCAGCGGGCAGCCTGGGCTGGTCAGCGTCATGGTGACGCGCACAGTGCCCTCGTCGTCCTGGTCCACCCCGTACACCAGCCCTAGCTCGGTAATGCTCAGGCGCAGCTCCGGGTCCTCCACCGTCGAGAGCCGCTCCATAATCTCTTCAATGGTTGCCATATCCGGTACCTCTTGCGTCGTCCCCTGTCGGGACCGCGCCCCTATTCTTCAGTGGTCACGGGGGCGGCGGCGCCCTGCCGCTCTTTGAGCGCCTCGCCCAGCACCTTCCAGGCCAGCAGGGCACACTTGACGCGCGCCGGCAGCTTGCGCACCCCCTGCAGCGCCTCCAGGTCGCCCAGCTCCGCCGTCGGCGCGGCGCCCTCCACCATCATCGCCTCGAACGCCCGCTTCAGGTGCTCGGCGTCAGCCAAGGTGCGCTGCCGGATCGCCTCCGTCATCAGCGAGGCGGACGACTGGCTGATGGCACAGCCGCTGCCCCTGAAGCCAACGGCCGCGATGCGGTCGCCCTCCAGTTTGAGCGTCAGTTTGAGCTGGTCGCCGCAGATGGGGTTGACCCCCTCGGCGGTCACCGTCGCATCCAAGAGCAGGCCGCGGTTGCGGGGGCGGCGGTAGTGGTCGAGGATGATCTCACGGTAGATGTCGTCCAGTTCGGGTTCGGGTCTGCTCACCATCACGCGCCTGCCTGAACACGGGCCGCGGCCGGGATGCCGAAGAAGCGCCCCGTCGCCTGCAGGGCCTCCACCAGCGCGTCCACGTCGTCGCGGTCGTTGTAGATGTAGAAACTGGCCCGGGTGGTGGCCGCTACTTCCAGGTTAAGCGCGCGGTGCAACGGCTGGGTACAGTGGTGGCCGGCGCGCACGGCCACGCCGTAGCGGTCCAGCACCTGGCTCACGTCGTGCGGGTGCAGGTCCGCGTAGCTGAACGCGATGATGCCGCCGCGCGCGCTGGCGTCCGGCGGCCCCACGACGCGCACCGCGGGCAGGGCGCGCAGGGCGTCCAGCGCGTACCGCGTGAGTTCGATTTCGTGCGCGCGCACGGCGCCCATGCCCAGATCGCGCAGGTAATCGATGGCCGCGCCGAACGCCACCACGTCGGCGATGTTGGGCGTGCCGGCCTCGAACTTGTGCGGCGCCTCCGCCCAGGTGGAGCCCTCGACCTCGACGGTGGCGATCATGGAGCCGCCGCCCTGGTAGGGATCCATGGCCTCCAGCAGCGCGCGCCGCGCCCACAGGACGCCCACGCCGGTGGGACCCAGCATCTTGTGCGCCGAGAAGGCGAGGAAGTCGGCGCCCAACGCCTGCACGTCCACCGGCAGGTGCGGCACGCTCTGCGCCCCATCCACCAGCAGGAGCGCCCCAGCGGCGTGCGCCATGGCGGCCAGCTCGGCCACCGGGTTGATGGTGCCCAGCACGTTGGACATGTGCACCACCGCCACCAGCCGCACGCGCCCGGAGCCGAGGAGGGTGCGGGCGGCGTCCAAGTCGAGCGTGCCGTCCGGCAGGAAGGGGATGGCGCGCAGGTGAGCGCCGGTGTCCCGGGCGACGAGCTGCCAGGGCACGATGTTGGAGTGGTGCTCCATGAGCGTGATCACGATCTCATCGCCAGGGCGGAGGAATTTGCGCCCCCAGGCGGCGGCCACCAGGTTGATCGCCTCCGTGGTGTTGCGGGTGAACACCACCTCCGTGGCGTGGGGTGCGTTGATGAAGGCGGCCACCTTGGCGCGCACGTCCTCGTAGAGGGCGGTGGCCTCCTCGGCCAGGGTGTGGATGCCGCGGTGGATGTTGGCGTTGTGCCGGCTGTAGAAGCGGGTGAGCGCCTCGATCACCTGGCGCGGCTTCTGCGTGGTGGCGCCGTTATCCAGGTACACCAGGCGCCGGCCGTTGACCGTGCGTTCCAGCACCGGGAAATCGCGCCGAATCTGTGCGACATCTAGCATGGTTGTGCTCCTACGCCGGCCTGGGCCCTCGCTCGAGCACTGCGTGCTGCGGAGAGCGCTCCCCACTCAGCGCTCACATGAGGGCGTCCGGATCGACCAGGACGGCCCCGTCCTCCACCTTCACCGGATAGGTGCGAATGGGCAGGATCGCCGGTAGGCGCCGCACGCGGCCGGTGCGCACATCGAAGCGGGCGCCGTGGCGCGGACACTCGATCTCGTAGCCGAACAGCTCGCCCTGATCCAGCGGCCCGCCGTCATGGGTGCAGACGTCGTCGATCAGGTAGAACTCCCCGTCCACGTGGCACAGCGCCAGGCGCTTGCCCGCCACCTCGATGTAGCGCACCTTGCCCGGCGGTACGTCGTCGGTGCCGGCGATCTTGACCATTTCGCCCATCGGCGATTGCTCCTCTCATTTCATTCGTCGCGCGTCCCATCCTCGCGTGCCAGTTTGGCGGTCACCGCCCGCTCCAGGATGGCGCGCGCCGCCTCATCCGGCAGACGGCCCAGCACCTCGCCCAGGAAGCCCTGCACCAGAAGCCGCTCCGCCTGCGCCCGCGGCAGGCCGCGGCTTTCCAGGTAGAAGAGCTGCTCTGGGTCTACCGGCCCTGCCGAGGCCCCGTGTGCGCAGCGCTGCACCTCCGAGGTGAGGATCTCCAGCACCGGGTCGGCCTCGGCCTTGGCCTTGTCGGAGAGCAGCAGGTTACGGTTCTCCTGGTTGGCGTCCGCCATGCGCGCCGTGCGGCCCACGCGGGTGAGGCCGTAGTAGGCGGACTGGGCCTGATCGCGCAGGGCGGCTTTGATCAGCAGGTCGCTTGCCGAGTGGTCACCGAGGTGGTCTTGGAGCGTGATCACGTCGAAGTGCTGGCGGCCGGTGCCGTACACCAGGCCGTAGATCTCGCTGCTGGCGCCGGTACCGCGGATTTCGGACTCGATCCAGCCCTTGAAGATCTCACCGCCCAGGCCGGCGAAGGCGGTCACCAGCCGGGCATGACGGCCAAGGAGCGCACGCTGGAAGAAGACCTCCTGCACACCCGCCTGCCAGCGTTGCGCGCGGTAGTGACGCAGCCGCGCCTCCTCGCCCACCACTAGCTCGATCACAGCGCTGACGAACGTCCCCTCCGCACCGCCGACGGTCTCCTCCACCACGGCTACCTCACCGCCCCGCTCGACAACGATCAGCACGCGCGGGAACAGCCCCACGTTGTTGCCGCTCGCGGCCAGCACAGCGTGCAGCGGCAGCGCTACCCGGGCCTCCCGCGGCACGTGCACGAACAGGCCGCCGCTCCAGAAGGCGGTGTTGAGGGCGACAAACACATTCTCATCCGGCCGGACCACGCTGCCCAGGTGCGGTTGCACCAGGTCAGGGTGATCACGGACGGCGGCGCTCAGGTTGGTGAAGGTCACCCCTTGGGCGCGCAGGGCCTCGTCTAGCTCCGCGCGCAGCGCGCGGTCGTTCACCAGCGTGAGGACGCCGGCCTGCTCATCCTTGTGCACGGCGTGGCGGGCGGCCGCCGGGGCGTGGCGCACGGCGCCATCCGGCAGGCGCAGGGCCTCCAGGCGCAGGCGCTCCGGGTTGAGGTATTTCCAGGCGCGCTCGAAGCCGGTGGGGAAAGGCAGGCGGTCAGCCAGTTCCCAGGCCGCCAGCCGCTGGGCACGCAGCCACTCCGGCTCGCCCGCCTGCTGGGAGCGGGCCGCCACCGCCGCGCGGGTGAGCGCGCCGGAGGTGACCCGTCGTGGTGCAAGCGTCTCGGTCGTCACGGTTCCCAATCCTCAGCGCACCCCGGCAGGCCGGGGCACGGTGCACTCAATGATGGCGATCAAGGGACAGGGGCGGTGAGCCGACCGCCCCTGTCGGTGTCCAGGCCCCGCTCTGGCGAGCCCCGATGAGCCCGCATCCCCCTCCCGCTTTCAGGGGGAGGGTGGTCGCCGGCCGGGCTGAGGGCCCCAGGGGTGAGGGCCGCTACGCGGGCCCGGCCGTGCCTCCGGGCTCGTTAGCCGACCGCGCCCTCCATCTGCAGCTCGATCAGGCGGTTCAGCTCGACGGCGTACTCCATCGGCAGCTCTTTGACGATCGGCTCCACGAAGCCGTTGACGATCAGCTTGGCCGCCTCCACCTCGGGCAGGCCGCGTGACATCAGGTAGAAGAGCTGCTCCTCGCCCAGCTTGCCCACCGTGGCCTCGTGACCGATGGTCACGCGGTCGGCGTCGATCTCCATGGTCGGGTAGGTGTCCGAGCGGCTGTGCTCGTCGATCATGAGGGCGTCGCAGCGCACGTTGCTGACGACGTCATCACAGCCGGGGTAGACCTTGACCAGGCCGCGGTACGAGGTGCGGCCGCCGCCCTTGGAGATCGACTTCGAGATGATCGTCGAGGTGGTGTGCGGCGCGCCGTGGATCACCTTGCCGCCGGCATCCTGGTGCTGGCCGGGGCCGGCGAAGGCGAGGGACAGGATCTCGGCGTGCGCGCCCGGCTCCACCATGTACACCGACGGGTACTTCATCGTCAGCTTGGAGCCGAGGTTGCCGTCCACCCACTCCATGACGGCGTCTCGGTAGGCCACCGCCCGCTTGGTCACCAGGTTGTACACGTTGGTGGACCAGTTCTGAATGGTGGTGTAGCGGACGCGGGCGCCCTGCTTGACGATGATCTCCACCACCGCGCTGTGCAGCGAGTCGGTGGAGTAGATGGGCGCCGTGCAGCCCTCCACGTAGTGCACGTAGGAGCCGGGCTCGGCGATGATCAGCGTCCGCTCGAACTGGCCCATGCTCTGCGAGTT
>JBHOQW010000117.1:0-15366 GCA_042408665.1 Dehalococcoidia bacterium
GGCGCGCACCCACGGCGTGGCCGCCGGACGTTGCGCCGCCGTGGGTGCGACCGTGGGCGTACGCGCCGGGGTGGCCGCCGGCGTGGGCGTGCGCGCTGGCGTCGGGGCCGGGGTCGGGGTGCGGGCCGGCGTGGCGGTGGGGGTGGGCGTGGCCTGGCTGACCGTCAGGTCCAGCGGCACGAAAGCGCCGGTCTGGAAGGTGCCGATCTGGCTGGCACGGGCGCTGCCCACCTGGAAGGCAACGCTGGCGCCGTCGGTGCCGCAGCCGGGCTCCGTGCTGGCGGATTTGACGTCCACCATGTAGGTGCCGCCGGTGACGGTGCCGGTGCCACACGCTTTGCTGCCCACCATGGCCGTGACCGTAGTGCCGTCTGGGGCCGGCTTGCCGTCGATCGTCGCCTTGCCGAAGAAACGGGTGGGTGGGGTGGGCTGGGCGTGCACCGCGCTCACGCCGGCCGCCGCGATCAGGGCCGCCGCCCCCGCTAGGGACACCAGTCGCCGCATCGGGTCCTCCTGCTGGCAATTATGTCGTATACCTCAGCTTGCGAGGTATCTGCCGGGAGGGTAGCCGCGGCGGTGGGGTGTGTCAAGGCGGGCGAGCGCGAGTTGACGGTTTAGCTTTGATCGGGATGCCGGCCGGCTGGTACCATGGAATGGCCCGGTGCGGCCGGGCTCGCACTGTTCCGCGGCGTGTTCCCGTTTACCCGTGCGGCAGGCTGCCGCCTGGAATGTCGGAGAGCCGTGTGGCGCAGACAAGCTTCGTCCCCGCTGACCTGTTCGTGCACGCCCGGCGGTTGACGGAAGCGCCGGGCACGGAGGACGGCGGCAAAGAGGCCTGCGGCGTCTTTGGCGTCTTTGCCACCGGGGAGGACGTTGCCCGCATCACGTTCTACGGCCTGTACGCCCTGCAGCACCGTGGTCAGGAGAGCGCCGGCATCGCTACCGCCGATGGCAGCCGGCTGCACCTCCGCACCGGCATGGGCTTGGTAGCGCAGGTGTTCGACGAGACCGACCTCGGCCTCCTGCCGGGGCATATCGCCATCGGCCACACCCGCTATTCCACGACCGGCTCCAGTCGCGTCGTCAACGCGCAGCCGATCCACGTGCGCGGCGCCAACGGCGAGCTGGCCCTGGCGCACAACGGCAACCTGGTCAACGCGGCGCTGCTGCGGCCGGAGCTGGAGGCGCAAGGGATCACCTTCCGCTCCAGCACCGACTCCGAGATCATCGCCCAGCTGCTGGCCAACGCCGAGGGGCCGGACTGGGAGCGGCGCATGGCCGCGGTGATGGCGCGTATCGAGGGCTCTTACTGCCTGGTGGCGCTCACGCCCACGACGTTGATCGCGGCGCGCGACCCAATGGGCAACCACCCCCTGTGCCTGGGGCGCATCGGCGAGGGCTGGGTGGTGGCCTCGGAGACCTGCGCGCTGGACCACCTGGGCGCGCGCTTCGTGCGCGAGGTGCAGCCGGGCGAGGTGGTGGTGATCGATCGGGATGGTCTGCGCCAGCTCCAGGCGGTGGAGGGTCACCGCGAGGCGCTGTGCATCTTTGAGTACATCTACTTCGCCCGCCCGGACTCGGTGATCCGCGGTGAGCGCATCTACCCCATCCGCATGGCGATGGGGCGCGAGCTGGCGCGCGAGCACCCGGTGGAGGCAGATGTGGTGATCGGCGTGCCCGACTCGGCCACCGCCGCTGCCATCGGCTACGCGCGCGAGTCCGGCATCCCCTACGTCGAGGGGCTGATGAAGAACCGCTACGTCGGCCGCACCTTCATCCAGCCCGACCAGCGCATCCGCGAGGCGGGCGTGCACCTCAAGTTCAACCCGGTGAGCGAGTTCCTGGCCGGCCAGCGCGTGGTGGTGGTGGACGACAGCATCGTGCGCGGCACCACCACGCCGCGCGTGGTGCAGATGCTCCGCCAGGCCGGCGCGCGCGAGGTGCACATGCGCATCTGCGCGCCGCCTATCCGCCACCCGTGCTACTTCGGCGTCGATATGGCCTCCCGCGCCGAACTGATCGCGGCGCAAAAGTCCGTGGAGGAGATCGAGCGGCACATCGATGCGGACAGCCTCGGCTACCTGAGCCTGGAGGGGCTGCTGCGCGCCGTGGGCATGCCGGGCGAAAGCTTCTGCCTCGCCTGCTTCACCGGCGAGTACCCCATCCCCATCCCGCTCGCCCTGGACAAGTTCAGCCTGGAGCGGGTACCGCTCGTGCAGCTCAGCACCTGAACCCCACCGCCCGGGCGCGCCCGCCGGGCGGCACGGGGACGCGGTCCGGAGGTTGCGGCCATCACCACCCAGTCCACCCCTCCACCCAACCCATCCGGCCGGTACGCGGCCGCCGGCGTGGACATCGAGGCCACCAACCGCGCCGTGGCGCGCATGAAGGCCCTGGCACGGGCCACCGCTCGCCCGGAGGTGCTGGCGGATGTCGGCCCCTTCTCCGCTCTGTTCCGCGTGCCCACCGGCCTGCGCGACCCGGTGCTGGTGGCCAGCGCCGACGGCGTCGGCACCAAGGTGCTGGTGGCGCGCGTGCTCGGCGTGTACGACACCGTCGGCCAGGACTTGGTGAACCACTGCGTCAACGACATCCTCACCGCCGGCGCCGAGCCACTGTTTTTCCTCGACTACCTGGCCAACAACGGCCTGACCGAGGACCAGAAGGTCGCCCTGGTGGCCGGCATCAGCCGCGCCTGCCAGGCGGCGGGCTGTGCTTTGATCGGCGGCGAAACGGCGGACATGCCGGACGTCTACCGTCCAGGCGATTACGACCTGGCCGGGTTCATTGTGGGGATCGTGGAGCGGGAGCGGGTGATCGACGGCCACACCATCGTGGCCGGTGACGCCCTGCTGGCGCTGCCCTCCTCGGGCCTGCACACCAACGGCTATGCCCTGGTGCGCCACATCTGGGGCATCGCCAGGGCGGACAGCCCGGACGGCGGCCGCGCCCGTCTGGAACGGTACGAGCCGGAGCTGGGCACGACCCTGGGCGAAGCGCTGCTGGCCGTGCACCGCTGCTACTTGCACGCGCTGCGCCCGGTGCTGGACCACGTCAAGGGCCTGGCGCACATCACTGGCGGCGGCCTGATCGACAACGTGCCGCGCATGCTGCCGGAGGGCCTGGCGGCCCGCTTCCGGCGCGCGGCCTGGCAGGTACCGCCCCTGTTCCAGCTCATCCAGCGCGAGGGGGAGATCTCAGACGCGGAGATGTTCCGCACCTTCAACATGGGGCTGGGAATGGTGCTGGCCATGGCGCCTGAGCACGTGGCGACCGTGCGTGCCCGCCTGCCGGAGGCCCTCGTCGTGGGCGAGGTGGTGCCCCAGGAGCGGGATGGACCGCGCGTGCTGCTGGTCTGAGCCGGCCGCGGGGCATATTGATATACTTTTGTTACGTATGAGGTCATGCCGTGCGCGCGATCCTCGCCCCCTATGACAAGACCGGCCTGGCGCCGTTCGCCCAGGGCCTGGCCGACCTGGGCTGGGAGCTGTTCTCCACCGGCAACACGTTTCGCGTGCTGAGCGCGGCCGGGGTGCCGGTGCGGCCGGTACAGGAGCTGACCGGCTTTCCAGAGATCCTGGACGGGCGGGTGAAGACGCTCCACCCCGGCGTGCACGCCGGCCTGCTCGCCCGCCGGGACCGGCCCGAACACCTGGCGGAGCTAGCCGCGCACGGCCTGGCGCCCATCGACCTGGTGGTGGGCGGGCTGTACCCGTTCGTGGAGACGGTGGCCGGCGGGGCAGACCTGATGGCGGCCCTGGAGCAGATCGATATCGGCGGGCCGGCTATGATCCGCGCCGCGGCCAAGAACTTCCCGTGGGTGCTGGTGGTCGTCGACCCGGCCGATTACGAGGCGGTGCTGGCCGCGCTGCGGTCGGGCGCGGTGCCCCTGGAGCTCCGCCGGCGGCTGGCGGCCAAGGCCTTTCAGCATGTGGCCGCCTACGACACGGCCGTGGCCGCCTACCTGCGCGGGGAGGAGCCGTTCCCGCCGGTGGTCACCTACGCGTTCGAAAAGCTGGCCGACCTGCGCTACGGTGAGAACCCGCACCAGCGCGGCGCCGTGTACCGCAGCCTGGACATCGCCCCCGGGGCAGCCGACGGCGTGGCCACCGCCGAGCTGTTGCACGGCCTGGCCATGTCCTTCGTCAACTACCTGGATGCGGACGGCGCCTGGGAGGCGGTATGGGACTTCGACGATCCGACGTGCGTGATCGTCAAACACGCCACGCCCTGCGGCCTGGCCAGCGACGCGGACATCGTGGAAGCGTATACACGGGCGCTGGCGGCCGATCCGGTCTCCGCCTACGGGGGCATCGTGGCCTTCAACCGGCCGGTGGACGAACGGCTGGCCACCGCCATCCGCGAGGTGCGCAACCCGCTGTCCGGCCTGCGCCAGCGCTACGACGTGCTCATCGCGCCCGACTACACCCCGGAGGGGTTGCAGATCCTCAAAGGAAAATCGCGGGACCTGCGCCTCCTGCGGGCGCGCCCGCCGCGCAAGGGCGGACAGCGCATCCGCCAGGTGTCTGGTGGCCTGCTGGTGCACGACGACGACACCTTCCAGCCGGAGGAGTTCCAGTTCCGCACCGTGACACGGCGGGCGCCGAGCGATGAGGAGCTGGCGGCGCTGCGCTTTGCCTGGCGCGCCTGCAAGCACGTCAAATCCAACGCCATCGTGCTGGCCAGGGGCACGGCAGTGGTGGGCGTGGGCACCGGCCAGCCCAACCGGGTGACCAGCGTGATGCTGGCCGCCCGCCAGGCGGGCGAGCGGGCGCGCGGCAGCGTGCTGGCCTCGGACGCCTTCTTCCCCTTCGCCGACGGCGTGGAGGCGGCGACGGCCGCGGGGGTGACGGCGATCGTGCAGCCGGGCGGCTCGGTGCGGGACGACGAGGTGATCGCGGCGGCCGATCGCGCCGGAATCGCCATGGTCTTCACGGGAGTCCGACACTTTCGACACTAGATCGTGACGGCGTCGTAACACCGGCCGGCTACGCTGATGCTGGGATGTCCCGCGTGCCGGTGCGGCCGGCCGGCAGCCAGGAGGCGGCTCCCCGGCCCGCAACGGGGGGTGGAGGATGGCGGTGGCGGTTACGTCGGAACGCAGCATCGCCCAGCTCGATGAGATCATCGCCGAGCTGGACCGCGAGGAACGGGCCCGGTTTGACCGGCTCTTTCAGGTGGGGATCACCTACGGGCGGATTGTGCCCCCGGAGGAGATGAAACCCTGGATCGTCAAGCAGTTCGGCGCCCTGGAACCCACCCTCAACCAGAAGATCGTGCGCGTGACCAACAACGTGACGCTGGACGGCGTGCTGTTCAACTGGCTGCGTTCCAGCCGGCCGATCTGGCGCGCGCCGGTGGACCTGGACGCCGAGCTGGAGCGGATCAACGGCGCCGACCCCCTCGCCCATCCCCTCACCGGCACGCCGGAGGACGTGTTCGGCCGCGTGCAGGGCAAGTACTGCATCACCGCCTCCAACATCGCCAAGTTCGACGGCCTGCACGGCCTGGTGGTGTTCAACGAACGGCATCCCCTGCGCTGGACGCGCGAGCAGATCCACGACTACATTGACACCGCCTGGCGCTGGGCACAGCTCGCCCACCAGATGGACCCGGACGCCAAGTATTACCTGTTCATCTGGAACTGCCTGTGGCGGGCGGGCGCCTCGCTCCTGCACGGCCACGCCCAGATGATGCTGGGCCGGGACATGCACTACGCCGAGGTGGAGAAGCTGCGCCGGGCGGCGCTGCTCTACCAGGCCGCCTTCCGCACCAACTACTTCGAGGACCTGTTCCGCGTGCACCATTCGCTCGGCATCGGCTTTGAGCGGCCGGACGGCGTGCGCGTGCTCGCCAACCTCACCCCGATCAAGGAAAACGAGGTGCTCCTGCTCGCCCCCGGCGCCACGCACATGACGCCGGCGCTCACGGACGCCCTGTACGACGTGCTCGCCTGCTACCGCGACCGGCTGGGTGTGACCAGCTTCAACGTGGCCGTCTACCAGCCGCCCATGGACAAGACCGAGGAAAACTGGGAGGGCTTCCCGGTGGTGGTGCGCACCGTGGACCGCGGCGACCCATCCTCGCGCACCGCCGACTTCGGCGCCATGGAGCTGTACGCCGCCAGCGTCGTCTCCTCGGACCCCTTCAAGCTGGCGGTGACGCTACAGGAGTCCGTCGGCTCTCCGTAACCGACGACATGGCTCAGCCGCATTGAAGGCGTTGCATCGCAGCCTGCTCATCACCTCCCGGTGATCCAGGCGGGAGTGCCGCGTGAAGCCGCTCCGTGAGCGTGACCACTCTTTACCGAGCCGGTTTGACCGCTTCTTTACTCGCCGATGTTTGTTTGTGGCCGATGTGACCGCGGCCGTTATCGAGCGCGCCACGATCCTCCGTGCACGCTATCGGTTCCGGACCCCTGACGCGATCCACATGGCCACTGCTATCGAGGAAAGGGCGTACCTGCTTCTGACCGGTGACGACCATCGGCGCCGCTGCGCTGAGCTTCACGTTGCAGTCCCTCAGCTCTGAAAGGAAGCGCAGCGTTCCTCGCTCAGGTGCTGTGTTCCTCCAGGTAGCGGGCCAGCTCGTCCCGGGCGAAAGCGGGCAGGGGCTCCGTGCGCCCACCGTGGACCAGCGTCAGGCCCGCATCCGCCGGCGTCACCGTGCCGATCACGGCCGCCGGCACACCGGCGGCCGCCAGTGCGCCGAGCGCGGCCGCCTCGTCGTCCGGCGCGACCGCCGCGATCAGGCAGCCGGAGGCCAGCAGCCCCAGGGGCGCCAGCCCCAGCGCCGCGCACACCGCCCGCGTCTCCGGCAGCACTGGGATCTGCTCCGCCTCCACGCGCAGGCCCATGCCGCACGCCTGCGCCAGCTCACGCAGGGCCGTGACCAGGCCGCCCTCGGTGGGGTCGTGCATGGCGCGCGGGCGCACGGCCGCGCACAGCGCCCGCGCGTCCGGCACCACGCTGATCCCGGGCCGCTCCAGGAGTGCCGCCGCCCGGGCGAGAACAGCGGCGTCCACGCCCCGCGCCCGCAGCGCATCCGCCGCCTCCACGGCCAGGGCGGCGGTGCCCTCGACGGCGATCCCCTTGGTGACGACCAGCCGGTCGCCCGGGCGCGCGGCCGGGAGCACCAGCCGCTCCTTCTCCACCTCGCCCAGCATCGTGCCGACGACGATCGGCCGGTCCAGGCCGGCCGTGACCTCGGTGTGGCCGCCGATCAAGCTGACGCCCAGCTCGGCGCAGGCAGTCAATATCTGCTCCTGGATCGCCTCCGCCAGGTTAGGGTCGCAGCCGGGCGGCAAAAGCAGGGTGGCCAGCAACCAGTGGGGCGTACCGCCCATCACGGCCACGTCGTTGGCGTTGACGTGCACCGCGTACCAGCCGATGCGCTCGGCCACAAAGGTGATCGGGTCGCTGGTGGCGATGAGGTAGCGGTCACCTATGTCCAGCACGGCGGCGTCCACGCCCGGCCGGGGGCCGACCACAACGCGCGGGTCGGTGGCGGGAACGCGCCCCAGCAGGCGGGCGAGCAGGTCCGGCGGAAGCTTGCCGATCGGTAACGTCGTGGCCACGCCAGCGAGTATACGGCACGCGGCCCGATCGGCGCCCTGGACCGAAACCGACCGGCAGGAGACGATGGCTCCGACGGGGCGGCCGCCCCGCGCGCCGTGTGGAGGGTTCGGATGCCCGTGGATGACCTGTCCCCGCCACTTATGGAGCTGCGCGAGCGGCTGCGCGCTTTCATCCGGGACGAACTCCTGCCCATCGAGGCGGAGCGGCAGATCGCCGAGGAAGCGGACGTGCCGCCGGACCTGCGCCGCTGGGTACGAGGGCGCGCCGAGGCGCTGGGCTTCTTCCGCCTGGCCCAGCCGCGCGAGCTGGGCGGCGGCGGGCTGGGCCCGCTGGGTCAGGCAGCGCTGCGCGAGGCGATCGCCGCCTCCGGCAGCATTTTGGGTCGGTTCGTGCTGGGCGGGAGCGGCGGGCTCCTCCTCCACGGCACGCCCGAGCAGCGCGAGCGCTTCCTGCTGCCGGTGCTGCGCGGTGAGCTGACGGCCGCCTTCGCCTTCACCGACGCACAGGAGGGCCCGCGCACCACGGCGGTGCGCCGCGGCGACGCCTTTCTCGTGTCCGGGGTGAAGTCCTTTGTCACCGGCGGTCCGTTCGCCGACCTGCTCCTCACCGTGGCCAACGTCACCGCCAACGAGGGCGGCCCCACCGGCACGGCCGTGTTCGTGATTCCGCGGGCGGCACCGGGCGTGACGCTGCGCCGGCAGTGGCGCACGCTGGACGGCGGCGTGCACGGCGAGTTCGAGTTCCGGGACGTGGCCGTGCCGGACGACTGCATCATCGGCGGCATCGGCGAGGGGTTGCCGCGGGCGCTGGAGGATATCACGGCCATGCGCCTGGGCCTGGCGGCCACGGCCTGCGGCGCGGGTCTGTGGGCGCTGGAGTACACCCTGGCGCAGGTGGACCGACCACACCGCTCCGGGGCGCCGCTCGCCGAGCGGGAGCAGGTGCAGGCGATGCTGGCCGACAGCGCCACCGACCTGTACGCCGCCCGCGCCGCCCTCTACGCCACTGCCCGCGACGCCGAGGCCGGGCGCGATGTGGCGGTGGAGGCGGCGATGGCCAAGTCGCTGGCCACCGAGGCGGTGACGCGTATCGTGGACCGGGCCATCCAGCTCACCGGCGGCGCGGCCGTGGTGGAGGACCACCCGCTGGCCCGTCTGTACCGCCGCATCCGCGCCTGGCGCATCGCCGAAGGCACGACGGAGATCCTGCGCCTCACCGTGGCCCGCGGGTTGCTGGCCCGGCGGCGCGCCGCACCGGATATCCAGAGCCCGGGGGGCGACCGCTGAGCGGCGCTACGCCGGTGCCTCCTGGGCCAGCCGCTCCCAGGCGGCCGCCACGCGCAGGACCGTGGCTTCATCCCAGTAGCGGCCGACGACCTGCAGGCCGATGGGGAGCCCGTGCGCGTCGACGCCGCAGGGCACGCTCACGGCCGGGTGGCCGGTGAGGTTGAAGGGGCGGCGCGGGCTGGGGTAGGCGCGCATCTGCCGGGCGGCATCCGGCCCGATCTCCGGCGCGGTGCGCGCCGCAGCCGGCAGGAGCACGGCGTCCACCCGCGTGAACCAGGCCTCCACCTGGGCGATGAGCCGGGACCGCGCCCGCTGCGCCTGCACGTAGTCCACCGCCGGCAGCACGGCGCCCGCCGCCAGCCGTTCGAACACGTCCGCGCCGAAGCGATCCGGCTGCACCCGGAGCCGCTCCAGGTGGTACGCTGCCGCTTCGGCGCCCATGACGGTGAAGGAGATGGCATCGGCCTCGGCCAGGAGCGACGCCTCCACCTCCACGACCTCCGCGCCCGCGTCGGCCAGGCGCCGAGCCGCCCGCTCCACCGCCGCGCGCACCTCCGGCGCGGCGCGCTCGCTCTGCGGCGCCCGCAGCAGGCCCAGGCGCAGGCCCTGTACGCCGCGCCCTAGCTCAGCGCAGAAGTCCGGCACCGGAACCGCCGCCGAGGCCGGATCGCGCGGGTCGTGGCCGGCGATGGCGGTGAGCAGCAGGGCTACGTCCTCCACGGTGCGCGCCAGGGGTCCGGCGTGGTCCACGCTCCAGGAAAGCGGCACAACGCCGGCGAGCGACACCCGTCCGTAGGTGGACTTGAGGCCGACCACGCCACAGAGGGCCGCGGGTCCGCGGATGGAGCCGCCGCTGTCCGTGCCCAGCGCCCCGAAGCACATCCCGTCCGCGACGGCGGCCGCCGAGCCGCCGGAGGAGCCGCCCGTGATACGTGCCGGGTCGCGCGGGTTGCGCGCGGCGCCGGTGTACGGGTTGATGGTGGTGGTGCCGTAAGCCAGCTCGTGCGTGTTGTGCTTGCCGGTGAGCACCGCGCCCGCGGCGCGCAGGCGGGCCACCGCGGTCGCGTCCTCGCTCGGCACCCGGTCCTGAAACAACGGCGAGCCAGCGGTGGTGGGCACACCGGCCACGTCGAACAGGTCCTTCACCCCTACCGGGATGCCGTGCAGTGGCCCGCGGTCGACGCCCGCGCGCAGCTCCCCGTCCGCGCGCCGGGCGGCGTCCCGTGCCGCCTCGGCGGTGACGGTGATATAGGCGTTGATGAGGGGGTTGCGCTCGGCGATGCGCGCCAGCGCCGCCTCCGTCAGCTCCGTCGCCGAGACCTCACGGCGGCGCAGGGCGGCCGCGGCCGCGCGAATGGGCGCGTGTAGTAGGTCGATCACGTCCATGGCGCGCTCCCGGCGGGGTGTCGGGCATACCAGAGCACGGCCGGGATGCTGGGTCAAGAGCGGTGCAATCAAATAGCGGCTCGCGGGTGGGGGAGACAGCCAGCACTACAGCCGGCCCGACCGCCATGTTTCTCATCACCGCCGACCGGGGCGTTTACCCGAGCAACATGGTGCCTCCACCCGCCCTGCTCAACGCCTGCGTCTGGTATGATGAGGTCCTAAAAGGCGAGGGCGCGGTATGCCACCCATCCAGGTACCCAACCGGCAGGACTACGGGCGCAAGCTCACCGTTACCAGTCACCCCAGGGATCCTCAGACCAACGTGGAGACGCTGCGGGACCTGCTCGGGCGTCTGGCGCTGACGGTTCACGTCCCCTTCACCCGATCTCTCGATGATGAGGAAGACAAGCAAGAAAAGGGCGCGAACGACTGAGCGACCGTGCCCGCCACCGAACGGTCCTTCGCCCCTACCGGCACTGAGCTGCCACCGTCTCGGCTTTACGTCGATACGGACTTTCTCATCGCCGCGCTAATCGGCTCAGAACCGAATCACCAGCGAGCAGCGGCGTTTCTCGAGAGGCTCGTCGAACACGGCCTTACCACGCTGTATATGTCGTCGCTAGTCTGGCTAGAGTACAGCCACCACATCACAAAGGAGCGCGTGCTCCGTGCATGGCCGCTAGACATCCAGCATAGGTACCAGTTGGACCGGTGGGAGAAGCCGGAGGTTCGCGCTCGGTATCTCGAAGATATGCACGCGACGCTGGCTCGAATCCTGTCCCACTTTAATGTCGAGGAGGTAGATCTCACGGAACACGTTCGCGAGGCCGCGCGGTTACTTATGGCAGAGTACAACCTCAAGTCACACGATGCTGCGCACGTTGCCACCGCGTTCGCGGCTGAAGTTGTCGACTTCGCCTCGTTCGATAGCGGATACCGCCGGGTCGACGGGCTGTACCTCTGGAACGACCTCATTCATCAGCCGCCAGTCTGATCGCGTAGCACTGGCAATACCCCGACGCGTGCAAGGGCGGCTCAGTCCTCTTTCCAGACCTCGGTGTTAAGCAGGCCCGGCGGCCGCCGGCCGGTGAGCGCGCACACCACCTCCTGCACCACCCGCTGGCGCAGGCGCACGGCCGAGGCGTCGGAGTAGTAGGCCGTGTGCGGCGTGAACACCACGTTGGGCAGGGTGAGGATGGGGTCGTGCGGGTCGGGTGGCTCCTGCTCCAGGACGTCCAGCCCCGCGCCCGCGATCCAGCCCTCGCGCAGGGCGCGGGTCAGTGCCCGCTGGTCAACGATGGGGCCACGCGCCGTGTTGACCAGGATGGCGGTGGGCTTCATCCGCCGCAGCGCGCGCTCGTCGATCAGGCCGCGCGTCTCATCGTTCAACAGGCAGTGGATGGAGACGTAGTCGGCCTCGGCCAGGAGTTCGTCCAGGGGCACGATGCGGTCGTCCGCGTCCGGCGGGCCGGTGTACGGGTCGGCGGCGAGCACACGCATGCCCAGTGCGCGGCAGCGGGCGGCCATCGCCCGGCCGATGCGTCCGTAGCCGACAATGCCGACCGTCTGCCCGTACAGCGGGCCGATGGAGGGAAGGTCGCCACCGCGCCAGCGGCCGGCGCGTACGGCGGCATCCAGCTCGCGCAGACGCCGGTTGACGGCCAGTAGGAGCGCCAGGGCGTGGTTGGCGACTTCCTGAGTGCAGTAGTCCGGGATGTAGCACACGGCGATGCCCCGCTCGGTGGCCGCAGGGACGTCGATCACGTCGTAGCCCACGCCGGAGCGCACGATCACCCGCGCTCGCTCCAGCGCCTCGATGACCCGGCGCGTGAACCGCTCGCGCACCACGATAATGGCATCGGCCGTGCGGCAGGCGGCGATCAGCTCGTCCTCGCTCTCGGCGGCGACCGGCTCGAACTGAGCACCGATGGCGGCCAGCGCCTGGCGCTCGAGTTGCCAGTCCTGGGCGAAGCCGGCGGCAGTGTGCACCACGCGGAAGCGGGGCGTCTCTGCGGTGGGCGGTTGCGCTGCGCTGCTCATGGTTCTTCCGGTTAACTCCTCTGTGCTCGTCCGCTGTCGCGGCTGGCCCGGCGTCACGCCCTTTCGGCGGCCAGCACCCAGCGGAGCTGCTCCTCGCTCAGGTTACCGCCGCTCAGGATCAGGGCCACGCGACGGCCGGCCAGCTCGTCTTTGAGGCGCAGGGCGGCGGCCAGCGGCGCGGCGCCGGCGCCCTCCGCCACCGTGCGGGCGCGGGTGAGGTACAGCCACACCGCCCGCCGGATCTCTTCCTCGCTCACCAGGATGAAGTCGTCCAGCAGCTCCTGCATGATCGCCTGTGGGTAGCTGAAGCTGGTGCGGGTGGCCAGGCCCTCCGCGAAGGTGGCGATCCGCTCCGTCTCTACCGGCCGCCGCTCCTTCCAGGTCAGCCACGCGGCCGGCGCCCCCTCGGATTGCACGCCGATCACCCGGATGGCACGGTCCACCGCCTTGGCCACAGTGGCCGCGCCGGCCGCACCGCTGCCGCCGCCCACCGGCACGATGATCGCCTCGATCTCCGGCTGCTCCTCCAGGATTTCCAGGGTGATGGTGCCCACCCCGGCCACCAGCAGCGGCTCGTTCCCGGAGTGGATGTAGCGGTAGCCCCGCTCCATAGCCAGGCGCTCCACATGCTCGCGCGCCGCATCGTAATCGTGGCCGCAGAACACCACCTCAGCGCCCAGACTGCGTATGGACGCCACCTTCACCGGGTTGGCACCCTCCGGCACACCGATAATCGCCGGCACGCCGAACAGGCGGGCGGCGTAAGCCACGGACTGGCCGTGATTGCCGGTGGAGGCTGCGATCACGCCGCGACGACGCTCCTCGGCCGTGAGCTGGGAGACAAGATAGATGCCGCCCCGCACCTTGAAGGCGCCCGTGGGCAGCACGTTCTCGTGCTTGACGTACACTTCGGCACCCACGAGCGCATCCAGCGCCGGGTAGCGGTTGAGCGGTGTGAGCTGCAGGTAGCGGCGGATCACGCGGCGGGCGCGCAGCACGTCCCGCAGCGTGACGCGTGGCAGCATGGCGTGGCTCCTTGGGAGGGGGCAGCCCGGCGGTCACCGCCGGTTGGCATCCCACATGGTAGGCGACGGGACCGCCGGCTACAATGTCGCCGCTGAACGCGACGGGGAGGCACAGAGATGGGTCGGTTGGACGGCAAGGCGGTGGTGATCACGGGCGCGGCCTCGGGCATGGGCCGGGCGACGGCGCTCCTGTTCGCCCGCGAGGGCGCCCGCCTACTGCTGGCCGATATAGATGCGGCCGGGGGAGAGGCGGTGGCGGCGACCATCGCCGCCCGAGGCGGCACCGCCCTGTTCCGGAAGGTCGACGTCAGCCGGGCGGCGGAGGTGGAGGGCATGATCCGAGCGGCACAGGCGGCCTTCGGCCGTCTGGACGTGCTGTTCAACAACGCCGGCATCGCCGGTGAGTCGTCGTGGCTGGCGGACTGCACGGAGGAGAACTGGGACCGCGTGCTGGCGGTAAACCTGAAAGGTGTGTTCCTAGGGATGAAATACGCCCTGCCGCTCATGGTGGCGCAACAGAGCGGCAGCATCATCAACACCGCCTCCGTGGCCGGCATGGTGGGCTGGCGGGCGGCCGCCGCCTACAGCGCATCGAAGGCGGGCGTGATCAACCTGACCCGCACCGCGGCCTTGGAGTACGCCCGCTACAACATCCGCGTCAACGCCATCTGCCCCGGTGTGATCCACACCCCGCTGTTGGAGCGCGTGCATGGCGGCAACGTGGTGGGAAACGAGCGGCTCCTGGCTATGCAGCCCATGCCCCGCCTCGGCCAACCGGAAGACGTCGCCTTCATGGCGCTCTTTCTGGCCTCCGATGAGTCGACATACGTCACCGGCGCTGCTCTGCCGGTCGACGGCGGCTACACCGCCCGCTAACGGCGGCGACCGCTCACCCTACGCGAGACGCTCACCGAGACGAGCGCCGGGCGCAGCCCGCCCGGCGCTCGTTTTGCGCCTGTTTGCCGCTCCCGCCGGTGGCTCGACCGCATGCGAGAACCGACCGGCCGGTTCCGGCGCGGCCCTTCAGAACCGTCTCGCTCCCTCGATGACCTAAACGGACAGAAGGTCGCCCCGGCAGCGGCCGGGGCTGGACCGAGAAAGGCAAACCCACCGTGAGGTGGGGACGCAAAGCCACGGGTCCCTTGCCGCGCAGGGGATAGCCGGGTTGCCGAACCCAGCCGAGGCGGGCGCGCCGTCTGCGGTGCGCGCCACCTCGCCGCTGCTCATCGGGGTGGCGCAATGCTCCTCATCATCCTGCTGTCGCTGCGCCGCGGTCGGCCGGGCCGCGCCGCGGGCACCGTGTTCCGCCGCGCGTGCCGGTTGGTACCGGCGGCGCTCCTGTCGATGGCGCTGCTAGCGCTTGCCGGGCGAGGCGACGGTGGGGCGTTGACCGCACGGGCGGGAGCGGCCAGCGTCTCGCTGGCGCCTGCCGACTTCGCGGCGCAGATGGCCGCGCTGATCAACGCCGAACGCGAGCGGGCCGGTTTGCCGGACCTGGCATGGGCGAGCGATATCGACCGGGTGGCGGTGGACCGGGCGCTGGACATGGCGTCGCTGGGCTACTTTGACCACTTCAACCCATCCGGTATCGGGGCGGAGTACCTGCTGCGGGTCTACGGGGTGCCGCACGCGATCCTGGGCGAAAACATCGCGCGTAGCACCTATCCCGCCGCGCAGGTGGTGCGCAACGTGCACGAGGCGTTTATGGCCAGCGCAGAACACCGCGCCAACGTCTTGGAGCGCCGCTTCCACCGGATGGGAATCGGCGCGGCGGTGACCGACCGCACATATTACTTCGCCATCGTGTTCGTGGACTGAGTGGGTCGCGCCGCCTGCAGGCACCGAGGGCCGTCCTTCTCAAGGGCGGCCCTCGGTGTGTCGTGCTGCGGAGGTCCTATTGACGCTCGCGTACCAGACGCGCGAGGAAGAGGGCGGTTCCGGCAAGGAAGACGAGGGCCACCGTAGCGCCCGCCGCCGGCCATGGCAGCGCCGCGTCCGCCGCTGCACCACCGGTGCCGGCGCGCGGCAGGGCACGGGGGAGCGGTGGCTGCG
>JBHOQW010000280.1:0-5198 GCA_042408665.1 Dehalococcoidia bacterium
GGCGCGGCGGTCACGATCCTCAGCGTGCAGCCGCACGGCTCGTCTGGCGCCACCGTGGTCTACCGCGACGAGGCGGCAGGTCGGGTGGGCGAGCAGCTCGTGTTCCGGGGCGATGAGCACCGCCTCCGGCTGGTGGAGGCCGGACGCCAGTGGGCGTTTGACGGCGATGGCGAGCTGTTTCGCCTGGCCGCCGAGGCCAGACGCATCCGCCTGGCCTACCTGTACGACCCGTTGCTCGCCGTTCATATCTCCAATGTGACCCCACTGCCCCACCAGATCGCCGCCGTCTACGACCAGATGCTGCGGCGCCAGCCGCTCCGCTTCCTCCTGGCCGATGACCCAGGCGCGGGCAAAACCATCATGGCCGGCCTCCTCATCCGCGAGCTGATGCTGCGCGGCGATCTCGAGCGGTGCCTGATCGTGGTGCCCGCCAACCTGGCCGACCAGTGGCAGGACGAGCTGTCCGAGAAGTTCCGGCTGGAGTTTGACATCGTCGGGCGGGCGGAGATCGAAAACGCGCGCACCGGCAACCCCTTCGTCGAGCGCAACCTGGTCATCTCCCGCATCGACCTGCTCAAACAGGAGGACAACCTGGAGCGGCTGCGCGCCGTCGAGTGGGACCTGGTGGTGGTGGACGAGGCGCACAAGATGAGCGCCTCCCGCTTCGGCGACGAGGTCAAGTACACCGCCCGCTACCGGCTCGGCGAGCTTCTCGGCAAGCAGACCCGCCACCTCCTCCTGCTCACCGCTACCCCGCACCGCGGCAAGGAGGAGGATTTCCAGCTCTTCCTCGCCCTGCTGGACGCCGACCGGTTCGAGGGACGCCCGCGCGAGGGCACGCGCCAGGTCGATGTGAGCGACCTCATGCGCCGCATGCTCAAGGAGGAACTGGTGGACTTCGACGGCCACCCGCTCTTCCCCGAGCGGCGGGCCACCACCGTGAACTACGAGCTCTCCGATGACGAAGCGCTCCTGTACGAAGCGGTGACGCGCTACGTGGCGGACGAGATGAACCGCGCCGAACGCGCCGCCGCCGAGGAGGAGGGGGGCGCGCGCCGCCGGGTTGCCGTGGGCTTTGCCCTCACCACGCTGCAACGGCGCCTGGCCTCCTCACCGGCCGCCATCCACGAGTCGCTCAAACGCCGCCTGCGCCGCCTGGAACAGAAACTGCGCGAGGCCCGCCAAACCCAGCGCGTGGCCGTGCTGGATGAGGAGCTGGCGACCTACCTGCGCGGCAGGAGCGCGGAGGACCTGGAGACCGACCTGGACGAGCAGCCGGAGAGTGAGGTCCAGGCCATCGTGGACCTGGCGACCGCCGCCCGCACGGTGCAGGAGCTGGAGGCCGAGATCGCCAGCCTGCGTGAGCTGACCAAGCTGGCCGCCCGCGTGCGCGCCTCCGGCACCGACCGCAAGTGGGAGCAGCTGCGCGCCGTGCTGGAGTACCCGGAGATGTTCGACGCGCAGGGGCGGCGCCGCAAGCTCGTCATTTTCACCGAGCATCGCGACACGCTCGACTACCTGGTGGAGCGCATCGCCACCCTCTTCGGCCGCCCCGACGTGGTGGTCGCCATCCACGGGGGGCTCCTGCGTGAGGAGCGGCGCAAGGTCCAGGCCGCCTTCCTCAACGACCCGAACGTCGTGGTGCTGGTGGCCACCGATGCCGCCGGTGAGGGCATCAACCTCCAGCGCGCGCACCTGATGGTCAACTACGACCTGCCCTGGAACCCCAACCGCATCGAGCAGCGCTTCGGGCGCATCCACCGCTTCGGCCAGCGCGAGACCTGCCACCTCTGGAACCTCGTCGCGTACCAGACGCGCGAGGGGGCCGTCTACCAGCGCCTGTTCGAGAAGCTGGAAGAGGCGCGCAAGGCGCTCGGCGGCAAGGTGTTCGACGTGCTCGGGCGGGCGCTGACCGAGGTGCACCTGCGCGAGCTCATGCTGGAGGCGATCCGCTACAACTCCACCGAGGAGGCGCGCGCCCACCTGCAGCGGCGGATCGAGCAGGCCTGGGATGCCGACTTCCTGCGCCGCCTGGTGGAGGACTACGCCCTCGATGCCACCACCATCACCGCCGCGCAGCTGCGCCGCCTCAAAGAAGAGATGGACCGGGCAGAGGCGCGGCGGCTGGTGCCGCACTTCATCGAGTCGTTCTTCGTGGCCGCCTTCACGCGTCTGGGCGGCAGCATCGTGCGACGCGAACCGGGCCGCTACCAGATCACGCACGTGCCGGTGGACCTGCGCCGGCGCGACCGGCTCATCGGCCGCGGCGAGCCGGTGCAGCGCGTCTACGAGCGCGTCTGCTTCGATAAGGCGCTGATCCACCTGGAAGGGAAGCCGCCCGCCACGTTCATTGCTCCCGGCCACCCGCTCCTAGAGGTGGTGATCGACCTGGTGCTGGAGCGCTACGGCGAGGTCCTTCGCCGGGGGGCGGTGTTGGTCGACGAGGCCGACGACGGCGCCCCGCCGCGGGTGCTGTTCTCCATCGAGAGCCGGATCACCGATGGGCGGCTCACCGCCGCGGGCGAACGGCGGGTCATCAGCCGCCGGCTGGAGTACGTCGAGGTCGACGCGGACGGCACCGCCGTGCTGGCCGGGGCGGCGCCGTACCTGGACTACCGACCGCTCCACGAAGACGAACGGCCCTTCGTGGCCGAGCTTCTGGGCGCGCCCTGGATGCGCGTCGACCTGGAGGCCGCGGCCCGTGACCACGGCATCGAGGTGGTGGTGCTGCCGCATCTGGAGGAAACGCGCCGCCAGCGGCAGGAGCTGGTCGCCAAGACGCGGGCGGCGGTCAAGGCCCGCCTAGAGAGCGAGATCCGCTACTGGGACTACCGGGCGGCCGAGCTGGCCGAGCGGGAGGCGGCCGGGGAGAAGACGCGCCTCTCCAGCGCCAACGCCCGCCGCCGCTGCGAAGAGCTGGAGGCGCGGCTTGAGCGCCGCCTGCGCGAGCTGGACGCCGAAGCCGACATCGCCTCGCAACCGCCGCTGGTGCACGGCGGCGCTCTGATCGTGCCCGCCCGCCTGCTGCGCCCCGTCGCGGCCGAGCCGGAGGATGAGATCGCCCGCGAGACCCAGCGCATCGAACGCATCGCCATGGCCGAGGTGCTGCGCCGCGAGGCGGCGGCCGGCCGCCAGCCGCGGGATGTGAGCCGCCTCAACCGCGGCTGGGATGTGGAGAGCGTCGAGCCGGATGGTCGTATCCGCTATATCGAGGTCAAGGGGCGGGCCGTGGGGGCCGAGACTATCACCGTAACCCGCAACGAGCTGCTGGCCTGCCTCAACAAGCGCGCGCAGTACTACCTCGCGGTCGTGCTCGTGGACGGCGACGCGGTCGTCGGGTACTGGATGCAGCCGGATCCGCTGCGCGGCGACTGGTCGTTCGCCCTCACCAGCCTGAACCTGGACCTCAAGGCCCTCCGCGCGGGCGGCGCCTGACCCCCCGTGCCCGTCCGCGGCGCCGGGACAGGGCGAGGAGCGCAGGCGCCGGCCGCGCGCCGCTCGCCTGACGAGTTGCCGCCCAGACCCAACGGGCGGTACCGATTCGCCCCCGCCCGCGTTTAAGCCATCAGGTCGGTCCCACGCGTGGCCCCGGCTCGCGCCTAAGCGCCGGGTGCGGCTCAATAGTCTGGCGCACGAGTGGCACGGGTGAGCTGCCCCGGCTCCCGCACCGGGCGCCGGGCCGTCGCGCTCGGCGCCGGGGCGCGGAATCAGAACGAGGGGCACGAGCAGCTGGCGGAGGCCGTATGCCGCCCGCGCTGCCGAGCCGAAGACCGAGGAAAGAGGCGAGGGGCGCTATGAAACGGTCCTTTACGGTCATCGTGGAGCGCGATCCAGAGAGTGGCTGGCTGGTGGGCGAGGTGGTGGAGCTGCCGGGATGCTACACCCAGGCGCCCGACCTACCGACGCTGGAGACCAGCATCCAGGAGGCGATCCGCGCGTACCTGTCCGGCGCGGCCCTGGAAGAGCCGTTACCCGATTTCGTCGGCACCTGGCGGGTCGAGGTCACGGTGCCGTGAAGCTGCGCCTGGTCCCGTATCGGGAGCTGAGCAAGGTGGCCGAGGCGGCCGGATTCCGCTGGGTGCGGCGTGAGGGCAGCCACAACGTCTTCCGCAACGCCGAAGGCCGTGTCGTGGTCCTGCCGGACCACGGCTCACAGGTCATCGTGCGGCCGCTCCTGCGCAAAATCCTGCGCGACCTCGGCCTTAGCGTCGAGGAGTATCACCGCCTGTTAGATGAGCTGTGAGCCGAAGGACCCTCACCAGGCACACCGCATCCTCCGCGGCCCAACGGTCCACCAGAGGCGACGACCTAAGCGACGCCGCGGCCGGCGTGCCGGGGGGACCTCGACTCCAACGCCGCCCGCCACACCGGGGGCGGAGCACGCGTTGAATATCAGAAGCGCTACGACCGCGCCCACGCACAGGGGAGGACGTTATGACCCGCACCAAACTGATCGAAGTGGCGCTGCCGCTGGATGCCATCAACCGCGAGTAGGCGCGGGAGAAATCGATCCGCCACGGCCACCCCTCCACCCTGCACCTGTGGTGGGCGCGGCGCCCGTTGGCCGCCTGCCGCGCCGTCCTCTTCGCCTCGCTAGTGGACGACCCGGCGGAGCCGCAGGCGCCGCCCGCGTATCTCGCCGCCCTGGACGAGCTGCCCAGGCCCGCCTCGCCGCCGCCGGACTGGGGGCGCATGACGCCCGCCGAGCAGCGCCGCGAGCGCCTGTTCGCCTTCCTGGCCAGGCTGGTGAAGTGGGAGCACTCCACCAACGAGTACATCCTTGCCACCGCCCGCAACCTCATCAATCTCGCCTGCGAGGGCAACCCGCCGCCGGTGCTCGACCCCTTCTGCGGCGGCGGCTCCATCCCCCTGGAGGCGCAGCGCCTGGGCCTGGAGGCGCACGCCTCGGACCTCAACCGCGTGGCCGTCCTCATCACCAAAGCCCTCATCGAGATACCACCCAAGTTCGCGGGCCGGCCGCCCGTGAATCCGGAGGGCCGCAAGACATTGGGCGCGGTGGGCGCGTGGAGTGGCACGGCAGGGCTCGCGGCCGACGTGCGCTACTACGGCCGCTGGATGCGCGATGAGGCCGAGCGCCGCATCGGTCACCTCTACCCGAAGGCCACGCTCCCCTCTCCCGCGAGCGGGGGAGGGGCCGGGGGTGAGGGCCTGACTGTGATCGCCTGGTTATGGGCGCG
>JBHOQW010000287.1:0-2038 GCA_042408665.1 Dehalococcoidia bacterium
CGCGCGCTATTGGCCCGTTCGTGGCGGACGAGCCGCATCCGGACCGGTCGTTGTACTTCTGGCAGCACAACGCCGGCAAGCGGTCGGTGACGCTGGATATCGAGCGGGGGGCGGGGCGCGCCCTGCTCCGTCGCCTCATCGCCACGGCGGACGTGTTCCTGGAGACGCTGTCGCCCGGTGGGGCGACGGCGCTGGGTCTGGACTACGCCACCCTCAGCCGCGACAACCCGCGCCTGGTGATGTGCTCGATCACGCCCTTCGGCCAGGACGGGCCATACGCCGCCTACCGGACCACGGACCTCGTGTCCATGGCCCTGGGCGGGCCGATGCAGAGCTGCGGCTACGACCCCGAGGACAACCTGCCGCCGGTCCGTCCCGGCCAATACCACAGCTTCTACACTGCCGGCCACTTCGCCGTGACCGGCATCCTTGCCGCCTTGCTGGAGCGGGAAGAGAGCGGGCTGGGCCAGCACCTGGACGTGGCGGCGCACGACTGCCTGGCCGTGACGGTGGAGTTCGCCAACACCTACTGGTACTACAGCCGCCAGGTGGTGCGCCGCCAGACCGGCCGCCACGCCTCCCCTCAGATCACGGCGCGCACGCAGTACCGCTGTGCCGACGGACGCTACATCAACCTGGCGCTGCCCCGGGACGAGCGCGGCTGGCTGGCGCTGCTCGACCTGCTACGGGAGCACGGTCTGGGCGAAGGGCTGGAGGAGCCGGAGCTGCTTGACCCGGCGAAGCGGTTCGCCGCCGCCGGCCGCGTCTACCAGGCGCTGGAGGTGCTGTGCGCGCTCTACCCGGCGGAAGCGCTGTTCCACCTGGGCCAGCGCCTCGGCTTCACCTGGGCAGCGGTGCGCGCCCCCGAAGACTGGCTCGATGACCCCCACGCCGCCGCGCGCGGCTTTTTCATCCCGGTGGCGCACCCGGAACTGGGCCGCACCTATCCGTATCCGGGGGCGCCGTTCATCGCCCACGGTTCACCTTGGCGCATCCGTCGGCGCGCGCCGCTGGTGGGCGAGGACAACGTCGCCGTCTTCGCGGAACTCGGCGTGGACCAGGCGGCGCTGGCTGCCCTCCGGGCGGACGGCGTGATCTGAGCCCTCCCCTGCCGCAACCCAGCGCCGTGAGGGCCGGGTGTGCGCCCCACGCGGGGTCGCAAATTGCCCCGCAGGAGTAGAAGCTAGCCGCCACGGCGCGCGAGAATGGGACAAAAGCCCCGACGCGGACGGGGCTCTGATGTGTGTGGAGGCACCGCCGCCATGGCGACGACGACCGAGTCCAAGTTTATCTACCGGTTCGAGGAAGGCGACGCCACCATGCGCGACCTGCTCGGCGGCAAAGGCGCTGGCCTGGCCGAGATGACGCGCCTGGGGCTGCCCGTGCCGCCCGGCTTCACCATCACCACCGCTGCCTGTCGCGAGTACTATCGGCGCGGCCGCCAGGTGCCAGAGGGCTTCTGGGAGGAGGTACGCGAGTACCTGGCCGACCTCGAACGCAAAACCGGCAAAACGCTGGGCGATCCCAATAACCCGCTCCTGGTCTCCGTCCGCTCCGGCGCCAAGTTCTCGATGCCGGGCATGATGGACACCATCCTCAACCTCGGCCTGAACGACGAGACCGTCAAGGGCTTGGCCCGGCTGACCAACGACGAGCGTTTCGCCTACGACGCCTACCGCCGCTTCCTGCAGATGTTCGGCAAGGTGGTGCTGGGCGTCAACGCCGAGTTGTACGAGGAGGCGATCGAGCGGGCCAAGCAGAAGACGGGCGCCAAATCGGATGCGGAGCTGCCGGCCTCCGCGCTCAAGGAGCTGGTCGAAGAGTTCAAGGCGATCACGCGCCGGGAAGCGGGACGGGAGGTGCCGCAGGACGCCTGGGAACAGCTCAAGGCGGCCATCCTGGCCGTGTTCGAGTCCTGGAACAACCCGCGCGCCGTCACCTACCGCACCTTCAACCGCATCCCCCACGACCTGGGCACCGCCGTCAACGTCGTGGCCATGGTGTTCGGCAACATGGGCCCGGACTCCGGCTCCGGCGT
>JBHOQW010000291.1:0-9240 GCA_042408665.1 Dehalococcoidia bacterium
CCGCGCCGGCCGTCGCGCCGGCCCCGACGGCCCCGACCGCGGACCCGGAGGCCCGCACGGTGCGCGCGATGTACCGCGCCTGGCTGGCCGCCGCGGCGCGCCGTGGTCGTCCACGCCGGCCGCCGCAGACACCGGCCGAGTTTTTGGAGGAGGCCCGCGACCTGGTGCCGGATGGGACGACCGAGCTGGCCACCCTCACCCGCTCGTACGAGGTGGCCCGGTACGGCGCCCCGCCGTTGCCGCCGTCCGTGACGGCTGAGGCGCAGGCGGCCTGGGCGCGGCTGCGCGGGCGTCTGGCAGCCTCGCGCGCCGGAGCCGCGGGGCCGGGCAGGGAGGACGGTTATGGAGCGGGGTGAGGTGCAAGGTGGGCTGGAGACGATTGCCCTCGGGCAGGTCGGGGCGCTGCGGCCGTGCGAGCTGCGGCGGGTAGAGCGCACCGCCCACGGGCGCGCGGTGGTCTGCGGTGCCGCCGATGTCATCTTGGGGGTGCTCGGTCGCGATGACGCAGCGGTGGCCGCCGTGTGCCGGGCCTGCCCGATGCCGGAGGCGCTGACGGACCGCTGGGCCTGCCTGCACCTGCGGCCGATCCGCTTCCTGGAGGATGGACAGTGGCAGTCGTTTTTCAGTTGCCGCTGGTTCTATCGTCTCAACCCACAGCGGCAACCACGCTCCCCGCAGGAGCAGTGCCACGGCTGTCCGTACTGGTTTCCCCGGCCCGGCGTGGCGCTTATCCCCCGCTACTGGGACGAGACGCGGCAGATCCGGGCCGCCGTGGCCGAGGCCCGTAGCCCTCGCCCTCAGCACACCTTCACCCCGGCCTTCGGCCACCCCTCTCCCGCACGCGGGAGAGGGGCCGGGGGTGAAGGGTGTGGGGTGAGGGCTCAGACGGGTCGGCGACCGGCTGTGAGCTCCAGATCGGCGACCGGCTTCTGGCGGCGGCTCTGGTCGCGGCTGTTTCGCTGACGGGCGGAGAAGCACCCTCGTCACGAGGTGGCGCGATGTTGCACCTTGAGGTTCCCGGCCTGCGTACGCTGCATCTGCAGCACCTGGTGCTAGACGTCAACGGCACGCTGGCCCTGGACGGCGAACTGCTCCCGGGCGTGGCCGAACGGCTGCACCGCCTGCGCGAGCAGCTCACCCTGCACCTCATCACCGCCGACACGCATGGTCGCCAGGAGCAGATCGACCGCCAGTTGGGCCTCACGGGTGTACGTCTGGTTCCTGGGCAGCCGGAGGCGGAGCAGAAGGCGGCCTTCGTCCGTGCCCTGGGCGATGAGCGGGTGGTGGCGATCGGCAACGGTGCCAACGACGCGCTCATGTTCCGCAAAGCGGCGCTGGCCATCGCCGTGCTGGGTGCAGAGGGGCTGGCGATGGTGGCGCTGCGGGAGGCCGACGTGCTGGCACCGGACATCCTGGCGGCGCTCGATCTGTTGCTGCATCCGCGGCGGCTCATCGCCACCCTGCGGTGCTGAGGCTGGCCGCCCTGATGATCTGGAAGGGACCACGGTGAAGCCCCAACGGCGACCAAGCCGCCACCTCGTCTACTTCACCCTTTTGGATGCGCTCGCCGAGGCGGGCTGTCCGGTCTGTACCCTTGGGCTGCGCGCTGTCGAGCGGTATCTGGACAGTCTTGCCTACGAGCAGGTGAACGATCCCGGCGTGCGGGCCGTGCTCCGCGATGCACATGGATTTTGCACGCGCCATGCGTGGCAGTTCGCGGACCTGCCGCACGCGCATCTGGGCACCGCCATCATTTACCGGGACATCGCTGCCACCCTGCTGCGCGGGCTCACGCGCCGCCCGCTACCGCCGTGGATCGGCCGGTCAGCGGCCGTGCAGGTCGGCGTGCTCGTGCCTCGCCGCACGTGTCCCGCGTGTGCGGTGTTGCGCGAGGCCTCGGCCACGGCGTTGTGTGCCCTGATCGGCTACCTGGACGGCGACGATCCAGAACTCCTTCGCCGCTACCCGGCCTCGGGCGGCGTCTGTCGCCCGCACCTAACGGCGGCGCTACGGATGGCGCGTCGGCCGCGCACCCGTGGGGTACTGGCCACCACCGCCACGATGGCCCTGGGTGCAGCAGCGGGGCAGGCCGTCGCCGCGACGTGGATGGAGCTGTTGGCCGGGAAGGAGGGGGCCGTATCGGTCCTGGCGGCCGAGGAGCAGGGAAAAGGCCTCATAAATGCTCGACATAATCTCAAACGAGACCACCCGCCCGCGTCGCTTCGCGCTCGCCCAGCAGCGCCGCCAGACGCCGCGACCGTCCGGCGGGACGTGCTGCCACCACGCGGCGGCTGTGCGGCGTGCGCCGGCGCGCTGGCCGCGGCCGACGGCTGCCTACGCGGGCTGGCAGAGGAGGTGGCCCGGGGGCAGCAAGCCGGCGCCGAGCCGGTCACGCTGTGCAACCGCCACGCCTGGCGGCTGGTGCGCGTCGCCTCACAGGCTGGCCCGATTGCGGTGCAGCGGACCCTGACGGCGCAGCGATCTCCCGCTGCCCTTCCTGACGGGCGAGGCGAGCGTGTGCCGAGGCCGTATTGGGCACTGTGGCGGTTCGCGTCTTGGCGACGCATCGCGCCCCACGGGTGGACGGACGCCGCCTGCCCGGCCTGCCGCAGCGAGGCAGCAGCCACGCGGCAAGCGTTCGCCGGGGTGGGGGCGACCACCGGTGCGGAGCAGCTGCCGTGGTGTGTGCCGCACACGCTGCTGGCCGTGCGGGTCGTGCCGCGCAGCCTGGTGCCTCGGCTGTTAGCCGCGCAGGCGGCCCAGCTCGCACGGCTGGTGGTAGACCTGGAGGAGGCGATTCGCAAGCACGACTACCGCTTCCGGAATGAGCCGTGGGGAGCGGCCTACGACGCGCCCCGGCGGGCGGTGGCGCATATCGCCGGGGCACGCGGGCTGGCGCTGCGGGAGCGCTGAGCGTGGGCCTCGTGGCGGAGGGAGAACGATGCAGCTCGCGGGTAGGGCCAAGAAAGTAACGATCATCGTCGGCCATCCGGCCGGTGAGCCAGGCGGCACGCCGTACCTGCGCATTCTGGAACGGCTGAAAGCCGAGGGAGCGGCGGGGGCCACGGCCTTCAAGGCGATCGCCGCCTTCGGGGCACGGGCGCACGTGCAGGCGGCGCGCCTGGCGGAGATCGTGCCGGACCTTCCCGTGATGATCGTGTGGATCGACACGCCGGAGCGGGTGGCGCGTATCCTCCCGCGCATCAGCGCCATGGTGCACGAGGGGCTGATCGCGGTGGAGGAGGTGGACGTCCAGCTCTACGCCACCACGGCCGTGCCCGATCTGCCCCCCGCGGTCACCGTGGGAGACGTGATGACCCGGCAGGTGGTGACCGTCCGCCCTGATACCCCGATGCGGGAGCTGGTGGAGGACCTCGTCAATCGTCGGTTCCGCGCCGTGCCCGTAGTGGACGAGGAGGGACGTGTGGTCGGCATCGTCACCAACGGTGACCTGGTGCGCCGAGGTGGGCTGCCCGTGCGGCTGGAGCTGTTGCAGACGTTTGATACCCCCGCATTGCACGCCCAGCTTGCGCGCCTGGCCGAGCCGCATCGCGAGGTGCGCGAGGTGATGACCAGCCCGGTGGTGACCGTCCGCCCGGAGATCGACGTGCGCCAGGCCGCGGCGCTCATGATCCGACGCCGGCTCAAGCGCCTACCCGTGGTCGATGAGGCTGGGCGTCTGGTCGGGATCGTCAGTCGCGTGGACCTGCTACGCACCGTGGCCGGCGCGCCGGAGGGGCCGCCTGGGCCGGAGCAGTATCCCCCGCACGTGCCGGGCACGGCGCCGGTGCGCACCATCATGTCCCCGGAGGTACCGGTGGTGGCCGCCGACGCGCCCCTGTCGGAGGTGGTCAACGTTGTCGCCTCTACCCGGCTCAACCGGGCCGTGGTGGTGGACGAGCACCGGCACGTGTTGGGGATCATCACCGACGCCGAGCTGATCGAGCGCCTCACGCCGCGGGCTCGCCCCGGGGTGCTGTCCGCGCTCATGCACCGCATCCCCTTCGTACCCGGCAGCCGCGAGGCGGAAGAGGTGCTCCGCCACACCACCGGCACCCGTGCCCGCGATCTCATGACGCGGGACATCGTCGTGGCCAGGGAGGACGAGCCGGTGCGCGAGGTGCTGGCGCGGATGCTCCAGCAGGGCAAGAAGATCGTGCCGGTCGTCGACGAGCGGGGCGCGTTGGTGGGTATGGTGGACCGGGCCGACCTACTGCGCGTGCTCGTTGAGCCCTGAACGCGATGCCCGCGCCGACCAATGAGTGAGGCCGGGGCCGGGCGGCCACGCTCAGGGCCGCGCCAGCAGCCACGGTGGCAGCACGCGGCAGGCGAGGCGCTGCACCCCGGCCCACCACGGCACGGCCCACGCGGCCAGGCTCCCGACACCCATTCCAATGAGCGCCCCAGCGGCGATATCCAGCGGCCAGTGCACGCCCACGTAGATCCGCGCCACGCCGATGAGGACGCCGACCATCAGCAGGACGGCGCCGGCCAGCCGCCGCCACCAGAGCACCGTGCCAGCCACGCCGAAGCTCACCAAGGCGTGATCGCTGGGCAGGCTGCTGTCGGCGGCATGCGTTACCAGCAGACGGGTGGTGGGGTCGGTGACGAACGGCCGCGCCTCGGGGTGCAGCGCCCGGACTAGCGCCCCCACGAGGAGCGCGCCTCCGGCGCCCACCACCGCCGCCACCACCACCCGCTGGTTGGCCGCCCGCGCCGGTCCCGCCGCCGGCCACCACCACAGGGCGATGAGCACGATACCGACGGCGGCGATCAGATAGGTGGCCCCGGCGCGCATGGCCCCGTCCAGCAGCGCGTTCTGCCCGGCCCATCCGTTGATCAGGTGCTGCAACTGGGTGTTCATGGCTGCCTTGAGTGGCCCTTGTGTCAACCGAGTGTAGCGTACGGTGGCGACGCCCGAGCCACCAGAGCCCATGCCATGTTACGGCGCTGTTCCGAGCGGTGTTGCCTCCCGCTCAGGGGCCGCGATCGCTGCCCGAACCCGCGCCGATCGCGAACAGCAGCAACATGGCGGCGCCCGTCAGGTAGAGGGATGGGCGCAGGCCAAACAGACGGTGATGCGCCACCGCCATGAGGGCCAGGATGGCCAGTAACGCGGCACCGGCCGCCGCGGTCCGTGCGACGGGTGGCATCGCCCTCTCCCACAAGGTGGCGTCAGGGCCCCGTGTGCACGAGGCCGAAGACCAGCACCGCCAGCACGACCAGGGTGATCGCCACGAACACCGGATCGCGCTGCTCCACGAACAGCCAGACGGTCATCGCCACGCGGCATACCGGCGTGAGGATCAGCAGGAGCACGCCGAGCTGGATGACCGCGATCGGCTGCCCGCCAAGCGCGCGGCGGATGAGGTCGCCCGGATGCACCGGCAGCGGGCGTCCGTCCTGAAGGCGGAGCGCGGTGAGGGACACGGGATCATTCGGCCCTGCGCCCCGCACCAGGAGGAGCACGAGGCCCAGGGTGATGACGGCGCCGGCGAGCACCACCCCCGCCCGTAGCACGTGGCTAATCCAGAGCTCCATATGCGAGCCGCCCGGCGCCGTTGCGTGCCCGTGGCACCGCTCCGCGATACCCGGCGAAGGCGCCTGCGCCTGGGGCGCCATGCGGGATGACCTCCGCGCGAACGCCATCACAGCACCCCCACACCACGCAGGAGCATTTCCCCGGCCAGGACGGCGAGCACGGGCAGGAAGACGCGGCGGAGCGTCACGTTAGAGACGCGCGCCAGGAGCCTGGCTCCCAGCGTCGCCCCCACGAGCACGCCCAGCGCTACCGGCGCGGCCAGGGAGGGGGTCACGTAGCCGCGCCAGAAGTACACACCGGCGCTGGCGGCGGCCGTCACGCCGATCATGAAGTTGCTGGTGGCGGTAGAGACCTTCATCGGCAGACGCATCGCGGTGTCCATCGCCAGCACCTTGAGCGCGCCCGAGCCGATGCCCAGCAACCCAGAGACGAGGCCGGCCGCGTACATCATGGCGAACCCCAGCGGCACGCGCGTCACATGGTACGGTACCCACGTCCCGCGGGCGCGGTCGGGGTAGCAGCTCGCCAGCCGCAGCCGTGCCGCCAGCCAGTCGTCGCGCACCCCGACGGGCAGGTCTTCGCCCCACTTCTGCACGGTTGGCAGAATCGAGGCGAAGAGGATAAGACCAAAGAGCACGTAGAGCGTCGGTGCGGCGAGGTAGGTGGCGACGAGGGCGCCGGTGAGACCGCCCAGGGAGGTCGCCAGCTCCAGGAGGATGCCGACCCGCACGTTGGTGAGGTGGTCTCGCACGTAGGCCGCGGCGGCGCCGCTGGAGGTAGCGATCACCGAGACGATGCTGGCACCGATGGCCAGGCGAATGTCCAGGCCGAAGCCGATGGTCAGCAGGGGCACGATCAGCACCCCGCCGCCCAGGCCGACCAGCGATCCCAGCAGTCCGGCAGCGGCCGCGGCGGCGAACAGCGTGACCAAAAACATCTCTGCCACCCACCGGCAATATGTCCTATACAATAAAAATATATCAGACATATCGCAGACATGACAACCCCCGCAGAGCCAGGACGCCACGGATCCCAGGGGAAAGGTGTGACGGCACGTCAGAGCGCGCCCGTCCACGGCTGCGGCGACGGTCGGGGGAGAAGGGAGGGAGATATGACCCACCAGGACCAGGAGCGGAGCGATGCGGCGGTGGTGGCCGGCCTCGCCGCGGCGCTGGACGCCACCCAACCCCTGCCCCTGTACGAGCAGATCGTGCAAGCCCTGCAACGGGCGGTGCGGAGCGGCGCCCTGCCGCCCGGCACGCCGCTGCCGCCGGAGCCGGAGCTGGCCCGCCGGCTGGGGGTCAGCCGCCAGACGGTGCACCAGGCCCTAAGCCGGCTCGCCCGCCGCGGCGTGCTCACCCGCCGACGCGGCGTGGGCACCTTCGTGGCCGAGCCATTCATCGAGCAGCCGCTGGGCGGCCTGTACAGCTTCGTGCGCACGCTCGCCGCCCAGGGGCGGCTGCCGGGCACCCGCCTGCTGGGCCAGCGCCTCACGGTGGACGAGCGGGCGTCGACGCTGCTGGCGGGCGCGCCGGACGCCCTGGTATACGAGCTCAGCCGCCTGCGCCTGGTGGACGGCGAGCCCTTTGTGCTGGAGACGGTGTACCTGCCGGCCGCCTGCGCCGACCGCTTGCCCCGTGAGGCGCTGGCCGAAGCACCGCTCTACGAGCTGCTGCGTCAGCACTGCGGTATCACCGTCACCCACGCCGAGGAGACCCTGCAGCCCGTGACCCTCACCCGCACGCAGGCGGCGCTCCTGGGCCTGCCCGCCGGCGCCCCCGCCTTCCTGGTCGAGCGCGTTGGCTTTGCCGGTGAGCAGGCGGTGGAGCTGCGCGTGAGCCTCATCCGCGGCGACCGCTACCGCTTCCGTGTGCGCCTGGAGGGCCCGGACCTGGCCGCGCAGCCGGAGTAGCCGCCCGCACGGTGCGTTGACAGCGCCCGGCGCCTGTCCTACACTGAAATGGCGCCAGCAGCGCGACAACCGCACACCCGGTGATGAGGCTCACCGGGCCGGGCGGCAAGAAGCCCGGCGGACCGTCAGCACGCTGACTGATGGCCTCTACCAGCGACCGCGGGTAGAGGCCATTTCGTGTTCTCCGGGGGGTGCTGACCATGGATAACGCCTACGCCGTCGCCGCGCTGTGGGTGGGGCTCGCCTTCCTGGCGGCGATGATCGCGGGCTGGACGGGCCTGTCCGTCTCGCTGGCCGAGATCCTGGTGGGCGTGGCGGCCGGAAACCTCCTGCATCTCAAAACGACGGAGTGGATCACCTTCCTCGCCGGCTTCGGCAGCGGTCTGCTCACGTTCCTCGCCGGGGCGGAGATCGAGCCCGGCATCGTACGCCGCCACTGGCGGGAGACCTTCGCCATCGGCCTCTTGGCCTTCTTCCTGCCGTTCCTGGGGGTGTGGGCCTTTGCCTACCTGGTGGCCGGCTGGGGGCTGCGCCAGGCGGAGATCGCCGGCATCGCCCTGTCCACCACCTCGGTGGCCGTGGTGTACGCCGTGATGGTAGAGAGCGGCTTCAACGAGACGAGCCTAGGCCGCGTGATCCTCGCCGCCTGCTTCATCAACGACCTGGGCACGGTGTTGGCCCTTGGTCTGCTGTTTGCCAACCGCAACTGGTACCTGCTGGCCTTTGTCATCGCCATGGCGGTAGTGCTGCCCGTCGCGCCGCGGCTCACGCAACTGGTCATCGCCCACACGCGCGGGCGGGTGAGCGAGCCGGAGGTCAAGTTCGTGCTGCTGCTGATGTTCTTCCTCGGTGGCATCGCCAGCGCGGGCGGCAGCGAGCCGATCCTGCCGGCCTACCTCGTCGGCATGGTGCTGGCCGGCACGTTCCTGCGGGAGCGCACCCTGGTGCAGCGGATGCGCACCATGGCATTCAGCATCCTCACCCCCTTCTACTTTATCCGCGCGGGTACCCTGGTCTCCCTGCAGGCGATGGTGGCCAGCGTCGGGTTGATCGCCGTATTGCTGGCCCTCAAGGTGGCCACTAAGTTCGTCGGCGTGCGGCCGGTCACCGCCGCCTTCCGCTTTCCGCAGCGCGAGGCGATGTACACCACCCTGCTGATGAGCACCGGTCTCACCTTCGGTACGATCTCGGCCCTGTTCGGCCTCACCCACGGGGTGATCGACCAGCGCCAGTACACGGTTCTCGTGACGGTCGTGGTCCTGAGCGCCTTCGTGCCGACGCTCATCGCCCAGCAGTTCTTCAAGCCGGACCTGGTGGCCCACCTGGCGGGGGACGCGGCCGGGCGTGCCCCGGCAGCGGCACCGGTCTCGGCCCTCCCGGGTGAGGCCACCGACCCAGCCTGACCTGAGCGTGGAGAACGGCGATGTTCAAGCGGATCCTGGTGGGGTTGGACGGCTCGGCCGGCTCCAAGCGGGCGCTGAGCGCCGCTATCCGCTTGGCGGTGGAACAGGGGGCCGAGCTGATCGCCGTGTCGGTGGAGGAGCGCCTCCCCCACTACGCCGCCATGGTGGGGGAGGTCGAGGAGACCAAGCACCAGGCCAACGAGTACTTCGCCCGCGTGCAGCGCGAGGCCTACGACCGCGCCAAGCAGGCCGGCGTTGAGCTGCGCTGCGTCACCCTGGCCGGGCACGCGGCCCAGCGCATCGTGGAGTACGCCAACGCGGAGAAGGTGGACCTGCTCGTGTTGGGACACAGCGGCCACACCGGCGTCTGGGGGCAGTTTCTG
>JBHOQW010000292.1:0-10411 GCA_042408665.1 Dehalococcoidia bacterium
GGCGCGAGTAGCGCGGCCGGTGGGCCGGCTGCTGCGCCAGCAGCCCCGACCCCGGAGACCGCAGAGGCGGCCGGACCGGCTGCGGCGGTGCCGGCGGTCCCGGCCGGCCGGCGCAGGCGCCGCGGCAGTCCCGGCTGGCAGCAGGCGGTGGATGCCATCGATACCGGCGCCCGCCGCCTCGCCACCCCACCGCCCGACCGGACCTGACCCGTCCACTGGATCGTCCGCCGGAGGCGCCGGTGAGCGCGCTGCCCCCGGCTCCCGCCCAGGGCCCGGGCCCCAGGACCCGAGACGCCCGGGGCCCGGGCGACGGCGCGCTGCGCGCCGGCCGGCCTGCACCCCTTGGGCCCCAAGGCCTGCGGGCATGGACCACCGTTCCTGCGCCGGCCGCTCGTGCGCTGCGCCCTCGCGCAGCGGCGCGCTCGCGCCGCCCAGCCGCGCCAGGGGGCCACCACCAACCGGTACCCCGCGCTGGCCCGGCTCGCCCCCGGAAGGACCTCCCTCCGATGAGGGCATTCCCGCGGGTCCTGACCGGCAGATCTGCCCTACGGCTGCCGCAGGCGTCCATGCTATGCTGAAACAGTATGCGGGTGCGGAGGGCCTGCGGCGTACGACGTCCGGCGTGGAGAGGCCGGACCACCCACCGGTGGGCAACGGCAGCGCCCCTGGACGGGGGCAGGCATCTCGACGTCTCAGGCAGGACGCACGGCACACGACGCAGAATGTTGTTCGAGGAGTACACGTCTGAGCGATGCGCGTCCTTGTTACCGGCGGGGCCGGCTTCATCGGCTCCCACACCGTTGATCTCCTGCTGGCGCGGGGGTATCAGGTCCGCGTGCTCGACGCCCTGACGCGGCCGGTGCACCAGGAGGATACGCCCCAGTACCTCTCGCCGCGCGCCGAGTTCATGCGCGGGGATGTGACCGACCGCGCCGCGCTGCGCGCGGCCCTCGAGGGCGTGGAGGCGGTGCTGCACCTGGCGGCGTACCAGGATTATCTCCCGGACTTCAGCACCTTCTTTCGGGTGAACGCCGCCGGCACGGCGCTTCTGTACGAGCTGATCGTGGCCGAGCGTCTCCCGATCAAACGGGTGGTGGTGGCGAGCTCACAGGCGGTGTACGGGGAGGGGCGCTACCACTGTCCCCGCGACGGCATCGTCTACCCCGGCCAGCGCCCGCTCGGGCAGCTGGAGGCGGGGGACTGGGAGGTGCGCTGTCCGGTCTGTGGCGGGGCCATTCAGTGGCTGCCCACGCCCGAGGACGCCGAGCTGCACCCCCACAACCAGTATGCCCTGAGCAAGCAGACCCAGGAGGCCATCGCCCTGCAACTGGGCCGCCGCTACGACATCCCCAGCGTGGCCCTGCGCTACAGCATCACCCAGGGCCCGCGGCAGTCGTTCTTCAACGCCTACAGCGGCATCTTACGCATCTTCACGGCGCGGCTCCTGCAGGGCCAGCCGCCGCTGGTGTACGAGGACGGCCGGCAGCTGCGCGACTACGTCTCGGTCCACGACGTGGCCCGCGCCAACGTGCTGGCCCTGGAGAACGACCGCGCCGTCTACCAGGCCGTCAACGTGGGCAGCGGTGTGCCCACCAGCGTGCTGGAGTACGCCGAGCTCGTCATCCGCACCGTCGGCCTGGACGTCGCCCCGCTCGTGCCAGGCGATTTCCGCTTCGGCGACACCCGCCACATCGTCAGCGACATCACGAAGCTGCGCGCGCTGGGCTGGGCGCCTGAGGTGCCGCTGCCGCAGATCGTGGCCGAATACGTGGATTGGGCGCGGGCAGCCGGGCTGGGCCGACGGGGCGGCCCAGCGGCAGCGGGCGCCCCTGAGGCCGATCCGGCAGCGGTCGCCGAGGCGACGATGCGACGACTGGGCACCCTGCGCCGGGCCGGGCGGGGTGGCTAGGACGGCCTCGCATCGCCGTACGATGTTCCTGCCCGTCCCGTTCCCGTTCCCGGGGATCCTGCCGCGAGGGCCCACACCAGGAGTCGCTGCCGACCGGCAGGGGGTGCGGGCATCGCTCTGTAGGGCGCAGGGTCCAGGACGCAGGTAGAGAAGAGACGAGGAGCCGGCGAGGAGCGCGGCCTGCAGGAGGACGTCGTCTGCCCCAGACGCACTGCTCCCCTGGAGCCGGACCATGCGCCTGGAGCGGGAGCGTCAGCGTTGCCCTGATCGGCGTGCTCGTACGCGGCCGGACCATGCGCCCGGAGCGGAAGCCCCCGCGCGAGTGGCCTGCCCGGGACGACGAAGAGGTGGAGCTCGAATGCCTCCGCCTGCCCCCGCGCGGCCTGGCCCGCCTGCTCGCCCTCGCCAGCCGGGAGCCGGCCCGCTTCCGCGCTGTGACCGCCGGCCCCCACGGCCGCGTCGAACGTCGAAGTGGCCCGCTCGCCCGTCTTGTTCCTCCCCAGGACGGCCGGCGCGTCGCTGGGCGGGGAGAGGTCCTCCGGCGACCAGGCGCTCGGCGCGCTGGTGGAGACGCTGGTCGCCACCAGCTGGGTCGCGCTGCCGCCGGGGCTGGACTGGTCCCGGCGCCGCGTCCGGCGCCGGATCAGCCCGCGCCGCTTGCCCTGAGCGCGCCGGCTTGGCGAACGGGTCGAGCGGCCCCGGCCCCTTCCAGCGGCATCGCCGGAGATAAGCAGTGCGCTCCCGGCGCGGGGTCCTGGATGGGCTGCCCGCAGCGGCCCGGCACTGGACGACCGACGGGCGTTCCCCATGCCTGCCGGCGACCAGCGGCAGGGCCTCTCCCCCGAGCGATCCGGACAGGCCGGCCCGCGCCGGCGGCGCGGGTAGATCGAGGCGCACAGGGTCCCTCGCATACCCACGGCCATGGTCCAGGTGGGCGTCTGCCCGGTGCCAGGGGACGCCCGGTGCCCCAGGGGATCCACCGTTCGCACGGCACAGGTGGGACGCATGGTACACTAGGGCAAGAATCGCCCGCGCCGGCGCCGCGCCGGAGCATCCATCGCCGGTGCCATGCCCATCGCCGGTGCCATGTATCGCTGGCGACATTCACGGCCTGCGCGGCCCGCCGGCCGCGCACCCCGAGTGGCGCGCTATGCCACGGCGGCAGCTCCTCCGCCGCGCTGGACGATCTCTTCTCTTGCCGCCGGACCGCGTGGGCGGCCGCCCGGTCCGGGTTCGGCACCCGCGCGCGGGGCGCCCCGGGCGGGACGGCCCCGGGCGGGACGGGGAGAACGGGCGCCGGGAGCTGGCTGTGGACCGACGATCATCGGAGGCGCGGGGTCGCGGGACGTCTTGACACACGTGGCACCGGGCACACCCTACGGGGCGTGCACCACCCTGCGTGCCCCGGGCCCGCTCCCCTGGGAAGAGCCCAAAGAGCCCAAAGAAATGATACGCGCCAGGGATGAGCATCGAAACGAATCGAACAAAAGAGAACCCCCCGCATACTCGTGAAGGAGGCGAAACGCGTTCACACCGATGCACTGGGCTGGACGAAGAAGCCGCCAGCGCTCCCTGCGGCGCGGCTGGCGCTGGGTGGCCCTGGCGCTCCTGCTCGGCCTCGGTCTGGGCCTGGACCTCACCGTCCGGCCTGCCCTGCGCACCGGCGCGGCCAGCCTGCCCACCGCCAGCCTGGCCTTCGAGCTCGCCGAGGGCCGCAGCCTGGGCCAGGACTTCATCGCGACCTGGCCTGCGCTAGCGGAAATCGCCTTGATCACGGCCCGTCCGGACGAGGAGGCGGCCCTGCCGGAGGCACCCGGCCAGGGCGCTGCCCGCGGCGCGTCCCTGCCCGGGCAGGGACGCGCCCCTGGTGCCCGGCCCGCCGGGCTCGTGGTACGCCTCTTCGCGGAGGACGGCGACGTCGCCCTGCGCACGGTCCGCCTGGACCTGGCGCAGCTCCCGGCCGGCGATGTCTGGTCGCTCATCCCCACGCGCACGACCGGGCGCTGGACGGTGTTTCGCTTTGCTCCCCTTGCGGTAGTCCCCGGGCAGCGCTACCGTTTCACCGTCGAGGCGCCGGGCGTCCCAGGCGAGGCACCGGTGCGCGTGCTGGTGCAGTTCCCGCCCCGGTATCTGCACGGGCGCGCCCTCATTGATGGGCGTCCCGCCAGCGGGACCCTGCTCTTCCGCACGAGTTACCGCGCACCCCTCGTCGTCGTCCTCGCCACGCGCCAGCTCGGCGGCATCGCTGTCCCCCCGGCTGTCGGGCTCGAGCTCCTCTGCCTCGCCGGCGCGCTCGTGCTGCTGGCCGCGCCAGCCCGGCGGACCTGGGCAGCACTCACGACGGGGCCCCGCGCCCGGCTGCTCTCTCGCGCGGGTGCCGTGCTGGCCCTCGCGCTCTGTGGCTGGCTCGTCGGCCAGCGCCTGCGCGAAACGGTGCCCTGGCTGCTCGAGCAGGTCCGGGTCACCCACGCCAGCGCTGCCCTGGACACGGCGGCCAAGCTGCGCCTGCGCTGGGGCCGGACGTACGCGCTGGCGGCGTTCGTGCGCCAGGAGACCCCGCCCGATGCGGTGGTCATGCTCCCCCCGGGCCCGCGCTGGGGGCCCCTGGGGAGCCCCTTCATCCTCCAGTACTTCCTGCACCCCCGCCGCGTCACCCTCGAGCAGCGCGCCCTGCTGGAGGGGGCGCTCCCGCACCGCGTCGTCGACCCCTCGGGAGCCCCGCCGCGCCTGCTCCTGGGCGACGACACGGCGCGGCCGGTGACGCATCTCCTGATGGTGCAGCGCCGTGCCCCCTCGCCGGGGGCGCCGCCAATCGGCTGGCCGCGCTTCTGGGTCCCGGCCACCCGCGTGGTCTTCCTGCCGCGGACGCGCATGGTTGACGTGGCGGCGCTCACCCTCCACGATCCCGCCGGGGCGGTCATCCTGCAGTGGACGCCCGCCGCTACCCTGCCGCTGGTGCGCTGGACGCCGGAGGCCCCGCGGGCGCAGGGCCTCGTCCCGCCGCCCGGCGAGCACCGCACCAGCGCCTTCATCCTCGACACGCCCCCCGGCTTTCAGGAGATCGTGGCCACGTATACGGAGAGCCGGCCGGACTACTGGGGCCTCGCCGTTCCCCCCGCCGAGGCCCGGCTCTCGGGCGGCCGGCTCGTCGTGCAGGCGCGCTGGCCTGAGGACGCGGAGCTGACTCTGGTGGCGCTCTTCGCTGCTGCCGATGGGACCATCGTCGCCGTCGAGTCCCCACGCTGGCCGGGCTCCGGCGACTGGCAGACGGTCACGTTCGACCTGGCGCCCCCGCCGCTTGCGCCGGTGGAGACCAGCCGGCTCGTCTGGGTAGGTGTGGACCTGGGGGTGCCGCCGGTGCTCCCGTACCGCGAGGGCTGGGGAGTGCTCACCCTCGCCCGCGGACCAGGCCCGGCCCCGACTCCGCCGCCCGGCCCGGGCGAGCTGTGGACGTCGCAGCGGTTCCTCGTCACCGGCCATGCCGCGCTGGCCCGCGGCGATCTCGCCGCCGCGCTTGACTGGTATGCGCGGGCGCAGCTGCTGGCGCCGGCCGATGCGGCCGTGTACCTGGCCCGGACCGAGGCGCTGCGGCGGGCCGGCCGGCTGGAGGAGGCGCTCGCGGCGGCGCAGACCGCCGCCACCCTGGCCCCCTTCGAGCCCTGGGCACACTACGCGCTCGGCCAGGTGCTCGAGGCGCTGGGGCGCGGTCCCGACGCGCTGGCCGCCTACACGCGCGCGGCAGAGCTCGCCCCCGAGGAGGCGTGGACCCAGGGTGCCGTGGGCCGCCTGCTGGAGGCGAGTGGCGACCGCGCCGCCGCCCGCCAGCGCTACCACCTGGCCGCCGCAGAGTACCCGCACAGCGCCGATGCGATCGCCGCGGTCCAGGCGCTCCAGAGGCTGGCCCCATGACCCATGACCGCGTTCCTCCGCTGTCGTGCGCCCACCCGCCGTCGTGCGGGCAGCGACGCGACGGACCCCCACCCTGGGCCGGAGCGCCGCTCAGGGCGGGGCCGGGTGGGGTGGCGCGACGGGGGACGCCGGCGGTGGGTGTCCCGCCGCGCTCCTGCGTCCGGGGGGAAGAAGAGGACCCGGAGGCGCGGGAGAGCCTCCGACGCAGGGGATGGGGCGTCCCGCCACGCTCCTGCGTCCTTGCAGCGGAGTGCAGCGGAGTGCAGCGGAGTGCGGGGGATGGCACCGGAGGAATACACGGTGAGAGTCACACCAATGATGAAGCGTGAAGTGAGATGAAGCGTAAAGCACTAAGTACTTAAAGAGAAGAAGTGAAGTGCTAAGATGCTAAGAAGTGAAGCGATACGAACAGAGGAGGACGCAGGATACCGGCCATGGAGAGCGCGGCGCTCGTGATCACGATCCTGGCGGGCGCGACGCTGGCCGGCGTGCTGGACCCTCCACTGAGCCTGCCAGCGCGATTGGGTGCAGGGATCGCCGTCGGGATGCTCGGCCTCGCGGTCGTGCTCTTCGGGCTCCTGACCATGCACGTGCCCCTCGCCGCCGCGGCCACTGTGCCGGTCCTCCTCGCCTTGGGGTGGCTGCTCGGGTATGTGCTGACGCAGCGGCCAGGGCGGACGCTCTGGCACGCCTGGCGCGCCAGGCGTGCCCGCCTCCCCGCCGGCCTCCCGCTCCCGATCCTGGCATCCCTGGGCCCGCGGCCTGGCGGCCCTGCCCAGGTGGACTCCCCGCGGGGCCCACAGCGGAGGCGTCCTACGGCCTCCGGACGAGACGGGCAACCAGCGCTGGCAGGCACCTGGGCGGCCACTGCGCGGCGCACTGCTCAGCAGCTCGGGCCTCCTGCCCTGGAGCTCGCCCTGCTCCTGGCGACGCTCGCCCTCCTCGCCGGGGCCGGCTGGCTCGCCCTCGCCTGGCCGATCACCACGACCGATGCGCTGCGCCTTTTCGACGGCCGCGCTCGGCTGCTCCTGACCGCCGGCTCGTTGGAGGGCGCCGCGGCCCTGGCCTACGATCCGGCCTTCTTCGCCTCCTACCCGCCACTCACCACCCTGCTCTACGCCTGGGTCTATGTCCTGGGCGGGCCCGCACGCAACCCGCAGTACGTCTCGACTCTGTACACCGCCGCCGCGGCCCTGCTGCTGTACGGCCTGCTGCGGCCGCAGGTGGCGCGGCCGCTCGCCGCGGCCGCCGCGCTGGCGCTGGTGGCCAGCCGCCCAGTGCTGGAGTACGCCACGAACGCCTACACCGTCGCCCCGGCCCTCTGCTATACTGCCGGGGCGGCGCTGCTGCTCGATCCGCTCGAGGCAGCGCCCGCCGCCGGCCCGGTCCCGGCGGCCCGCTCCGCCCGAACCGGCCGGCTCGTGCTCGCCGGGCTCTTCCTGGGCGGCGCCGTGTGGGCGCGCACCGGCAGCGAGCCACTCGCCCTGGCGATCGCCGGCCTGGCGCTCTGGCAGTGGCGCCGCTGCCTCCCGCTGGCCCGGGCCGCGGCCGCTCTCCTGCTGCCCCCCCTGCTGCTGGCCGGCGGGTGGCTCGGCTATGCCCAGGCACGCCTGGCCACCGTGCCGCCCCACGAGACCGCCGCCGCAATCGTGGCCGCGGCGCGGCAAGCCCCGCCGCGCGAGCTCCTCACGGCGCTGCGCGTGCTCGCCCAGCTACCACCGCGGGAGCTCCTAGACCTGGTCACCGCCGAGCAGCTCGGGTCCTTCGCCCGGCAGTTTGGCCCGCTGGTCTGGGTGGTCGATCCGGCGCTCCTCGCCGTCTTCGTCCTCACGGCGCTCCTGGCCTGGCCGGCGCAGCGCCGCCAGGCCTTCCTCTGGGCGGTGCTGGCCGCGCTCGTGGGCACCACGGCGGCCGGCTTCTTCGCCCTCTTCTTGGTGTATCCGCGCAGTCTCCAGGACACCCCCGACTCGGTCCTGCGCCTCCTCCTCCTGGCCGTCCCCCTCCTGAGCTACGGCACCGCCCGCAACGTCCAGGCCGTCCTCGACCGCCGGTACGCAGGACGCCCACAGGGGGACGCCTCGAGGGCACCCACAGGGGTTGCCTCTCCAGCCAGACCGTCCGCGCACTCCGGCAGCGCGGGCTGCCCGGCCCAGTAGGCGGCGGACATGGGTGGACGGGGTAAACTGCTCCCTCCAGAGGCAGGCCGTGTGCCTGCCTCGCCAGGGGCGCCGAGCGCGTAGGGGCAACCCGTGTGGGTGCTCACCCGCCATGGGCGGACGGGGCCCCCACCCGCCTGGGCCGCCCCACGCGCACCGGCACTACCCGCCATGGGCGGACGGGGCCCCCACTGCATGCTCGATCCTGCCTGCGAGCTCAACGGACCCGCTATGGGCGGACGGGGCCCCTGCCTTGCCGGTGATTGTTTCGGGCGTGCACCCTATGGGGTTCCCCGGGGCGTTCCGGCCGGTGGATCGTGACGGTCCACCGTGTCGTGCTGCACGGTAGCCGCGAGGAGGAGGTTCCCTGTGGCGTTCCGGCCAGTGGAGCGTGGCGGCATCCGCTCCTCAGCGTTCGCCCATACAGTGCGCGACGGCCGTCTTGTTCGAGACCGACGCGCCGACCACAGGGAGTGTGCGCGCTGAAGTAGCGGACACGCGAGGGGGAGTGCCAACGCCGAAGGAGCGTGGGGCATGGCGCACCGTGAGCGGCAGGCACCACTTCCCGTGTGAGACAGGGGCTGCGATCCTCTTCTCTCTTGTTCTCTCTTTTTTCTCCTTCTCCCTCCGTTCCCCCGCTTCTCTTTTTTCCTCTCTTCTCTTCGTTTCGTTCTTTTTTGCTTCTCCCGCTTCCTCTGCTTCCCCCGCTTCCTTCTTCTTCACGCCGCTTCACGCCGCAGGATGCAGACGATTGCCATCGCGCCACACCGCCGACGCGCACGCTGCGTCCTCGCGCCGCAGGGGGCAGCGAAACACCGTAAAGCATTCCTCAAAGCATTCCTCGAGGAATATAGTCTCCCCTGGGGGAAAACGCCCCACCTTGAACGGGGGTGGCAGTGCCGCGCGGGATCCTGGCACCCGTGCGGATCATCTGGCGGTCGAGACAGCGCTGCACACCGCGGCGCGGGTGCGGAGCGTCGTGCGCGTTGCCCGAGGGCAGCAGCCGTGTGCCCGCCCTGCCCGAGCCGTCCTGCCCGGCTTGCTCCCAGCAGCGCCCCCGAGCGCGCCGGCCATCGCGCTATCGGTCCCGCCGGCGTGCGGCGCCCAGGGCCACCTGCGGCCTATCCCTGCCGCCCCGGCCGCAGCACGAGGAGCGCCCCGGGGTCGGACTCCAGCGTCACCTGGTCCCCGGTGAGGGTGTATCGGCACAACGCCAGCGTCCGCTCCGGCCGAGCGTTCTTCGAGAGCACCAGCGTGAGCTGATAGCGGCCGCGGGGCCCCTCCTGCCAGGTCGAACGCCCCTCGAAGGGCAGCCCGTTGATCAGCAGGTGGGAGCGGCGCTCCTGGGGGACGAGGGTGAGGGAACTGACCTGCTGGCCGTCCCGGACCACGACGGGGATATCCCACCAGCCCACTCGCTCCGACATGCCCGCGGGCGTCAGCTCCAGTTGCAGCGCCCACGCCGCGTCCGCGTCGAGGTGCACGTTAATGTAGTCGAGCTGGACCTCCAGGCCCGCCGCGGCCGGCTGGCAGCGCCCGCCCACCAGCAGGGCCTGCGCCCCTAGCTCCTCTACCCCGGCGCCGCGGTACGTCGTGCTCAGGCGCAGCGCCAGGAGGTAGAGGGGGGCCGTCGGCTCCAGGATCGCCTCCTGGCGGCCATCTCCCACCCCCGGGGTGAGCGCCGCCGAGCGCCACAGCACCAGGCCCGGGCCGACTGGCCGCCGGTCCGGCTGCCCGTTTAGCCGCAGCGTGACCTCCTGCGCCTGCGGGCTCGCCAGCGCCAGCTCGAGCTGGCGCACCGGCAGCGCCGGGGTGATCATGGCCGTCCCGGCTGGCGAGCGCACGCGGATCGCGGTTGCGTCCATGTCCAGCACAAGCTGGTGGATCAGGCTGAGCTGGCCCAGCCGCACCACCTCACGCGCCGGCAGGGCGACCCAGCGTGGCTGGCGGTGATAGGCGCGCAGCACGCCCTGCGCCCAGATCAGGTCCTGGGGGGCCAGGCCCACGGCCTCGGCCGCCTCGTGCTGTCCCAGGAGGGCGATGTCGTATTCGTCGGTCTCCTGGGGCTGCCCCTGCGCGACGAGCTGCGTGCGCACCTGTCCGACGAAGTGTTGCTGTGGCAGGGCCAGGGCGAGTGCCCCGGCCACGAGCCGCCCCTGGCCGGCCAGCTCCGGCTGGGCGAGCGCCTGTGGGGAGAGCCACACGCGGCTGCCGGCCGGCACCGCCGCCCGCAGCGCGGCCAGGCCCGTCAGCTCCGGCCCCAACATCGCGCCGATCGCGCCCTCGCGCCCGGCCACCACCAGGCCCCGGCCGGCCAGCCCGGCCAGGCCCACAGCGCCGCCGAGCACCCCCACGACGAGCCCGGCCAGCCCCCAGCGCACCCAGCCCGCCCAGCGCCGGTCCGCCGGGCCGGTCGGGCCGGCCGGGCCGGCGCTCC
>JBHOQW010000294.1:0-14209 GCA_042408665.1 Dehalococcoidia bacterium
ACCGGCGTGGCGGCGGGCGTGGGCGTGCGCACCGGCGTGGCGGCGGGCGTGGGCGTGCGCACCGGCGTGGCGGCGGGCGTCGGCGTGGCCGGTTGCGCCGTCAGGTTGAGCTGCGTGAACGCACCGGTCTGGAAGGTGCCCGTTTGTGAGGCGGGCGCGCCGGCCACCGTGAACGTCACCGTGTCACCGTCGCGGCCGCAGCCGCGCACCGTGAAGTCGGACGCGACGTCAACCGTGTAGGTGCTGACCGTCCCCGCGGAGATAACGGTGCCGGTACCGCAGTTCTGCCCCCGGATCATCGCCACCACGGTTGCACCGTTGGGGGCCGGCTGACCGGCGAGCGTGGCGGTGCCGTAGAAGCGGTTCGGGGGCGTGGGACCACCGCCGGTCGGAGTCGGCGTGGCCGGGCGGGGGGTGGGGGTGGGGGTCTGGGCCAGCGCCGAGCCGACCAAGCCGAGTGCCAGCGCGGCGCCGAGCATGACGGGCGCGAACCGGAACCTCCAACGTGCCTGTGGCATTGCCTGCTCTACCCTCCTGTCTACCGATTTCTGGCCTGCGGCCGGCGGCCACCATCACGCGGGCCACCGGCGCCGGGGGCGTCACCGGTCCCGGCCGGACTACGCTGCATACTGGCATACATCAAGAGCCGATGCAAGTAGCTGGCGGCGCCCGGGCGTGCGGTGGGCCGCGGTTGCCCCTGGTCGGTGACGCCCGCTACGCTCAAGCAGGGGGGCGCTGGATGGAACGGCTGCCGCGGCTTGTGGAAACGCCGGCGCACCTGGCGGAGATGCTGGCCGACCTACGCCAGGCGCCGCTCATCGCCGTGGATACCGAGTCCAACGCCTTTCACGCCTACCGTCCGCGTATCTGTCTGATCCAGGTGGCGGATCGCGCCCAGGAGTGGGTCGTCGACGCCAAGACGCTGGAGGACCTCACACCGCTGGCCGAGCTGCTCAACGACCCGCGCTCCACGAAGGTGCTGCACGCGGCGGAGGGCGATATCCTGGCCCTCCGTCGCGATTTCGGCTGGGGCATCGCCCCCGTGTTCGACACCATGATCGCCGCGCGGCTGCTCGGCATCCGCCGTTATGGCCTGGCGGACCTGCTGGCCGAGCTGTTCAACGTCCGGCTGGAAAAGCGCTTCCAGCGGCACGACTGGGGGGAGCGGCCGATCCCGCCGGCGGCGTTGCGCTACGCCGGCGCCGACGTGCGCTACCTGTTGCCCCTGCACGATATCCTGCGCGAGCGGCTGGAGGCCGAGGGGCGTCTGGAGGAAGCCGCGGAGGAGTTTGAGCGGGTGAGCCGGGCCGTGCCAGAGGAGCGCGGCTTCGATGAGCAGGGGTTCTGGCGCATCAAAGGCGCGCGCGACCTGCCGCCGCGCGGTCGGGCGGTGCTGCGCGAACTCTACCTCTTTCGGGACGAGCGCGCCCGTGCCCAGAACCGGCCGCCGTTCAAGTTGCTCTCCGACGAGGCCCTGGTGGCCATCGCCGCGCGGGCCCCGCTTGACCTGAACGCCCTGCGCCGCCTAGGGTTGACGCCGCTGCAGGTCGATCGGTACGGCAACGGCATCCTGGCCGCGGTGCGGCGCGGCCTACACGCGCAACCGCCGCAGCCGCCCCGAGCCGGACCACCCCCCGATCCGCGCATCGTGGCCCGGTATGAGGCCCTGCGGGAGTGGCGGCGGCGCGTGGCGGCGGCGCGGGGTGTGGAGCCGGATGTGATCCTGCCCAACGCCGCGCTGCGCGCCCTGGCCTACGCGGCGCCGACCACCGAGCCGGAAGTGGTACGGGTGGCCGGCCTGGGTCCGTGGAAGGCGCGCGCCTACGCGGCGGAGCTGGCGCGCATTCTCCAGGAGGTCGCATGAGCGAAATGGAACCGCGATCCGGGTTTTACACGTCCCAGGGGTTGCGTTTGCATTACGTGCAGTGGGGCGACGAGGCAAAGCCGCCCCTCTTGCTGATCCACGGCGGCCGTGACCACGCCCGTAACTGGGACCGGGTGGCGGCGGCGCTGGTGCCCTATTTCGCCGTGTACGCTGTGGATCTCCGCGGGCACGGCGACAGCGACTGGGCGGTGGGCAGCCAGTACAGCCTGCCCGATTACGTGGTGGACATCGCCGCTTTCGCCGACCATCTGGGCCGTGACCCATTGCCGATCGTGGGGCATTCACTGGGTGGGGGCATCGCCCTCCAGTATGCCGGTGTCTTCCCGGAGCGCGTGGAGCGGGTGTGCGCCATCGAGGGCCTAGGCCCGGGGATCAGCAGCCGCCGCCCGGCCAGCCAGCGGATGCGGGAGTACGTGCTCCAGATCCGCGAGTTCGAGCGGCGCACGCCGCGCCATTATCCTACATTCGAGGACGCCGTGCGGCGGATGCAGGAGGCCAACCCGCACCTCACCCCGGAGATGGCGCGCCACCTCACCCTGCACGGCACCCGCCGGCACGAGGACGGCAGCTACACCTGGAAGTTCGACAACTACGTCCGACTCCGCTCACCCTACGAGTTCAACATCGACGAGGCGCGCGAGATCTGGAACCAGATCCGCCGGCCCGTGCTGCTCGTGCGCGGTGACCGGAGCTGGGCGACGGACCCGGAGAAGGACGGCAAGGCGTCGGCCTTCCACAACTACCGCTCGGTGCTGATCCCCAACGCCGGCCACTGGGTCCATCACGACCAGCTCGAGGCCTTTTTGGCCGTGCTCATCCCCTTCTTGACGGAACGCGCATGAGTTGAAGGCCGCGTCTTCAGGCCACGGTGCCCGGGCGGCTGCTGGCTACGCGAGGGGACGTGAGGACCGGATCTAGTGATGCTCGCCCTGGCGTTCGCCGGCGGGAGCGCTGCCCCCGCGCAGCGCCGCCGGCAGGAAACGCTCCCAGCCGCCGAGGAAAGCGATGGTGATCGCGCAGGCGGCAACCGGAATGACGATGAACATGACGACCATCAAGAGCAGCGCGGCGAGGATGTCCATCCGGCTCGTCCTCCGGGGGCGGGGTGGTCCTACTGGCACTATACCGACGTGCGCGGCGGCAGGGAACCCGTGTGCCTCCTACTGGCCCTCCTCTTCCTGGCGGCGGCGGAAAAATTCCTCCAGCTCGCGCACCAGCGCCTCACCGCTAGGCAGCGACGGCCGCTCGGCCGCCTGCTCCTCGGCGTCCAGGCGCTCTTCCAACTGGCGCACGTAGGCCGCGGCGTCAGCGTCGGCCTCGACGGCCTCGGTCACCTCCCGGTTGAAGCGCTCGCCCAGCTCGTGCAGCTCGCGCAGGTCCAGGCCCAGATCGAACAGGATATCCAGGCGTTCCAGCAGCGCCTCGGTGGCCTTGGGGTTGGCCGGGGCGTTGATGTAGTGCGGCACGTTGGCCCACAGGGAGGCGCTGGGCAGGCCGCTGCGCCGAAAGCGGTCGCCGAGCACGCCGACGATCCCGGTCGGCCCCTGATAGCGGGAGCCGGTGACGGCGGTGGTGCGCAGGCGCTCCTGCAAGAGCTCATCGGTGCTGGAGCCCGTGACGCGCAGGGGACGCGAATGGGGCACGTCGGCCTGCAGGCCGCCGAGGCTAACGGCCAGGGTGACGCCGCACCGGGCGATGAGCTCCATGACCAGGTCGGCGAACAGCCGCCAGCGCAGGTGTGGCTCCACGCCCAGCCAGATCACGAAGTCGCGCGTGCCCTCGGGCTGGGCATAATAGAGCTCGTTGGCCGGCCAGGCAATTTCCCGCAACGTTCCCCCGGCCAGGCGGATGGTGGGCCGCTGCTCGGTGAAGTTGAAGAAGGGCTCGGGGTCTACCTCGCCGAAGCGGGTGGCGGACCAGGCGTCGATGAGGAAGCGGGCGGCACCGGTCGCCGCCTGACCGGCGTCGTTCCACCCCGCGAAGGCCAGCACGAGGACCGGATCACGCAGCTTCGGGGTCTCGCCGATACGGAGCTCTTCCACGCGCATCCCTCGGAACGGCACTCGCACCGGGGGCCCGGTGTGTCCCTGAGGCTAGCCCCCCGGAAGAGCGCATGCAAGATCGTGCTGCGGCACCGGGGCCGACCAGCGGACCCCGGCCGGGCCGGGGCGGGCGCCAAGCCCGTATACTCATTGTAGTATGCGCATGGACGCGGACGCGGTGGTGGTGGGCGCGGGCCCGGCGGGCGCCACGGCGGCGCGCGGGCTGGCGCTGCGCGGGGTGGACACCCTGCTGGTCGAGCGTGCCCGCCTGCCGCGGTACAAGAGCTGCGCCGGCGGTATCCCTGTGCGTACCGCCCGTGCCCTCGACTTTCCCATCGACGAGGTCATCGAGGACACCGTCACCGGCCTGCGCCTTACCTACCTCGGCCGGCACGGCTTCACCCGCTGGGCGCAGGCCCCCATCGCCTACCTGGTCATGCGCGACCGCTTCGACCACCTGCTCGTCCGGCAGGCGCAGGCGGCCGGGGCACGCCTGGCCGACGGTGTGGCGCTGCGCGGGATCGAGCGCCGGGCGGACGGGTTCGAGCTCCGCACCAGCGCCGGCACGGTGCGCTGCCGGCTGCTGCTGGGGGCGGACGGAGCCAACAGCCTGGTGGCGCGCGCCCTGGGCCTCGGTGAGGGGCTGGCCGAGAGCGTGGCCCTGGAGGCGGAGGTACAGGCGCCGCTGGCCGCGCGGGCGGCGTGGCGCGGACTGGCCAATTTGGACCTTGGCTACCGGCCCTGGGGGTACGCCTGGCTGTTCCCCAAAGCGGAGGTGCTCTCCATCGGGCTCGTCGTGCCGCCGCGCGCTGCCCGGACCCTGCGTGCCTCCCTCACCGGCTATCTCGAGCGCCTAGGCCTGGCCGGCGCGCCGGTGGAGCGGCTGATGGGGCACAAGATCCTGTTCCGTCGCGGTCCGGTGCCGATCGCCGGCGAGGGCGCGGCCCTGCTGGGCGACGCCGCCGGGCTGGCCGACGAGTTCAGCGAGGAGGGCATCTACTACGCCGTGCGCAGCGGCCAGCTCGCGGCCGTGCACGCGGCGCGGGCGCTGGTGGAGGGCCGGCGGTGGCTGGGCTCCTACGAGCGGGCGGTGGACCGCGTGTTGATGCCGGAGCTGCGGGCGGCGCGCGTCATCGCCCGCCTGTTCTACGCCAGCCTGCGCCTGTCGCCGTGGCTCACCTTCCGGCTCAGCCGACGCGTGGCCTACCTGTGGCAGGCGCTGTTCCGCGTCATGCGCGGCGAATCGACCTATGACCGGGAACTGGCCCGCTGGCCCTTTCTGCCGGCGCTGGCGCGTACCCTGCTGCGGAACGCCGACCCATGACCACCGACCCGGCCGTCCCCGTTACCCCGCGGCTCGTCCTGGCGCGCCTGCGCCCGCGCTACGGTGATTTGCCATGGCGCCCGCACGGGGACGCCGTGGGCGAGCTGGTGCTGACCATCCTTTCCCAGCACACCAACGACACCCTCTCCGGCAAGGCCTTCGCCCGGCTGCTGGCCACATTTCCGACCTGGGAGGCGATCGCCGCCGCGCCGGCGGAGGCCATCGCCGCCGCCATCCGCGACGGCGGCCTGGCCGGGCAGAAGGCGCCGCGCATCAAGGCGGTGCTGCAACGCATCCGGGCAGAGCGGGGGGCGTTTGACCTGTCGTTCTTGAAGGACCTGCCGCTGGAGGAGGCGCGCGCCTGGCTGCTGGCCCTTCCGGGGGTGGGGCCGAAGACCGCAGCCTGCGTGCTCATGTTCGCGCTGGGCCGGCCGGCCCTGCCGGTGGACACGCACGTGTACCGCGTGAGCCGGCGCCTGGGCCTGATCCCGGCGAGCGCGAGCGAGGCGCGGGCGCACACGCTCCTGGAGGGGATGGTGCCGGCGGAGGATGTGTACGCCTTCCACGTGGCGCTGATCAAGCACGGGCGCCACACCTGCACGGCACGGGCGCCCAACTGCGCCGATTGCCCGCTCAACGACGTCTGCCCCAGCGCGTTCCGGGTCAGCAACGCCAAGCCAGGGACCGCGAGCGCGGCCGGTCGCGGAGGGACGTCGTAGCGCATTGACGCGGGACCTGCTATACTCGCGCCTGACCCTCAACGGCGATGACCATGGCTGCACATCGGATCACGCTGCCGCGCACCCGCGCGCGATGACGGCCCCGGACCCGCCGGGGCCTCCCCCATCGCCGTCCCCCTCATACCCGAGCACGTCCATTCCACCCGCGAGAGGGTTTGCCTTGACGCTTGAACTGATCCCGGACGGGACCGTGACTTCCGCCAAAGGGTTCATCGCCGGCGCCGTGGCCGCCGGGATCAAGGACCCCGCCTCGGACCGCCTCGACCTCGGGTTGCTGGCCGCAGACCGCCCGTGCACGGCCGTGGGCATGTTCACTCAGAACACGGTGCAGGGCGCGCCGGTGATCGTGTCCCGCCGGCACCTAGCCGGCCGGCGCGCCCGCGGCCTGATCGTCAATTCCGGCTGCGCCAACGTCTGCACCGGCGCGCAGGGCATCGCCGACGCCGAGGAGATGGCCGCCCTGGCGGCGGCGCGGCTCGGCTGCCCGGCCACCGAGGTCGTGGTGGCCAGCACCGGCGTGATCGGTCGCCTGCTGCCGATGGAGCGCATCCGGGCGGCGTTTCCCCGCATCCGGCTCTCGCCGGAGGGGGGCGCGGCGCTGGCCCGCGCCATCATGACCACGGATACCCGCCCCAAGCACATCGCCGCGCGCTTCACGGTGGAGGGCGTCACTTACACGGTGGGCGGCATCGCCAAGGGTGCGGGTATGATCCATCCGGACATGGCCACCATGTTCGGCTTTCTCACCACCGACGCGCCGGTGCCGCCCGAGCACATCGATGCCTTGCTGCGGCCGGCCGTGCGCGACACGTTCAACATGATCAGCGTGGACCACGACACCAGCACCAGCGACACGGTGACGCTGTTCGCCAGCGGCGCGGCCGGTGGATCGACGTTGACGCCTACGCATCCGGCCTGGGCGCCCCTGGCCCAGGCTGTGCTAGCCGTGTGTCGGTACCTGGCGCGTGAGATCGCCCGCGACGGCGAGGGCGCGACGAAGCTCATCGAGGTGCGCATCACCGGCGCCGCTTCCGAAGAGGAGGCGCGGCGGGCGGCGCGTACGGTGAGCGCCTCGCCGCTGGTCAAGGCGGCGGTGTACGGGAACGACCCCAACTGGGGCCGTATCATGATGGCCGTGGGCCGCAGCGGCGCGCGGGTGGACTTGGAACGCGTCAAGGTCATGATCGGCGACGTGGTGCTGTACGCCGACGGCGTGCCCCTGCCCATTGATACCGCGCGTACCCTGGCGGCGCTGCGCGGCCCAGAGGTGGTGCTCGCCGCCGACCTGGGCGTGGGCACCGCCTCCGCCGTCGCCTGGGGCTGTGACCTCACGGAGGAGTACGTCAAGATCAACGCGGAGTACACGACGTAACGTTTGGCTCTCACCCCCCCACCCTCTCTCCCGCGCGGGGGAGGGGCTGGGGGTGAGGGTAAGCCCGTTGTTTGCAGACTCACCTGGAGCGCGGCCCATGAGCGTGATCGTGATCAAAATCGGCGGCAGCACCCTGGGTGCGCACGACACCACCCTGGAAGACGTGGTCACGCTGCACCGATCCGGTCGGCGGGTGGTGGTAGTGCACGGCGGTGGGCCGCAGGCCACGGAGTGGCTGAAGCTGCACGGCGCGGGCACGCAGTTCGTGCGCGGCTTGCGCGTGACCGATGCCGCGGCGCTGGAGGTGGTGGTGGCCGTGCTCGCCGGCCTGGTGAACAAGCAGATCACCGCCGCCCTGAACGCCCTGGGCGGCCAAGCGGTGGGCCTGTCCGGCGCCGACGGTCCCACGGTGCTGGCCGAGGTGCGCGAGCCGGAGCTGGGCCGCGTGGGCGCGGTGCGGGAGGTGCGCACGGGGCTGCTGGCAAGGCTGCTGCAGGCGGGATATCTGCCGGTGCTCTCCTCCATCGGCCTAGATGTGGCGCCGCCGTCCCCGGACGCCGCTCTGCTGAACATCAACGCCGATACAGTGGCCGGCGCGGTGGCGGTGGCTCTGGGGGCGGAGTGGTTGGTGTTCCTCACCGACGTGCCGGGGGTGAAAGACGCCGCCGGGGCGGTGCGGGCGCGCCTGTCGCCGGATGAGGCCGAGGAATTGATGCGGGCCGGCGTCGTGTCCGGCGGCATGATCCCCAAGGTGGAGGCGTGCCTGCACGCAGCGCGTGCGGGTGCCGCCAGCATCATTGTGGACGGCCGCGAGCCGCACGCCCTGCTCGCAGCCCTGAACGGCGCCGAGACGGGCACCCGCGTCGCATAGCGGGGGAGAACGGGCACGGGCGGCCAAGTGTGCAGGAGGACAGGACCATGACGGCAGGCGTCGACTGGCCGAGCGTGGAGCGGAAGGTGTTCTTTCAGACCGGGCGGCGAACGCCGGTCACGCTGGTGCGGGGCGAAGGCTCCTACGTCTGGGACGACCAGGGCAACCGCTACTTAGATTTCGTGGCCGGCATCGCGGTGGTGAGCCTGGGGCACTGCCACCCGGTGCTGGTCGATGCCATCAAGCGGCAGGCGGAGACGCTGATCCACGTCTCCAACCTGTTCTACACGGTGCCGCAGCTCCAATTGGCCGAGCTGCTGGTGCGGCATTCCTGCTTTGACCGCGTGTATTTCTGCAACAGCGGCGCCGAGGCCAACGAGGCGGCGATCAAGCTGGCGCGCAAATGGGGCCGCGAGCACCGCCACGGCGCCTACGAGATCATCTCCGCCCTCAACTCCTTCCACGGCCGCACGCTGGCAGCGGTGACGGCCACCGGCACGGAGAAGTACAAGGCGCCGTACGCGCCGCTCATGCCCGGCTTCGTCAATGTGCCCTTCAACGATGTCCAGGCCATCAAGGACGCCACCACCGATAAGACCTGCGCCGTGCTGCTGGAGCCGATCCAGGGCGAGGGCGGCGTGAACATCCCCGACGACGAGTACCTCAAACAGGTGCGCGCCTGGTGCGACGAGCAGCGCCTCCTGCTCATCCTCGATGAGGTGCAGACGGGCGTGGGCCGCACCGGCACGCTGTGGGCCTACGAGCAGTTCGGCGTCGAGCCGGATGTGATGACGCTGGCCAAGGGACTGGCCGGCGGAGTGCCGATCGGCGCCATCCTGGCCAAGGAGCAGGTGGCCGCCACCTTCCAGCCCGGTGACCACGGCTCCACCTTCGGCGGCAACCCGCTGGCGACGGCGGCCGGCTATGCCGTGCTCAAATACGTCATCGACCACGATATCCCGGCCCAGGTGAAGGCCAAGGGCGAGCGGCTGATGGCCAAGCTGCGTGGCCTGGAGGACCGGCATGCGGTGATCCGCGAGGTGCGCGGACGGGGCCTGCTGTGTGCGGTCGAGTTCGAGGCCGATATCGCTGAGGAGGTGGTGCGCGCGGCCCTGGGCGAGGGGCTGCTGCTCAACAACCTGCGGCCCAACGTCCTGCGCATTGCGCCGCCGCTTACGGTGAGCGACGCGGAGATCGACGAGGCGGTGGCGGCCCTGGACCGCGTGCTCACCGGCCGGGCCGCCGCGCCGGGGCAGACCGGTGGGGCGTAGGCGTTGTGGACGCGACGGACTTCCGTTTTTGTCCCTTCTGTGCCGGCCGGTTAGAGGCGCGTCCGGTCGGCGGGCGGTTACGTCCCACTTGTTTGGCCTGCGGCTTCGTCCACTACCGCAACCCCGCCGTGGGGGTGGCGGTGATCGTGCGTCGCCCCGGCGATGGCGCGGTGCTCCTGGGCCGCCGCACCGGTTCCTATCGCGGCCGGTGGTGTATCCCCTGCGGCTACGTGGAATGGGACGAAGACGTCTGTGAGGCGGCACGGCGTGAGTTCGAGGAGGAGACCGGCCTGCGCGTGCGCCTCACGGACGTGTACGCCGTGCACTCCAACTTCCATGATCCGGCGCGGCAGACGGTGGGTGTCTGGTTTACCGGTGAGGTTGAGGGCGGGGAACTGTGCCCCGGCGACGGCCTAGATGACGTGCGCTTCTTCCCTCTGGACGCCCTCCCCGAGGACCTTGCCTTCCCCACGGACCGCCTGGTGCTGGAGCGCCTCCGACACGAGACCCTCACCCCTAGCCCTCTCTCCCGCGAGCGGGAGGGGGGTGCCCGAAGGGCGGGGTGAGGGCGGGCGTACGCTGAGGCTCAGGCCTCTTGCTCCGCGGCATGGGCGTTGACCCAGATGCGCGGCAGCGCCGGGTTGATGCGCGTCACCACCTCGTAGTTGATCGTGTCCAGGAGCGCGGCCATGTCGTCCGCGGTGAGGGAACGGTCACCCTGGCGGCCGATGAGCACTGCCTCGTCGCCCACCGCTACGCCGGGGATGTCCGTCACGTCCACCATGGTCATATTCATGGCCACGCGGCCCACCACCGGCGCAACCTGCCCGCGGATCAGCACGCGGCCGCGGTTGGACAGGCTGCGGTCGAAGCCCTCGTAGTACCCCACCGGCAGCACGGCGATGCGCCGCGGGCGCGTGGCCACGTAGGTACAGCCGTAACCCACCGGCTCGCCGAAGGGCACGTCGTTCAGGTGCACCACCCGCGCCTTCCAGCTCAAGACCGGCCGCAGGTCCAGCGCGATGCCGGCGCGGTGGGCGGCCTCCGCCGTCTCTGCCGATGGCCACAGCCCGTACAGGCCGATGCCCACGCGCACCATGCCAAAGCGGGTCTGCGGATAGAGGATACCGGCAGCGGTAGCCGCGGTGTGCATGAGCAGCCCGTCGCAAGCGCCGACATCGGTCAGGGCCTCCCGGTAGCGACGGAGCTGGTGCTCGGCGTAGGAGTTGTCCAGCGTGTCCTCCACGTTGGCGTAGTGGGTGTAGACGCCCTCCAACACCAGGGCGGGCTGCGCGCGGATGAACGCGGCTAGCTCGGCCGCGGCGCTTCCCCGAGCGCCCAGGCGGTTGGTGCCGGTCTCGACCTCGAGGTGCACGGTGGCGCGCCGGCCCAGGCGGGCGGCGGCCGCGGCCAGCGCCTCGGCGCCGGCGCGGTCGTACACCACCTGGCGGAAGCCACCACGCACGACCTCTGCAAGTCGCTCCGGCGGGGTGGCACCCATGATCAGCACCGGCTGGCCGATGCCGGCGGCGCGCAGGCCCTGCGCTTCTTCGAGGGAGTTGACCCCGAACCAGTCCACGTGCGGTGCGATGGCGCCGGCCACCTCGACCATGCCGTGGCCGTAGGCGTTCCCCTTGACCACGGCCATGAACCGGGCCGGCGCGATCAGGCGCTTGAGCGCGCGCACATTGTGCAGCAGTGCCGCACGGTCGAGCTCCACCCACGTCGTGTACGGCTGGCACATTCAGACGGCTCCCACAAGATCGAGCAAGATGGTGGCGCAGAGCCTTCACTGCGGTAAACCCTCACCCCGTCCTACCCACTGGGATGAGGCTCGGCGGCCGCGCTTCTACCGGCCCGAGGTGGTGGCGGTGCAGGTCCAGGACCTCGTCGTGCAGGGCGGTGCCGTTGCTGGCCAGGTAGCCGGTGCGCCAGCCGGGCAGGGCGAGCTCCTCTGCCCGCCCACCGGCCTCGTGCACCAGGAGCAGGCCGGCGGCTACGTCGTGCAGGCTGAGCCCGAACTCAAAGTGCGCCTCCAGCCGACCGGCGGCCACGTAGGCCAGGTCCAGCGCCGCCGAGCCGCTGCGGCGCAGCATCTGCACGCGCTCGATCACTCGTGCGGTGAGGTCTGCCGCCGCACGCCGCTGCTCTGGCGGCTCGTACGGGAAGCCGGTGGTCACCATCGCCCGCTCCAGGGCGTCCACGGTGGAGACCGACAGTCGACGCCGACCAAGCCAGGCGCCGCCACCGCATATGGCGGTGAACAGCTCACGCCGGATGGGATCGTACACCACGGCAATGCGTGAACGGCCCTCGTCGAGCAGGGCAATTGAGACGCAGAAATGGGGGAACCCGTGGGCGAAGTTGGAGGTGCCATCCAGCGGGTCGATCACCCACACCAGCGACGCCGCGTCCGGCGATGTGCCTGTCTCTTCGGAGATCCAGCCATGGTCTGGATACCGCGCGCACAGGTAGTCGAGGATGGCCCGCTCGGCTGCCAGGTCTGCCTCGGTGACCAGATCGCGCGGGCCACTCTTCACCCGTGCCTCCGGCCGCTGGCGAAACATCGCGCGCAGCACGGCACCTCCCTGCCGCGCTGCCGCCACTGCGTCGCGCAGCAGTGCTCGGTCTTCGCTGCGTGTGTCTGGAAGCGCCTCGGTGCGAGCCGGCATATCGGCATGGTACCACGGTGTGGTGGAGGCTCACTCCAGCCCGTTCCGGCGGATCACGGTCGCGTACCAGTAGGCGCTGGGTTTGGGGCGGCGTGCCAGCGTCTCGCGGTCGACGGCGATGAGGCCGAAGGTGGGGCCGTAGCCCCGCGTCCACTCGAAGTTGTCCATCGAGGACCAGTGGATGTAGCCGCGCACGTCCACGCCGTCGCTGATCGCGCGGTGCAGCCCCCGCAGCGCCGTCTCGATGTAGGCGATGCGGCGGCTGTCGTCCGCGGTGCCGATGCCGTTCTCGGTGACGATCACCGGCTTGCATGTGCGGGCCGCCGCCTCTCGCACGCATGCCTCCAGGGCCTCGGGCCAGAACTCGTAGCCCATCTGCGTGGTCTCTACGCCGGGCTCCGGTCCCAGCGCCCCCTCTGGGCCGATCCGCTGGCGGGTATAGGTCTGCACGCCGATGAAATCCGAGCCGTCCGCGGCTACCGCGTCCAGGAAGACGTCGTGCATCACCTGCCGGATGGCCTGCAGCCGCTCCTCGCCCCCTGGTACGGCCTGGTAGTCCGTCATCGCCAGGGTGAGGCCGACCCGGGCGTTGCCGGGTCCGGAGCGGACCGCCTCCACCGCCAGCCGGTGGGCGGCGATGAAGTTGGTGTTGGCGCGATGGCGGGCGTCGCGGTCCCGGCGACCGGGCGGGAACACGCCGGCCAGGTACCCGAGGGTGGCGACGATGTTCGGTTCGTTGATGGTGCACACGTAAGGGATCAGGTCGCCCAGCGCCCGTATGACCCGCTCCGCGTATCGGCCGAAGAACGGCACGTTCTCCGCCCGCTCCCAGCCACCCCGCTCGGCAAACCAGCGCGGCGAGGTGAAGTGGTGCAGCGTGACCATCGGCGTGATGCCCGCGTCGTGGCAGGCGCCGAGCACGCGCCGGTAGTGAGCCAGGGCGGCGCGGGAGAACTCACCCTCTTCCGGCTCGATGCGGGCCCACTCCACCGAAAAGCGGAATACCTGGTGGCCGAGGGCGGCCAGCAGGGCGATGTCCTCGCGGTAGCGGTGGTAGAAATCGCAGGCGTCACCGGACGGCTCCACGCAGGGCGTGCCGGGCGCGTGCTCCCAGGCCCACCAGTCGCTGGCCCAATTGTTGCCCTCGACCTGGTGGGCGGCGACGGCGCTGCCCCAGAAGAAGCCATCCGGAAAGCGCACCTTACCTCCCGCCTCAGATGGAAAATTGCATCACGGAGCGCGGCTCGGCGGGGATGTAGCGCGCGATGCGCCGCCCGCGTCGCGTCAGCCGGTAGCGCCGGTCGTCACCCCGGCCGGCCCTCACGTCCAGCTCCTGCCCCGCAAGCGGGAGCGAGGTGGGCGGGGCGGGCCGGCCGGGGGGCAGCCGCTCGATGATCCCCGCCGCCTCCAGCCGCAGCAGGCCGCCCACGACGTCGGCCGAGGTGGCCGGGCGCGCGGCCGTGACCTCGGCCGCCAGGCGGCTGTAGGGGAGCGGCCCGAAGCGGGCCAGCGCCCGCACGGCAAGCTGCTGGAGCGGGTCCAGCGCCACCGGCTCCGTCGGTCGGCGCCGCAGCCGGTCCAGCCACCGCTCCCACCACGACATACCGGTGCTATTGGGCGGCCGCGGCCTGCACGGCGCGCAGGGCCTCGAGCTGGTCACGCGGGGTGGCAAGCGACGGGCTGCGGGTGACGTACGTCACCACCCCGTTGCGGTCCACCACCACCGTAAGGCGCTCGGCCGCCGCCAGGTCCTCGTTCCAGCAGCCGTAGAGGCGCGCGACCTCGCCTTTCGGGTCCGAGAGCAGCGTGTGCTTGAAGCCCTGCTGTTCCTTCCATGCCTTCAGGGTCCAGACGCTGTCCCGACTGATGGCCAGCACCTTGGCGCCGGCCTGCTCGAAGGCGGACCACTCGTCGCGGATGGTGCACAGCTCGCCCTGGCAGACGGGCGAGAAGGCGAAGGGGTAGAACACGATCATGACCGGCTGACCGCGGAGGTCGCTCAGCCGCACCTCCTGGCGGTTTTCGTCGCGCA
>JBHOQW010000297.1:0-4703 GCA_042408665.1 Dehalococcoidia bacterium
AGCGCCTCATTGCACGCCCGCGACAGCCCCCGGCTCGCACTGCGCACGTGCCGGAAGCCGCGCGCCCACGGCCGTTCCAGGGGGATGAACTCGTCCGACTGGTCGATGATTAGCAGTTCCTCCACCGCGGGGTCAGCGGCCACCACCGCCGCCACCGCCCGGCGCAGGCTCGCGTGCCGGTTGCGCGTGCAGATGGCGATGCTGACCGATGGCCAGTCAGTCCGCTTGATCGGCGGGTGACCTATCGCCTGCTCGGGCTGGATCATGGCGTCCCTCCTATGCTGCCTTGGTGTGACTCCCGTTCATCCAGCGGCGTGTCGTCGTAGCCTCTCCCACACCAGCGCGCCGCAGCGCTCGACCTCTTCGGCCAGGGCATCGACGTCGGCGGTGGTGGTGCGCGGGTTGATGTAGCAGGCGCGAATGGCGAACGCGCCCCGCAGCACCGTGCCCGAGGGCATGCAACGCCCGCGCCCCTGCACCAGACGCAGCACCTGCCGGTTGAGCCAGTTGAGCAGCGTTTGGTCCGCTGCCGGCCCGCGCAGCTCTGAGGGCACGTAGCGGAAGCAGCAGATGGAGAGCGTCACCGGCGCCAGCAACTCCAGCACGGGCGAGGCTCGCACGCGCGCCGCCAGTCGGCGGGCGAAGCCGTTGTGGCGCCGCACCCGCGCGCGCACCCCCTCGGCGCCGATCTCTTTGAGCAGCGCCCACACCGCCACGCCACGTGCCGGCGCCGTCTGCTCCAGACCGAGGTGGTGAAACTGCAGGCCCAGCCCCTGGAGCTGACGGCCTCGCTCGTCGTCACCCGCCTCGTCCAGGTAGTCGGCCGGGTTGAGGCGGAAAGCTCGTAGCTGCAGGTCACGATCGCGCACAAACACGGCGCCGCAGCCCACCGGCGTCGCCAGCCACTTGTGCGGGTCCACCACCAGCGAGTCGGCCGCCGCCGTCCCCGCGAATAACGGCGCGGTCTCCGGGTCGAGCACCGCGGGCAGTCCATAGGCACCGTCCACGTGCAGCCACAGCCCCTCCTCCCGGCACAGCTCCACCAGGGCGGCGATCGGGTCCACCGCGCCGGTGTTCACCGTGCCGGCCGTGGCCACCACCGCGATCGGCGTGCAGCCGGCGGCCCGATCCCGCCGTAGGCGCTCCCGCAGCGCCTCGACGTCCAGCCGGAAGTCGGTATCGACAGGGATCTCCACTACGGCGCGCCGGCCAAGACCGAGCACCGCAGCCGCACGGTGGATCACGTGGTGGGCCTCACTCGATGTATAGATGCGCGGCTCGGGCAGACCCGCGATACCGCTCTCGGCCGCGTCCAGGCCGTGCCGCTCGTAGACCCACTGGCGTGCCGCCCCCAGGCCGATGAGGTTGGCGATCGCGCCGCCGCTGACAAACAGCCCCTGGTACGCCGGCGGGATGCCCAGCAGCTCCTTGAGCCAGCGCAGCGCCAGGTCCTCCACCACGTTGAACGGCTGCAGCAACATGCGCGCCGGCCCCGCCACGCTGGCGGCCAGCGCCGCTACCAGTGGAACGACCGTGGGCGCCGTGGTCACCCAACCGCAGAAACCGGGGGCGCCGGTGCGCAGGCCGTTCGGGATGAGCACATCGCGCAGGAGGGCGAGCACCGCATCCGGCCCGGCGCCCCGCCGCGGCAGCTCCTCCTGAAGTGCCCTCTTCCAGCCGGTGCGGGCGGCGCCGGCGCGGCCGTCCCGATAGCGAGCAAACTCCGCCAGCGCCGGCAGCAGCGTCTGCACCGCCGCCGCTAGATCCGCGTCGGCACCGGGTTCAGAACACTGAGCCCACACGTCGGCCATCCGCCACCCCCTCGACCCGCCGTCTCAGGAGACCCGCGCCCGTGAGTGCGCCAGGCGGGTGGCCACGTAGTCGGTGATGCGGGCGATCGTCTCAAACCATTCCGGTAACAGGTCTTCCTGCGGGATGGCGATCGCAAAGGTCTCTTCGAGAAACAGCACCAACTCCAGCAGCCCGGTGGAATCAAGGATGCCTGTTTCGATGAGGTTGTCGTGCTCAGCGAGCGCCTCATCAGCGAGGACGAAGTTCAGCAGAATAAACTCCCGTACCCGTGCCGCGATCTCGTTTCGTGTCAGCATGGCCATCTCGCTCGCCCTTCACGGGGCCGGCTCCCTCACCGAGCGGTTCTCCCAGATGCCGGATCGCTCGGGCCGGCGCCCCGGCTACCAGGGTGTTGGGAGCGACGTTGTGGTACACGACGGAGCCAGCACCGACCACGCTACCGGCCCCAATCGTCACCCCGGGGAGGAGCGTGGCCCGTGCGCCTACCCAGGCACCGCGCTCGATGACGACGGGGCGAGGAACAACGGGACCACATCGGTGCGTGGGGCCCGCGATCTGGTGGTCCGCCGTGATGATCACTACATGATGACCGATCGCCACCCCATCCTCGATCCGGACCTCGGCGCTGAGGTCGATGCTACAGTTCGGGCCGATCTGGACGTCACGGCCGATCCAGAGCCGCCTGCCGGCAGGATGCAGGCCGTGCAGATCGATCGCGCCGAAGATCAAGGTCCGCGCACCCACCTGGGCACCGGTGAGGCGGAGGAGCAGGGCACGCACCTCGCCGCACATGTTCGACGGAAGCAGCCGACCAAGCAGAAGCGGCACCCGCAGGCGCACGTGCGCGGCTTTACCCTGCTCGCGCAGCACGCGCAGGAGACGGCGCGCCCATGGACGTCGTGTGGTTGCCAGGGCAGGAGCGTCCGTGTTCACGCATTCCTCCCTCTCCCGCCCATGCCAGCGGTCCAGCGCCGGTGGCGCCCCAACCTCATCCGCCCGCTCCCCCTCAGGGTGAGGGTATGGGGACCAGATACAGAACCGGGCCGTGTCACGTGCAGATCCGGTGACGGACCGGGGCATTCTGTCAGTCGGCCACCGACGGCGCGGTGACCACGGCGTCGTCCGTGCCGTAGCGGGCGCGGATGGCCAGCTTATCGATCTTGCCCGCCGGCGTCTTGGGCAGGTCTGGCCAGATCTCCACGTACTTGGGCACCATGAAGTCCTCAAGGTGCTGATGGCAATGACGACGGATGTCCCGCTCGGTGAGGGGGCTGCCCGGGGCGAGGGAGACCACCAGTTTGACCGCCTCACCCAGCACCGGGTCCGGCACGCCCACCACGGCCGCGTCCAGCACACCCTCCAGCCGGTAGGCGACGGCCTCCACCTCTTTGGGGCTGACCTTCTCCCCACGGCTCTTGATCACGTCGTCCATGCGGGCGATGAAGTACAGGAACCCCTCCTCGTCCATGCGCACTAGGTCACCGGTGTGTAGGACGGTCTCACCCGGCAGCGGCCCGGGGCGAAAGCGCTTGGCCGTCTCATCCGGGTCGTTCCAGTACCCACGCATGACGTGGGAGCCGCGCACCACCAGCTCGCCCACGGAGCCCGGCGGGAGCCGCTCGCCGCGCTCGTCAATCAGGTAGACCTCAGTGTTGGGAATGGGGATGCCCACGGAGCCCGGCCGCCGGTCCAGCTCCTCCGGCGGCAGGTAGGATACCCGCTTGCACTCCGTCAGGCCGTACATGGAGAAGAGCGTGGCCCGGGGAAAGGCCTCGCGAATACGCGTGATGTGGCTCACCGGCAGGGCGGCGGCGGTGTTGGTCAGGTAGCGGAGCGCGGGCAGGTCGAAGGCGTTGCGTCGATGCTGGAGCAGAAGCGAGAAGAGGGTGGGCACACCGGGGAAGGCCGTCACCCCTTCTGCCTGCATGCGCTCCACGACCACCGCCGGGTAAAGGAAGCCCTTCTCCAGCACCACCCGCGCGCCAACCTGGAAGGCGAGGAAGATCTGGTACAGGCCGTAGTCAAAGGAGAGGGGCAGCACATCCAGGATCACGTCCTGCGGCGTGTTACGCAGGTAGCCGTTGATCGAGGTGGTAGCCGCCAGCACGTTGCGGTGGGCCGACATCACCCCTTTGGGCACGCCGGTGCTGCCGGAGGTGTAGATAATGGCGGCCAGATCAAGGTCGATCACGCGCACCGGTGGCCGCGGTTCCTGCCGGGCCAGCACGCGCGCCCAGGTCTCCGCGCGGGCGCGGCTAGCGACCCCGTCCAGCGACACGGTGGTCACCGCCAGCAGGTAGCGCAGGGAGTCTATCTCGGCGTCCAGGCCGGCCACGACGTCCAGACGGCCTTCGTCCACGACCAGGGCGGTGGGGCGGCAGTTGTCCAGGATCTGCCGCAGTTTGGCTCGTTTGGTGGTGGGGTTGATGATGGAGAAGACGGCGCCCGCCTTAAGGGTGGCGAACAGGCCGATGACCACCTCCGCGGCGTTGTCCATGAAGAGGACCACGCGGTCGCCGCGGCGCACGCCGGCCGCCGCCAGGGCGCCGGCGATAGCCTCCGCCTGCGCGTTGAGCGCGGCATAGGTGAAGCGGCGCTCTCCACAAACGAGTGCCACCTGCTCGGGGTAGCGCGCCGCGCTCTCCTCCAGGAGATGGTGCACCAGCATCGCTCATCGCTCCCGCCCGCGCCGCGCTCGGTGCTGCAGCCACCGTCCCGAACCGCGCCCGGGCAGCGCCAGTCTAAGGGCACGGCAGCACGAACGCGGCAACGCCTGGGTTACGATCGCGTGCACGGTGAGCGGCTCCCGTGCAGAGGCCGGCCCGAAGTCGGCCTCAAGCGGCGCCGGGACCGGCATCGCACGACGAACCGTGATCACTCTTTCTCCTCGA
>JBHOQW010000298.1:0-8036 GCA_042408665.1 Dehalococcoidia bacterium
TGCCGCCCCAGTGCGCCGTATACAGCACCGGCTCGCAACGGCCGATGGTGGCGTTGCCCTCCCCTAGCGCGCCCCAGGCCGGCAAACCGCCCTTGATCACCAGCTCCGGCTTGACGCCGAAGAAGGCTGGGTGCCAGAGGACGATATCTGCGATCTTGCCCGGCTCCAGCGAGCCCACCCAGCGGTCGATGCCGTGCGTGCGCGCCGGGTTGATGGTGTACTTGGCCAGGTATTGAAGGATGCGCGGGTTGTCGTGCTCGGTCTCCACGCCGGCCACGCGCTTCATCAGGTCGGCGAGCTGCCAGGTGCGCCGGATTACCTCACCAATGCGACCCATGCCCTGTGAGTCGGAGTTGATGATGCTGATCGCGCCCAGGTCGTGCAGGACGTTCTCGGCGATCATGGTCTGGGCGAGAATGCGGTCACGCACCATCACCCGGTCGCTCTCCACCAGCGGGTTCATGCCGTGCACGCCCCACATCATGGCGTGGTGCTCGGCCACGGCGTGCGGACCGAAGGGCACCGTGGGCGTGGTGGAGGAGCCGATCACGTGCGGCGCCGCCGCGATGGCGAGGATGTCCGGCAGGTGGCCGCCGCCCGCCCCCTGCACGTGGTAGGCGTGCACCGTGCGCCCGGCGATGGCGGCCAGCGTCTCCTCCAGCTCGCACGATTCGTTCAGCCCGTCCGTGTGTAGCGCCACGGCCACGTCGTACGCCTCCGCGACGTTGAGCGCCTGGTCGATCACGGTGGGGAAGGCGGCGTAGTCCTCGTGGATCTTGAGGCCGCACACCCCGGCCTCCACCTGGCGCGCCATCGGTGCGAAGGAGTAACTGGAGCCGCGCCCCTGGATGCCGAGGTTCAGTGGCAGGCCCTCGAACGCCTCGAACTGCCGCCAGATGTGGAAGGGCGTGTTCTGGCCCAGCCCGCCGGTGATCAGCGTGGTCATGCCGGCGGCCAGGGCCACGGGGATGAGCCGGGGTGTGACCAGGTGCACGTGCGTGTCGATGCCGCCCGGCGTGGCGAACAGCCCCTGGCCGGCCAGGGGCACCGTGTTGGCGCCGATGAGCACGTCGATGTTGTCGGCGATGTCCGGGTTGCCGGCGCGGCCCACACCCACGATCACCCCGTCCTTGACGCCGATGTTGGCCTTGAAGATGCCCAGCACGGGGTCCAGCACGATGACGTTGGTGATGACGAGATCCAGCTCGCTGTCGGCGGTGGCGGCGTCGCTGGCCATGATGCCCGTGCGGAAGGTTTTGCCCCAGCCGTGCAGGACCTCATCGCCGTACGCCGCCTCGTCCCGCTCGATGAGGGCCAGCAGGCCCGTATCGCCCAGCCGCACGCGGTCACCGGCGGTGGGGCCGTAGCGGTCGGCGTAGGCGCGGCGGCTCAGCTCAAAGGGCACGGCCGTCTCCTTCCCCGGGCGCTAGCCCGCCCCGGCGGATGGGGCGCCGGGCAGGAACCCGGCCTCCGCCGCCCGCCGCAGCCCGCCCGGCAGGCGCTCCGGCGTCGCCGGGCCGTCGGTGAGACCGTTGAAGCCGCGGATGACGCGGCGGCCGGTGAACGGGATCAGGCGCACCGTTTTGGTCTCGCCCGGCAGCCAGCGCACGGTGTCGCCCGCCGGGATGTCCAGGTGCATGCCCCAGGCGCGGGCGCGGTCGAAGGCCAGGCGGCGGTTGACCTCGAAGAAGGGAAAGTGCGAGCTCACGAAGATGGTGTGACGTGAGGTGTTCGTGACCGTGAGCTCCACGACGGGCAGACCGGCGTGCAGCGTGATGGCGCCCTGACCGAACCGCACCTCACCCGGCTGCATCCGTGTCCTCCCGTTCCCTACTGGCCCGGGGCGGGATCGGCCGCTCCACCGCCACCACGCGCATGCCGTCGCTGAACAGGCACTCCACCCGTACGGTGCCGAGCAACTCCGGCACGCCCTCCAGCACGTCGTCCGCCGTGAGGGCGGCGGCGCCGGCGGCCACGACCTCGTCATAGGAGGCGCCGGCGCGGGCCGCCTCGTGCATGGTGTCGGCGATGATGGCCAGCGCCTCCGGGTGGTTGAGGCGCAGGCCGCGGGCACGGCGGCGCCGGGCCAGCTCGGCGGCCAGGAAGACGAGCAACCGGTCGATCTCTGTAGGGGTAAGGCGCATCCCAGGCTCCGGTGGGGCCCGCGCCCATGTGCAGCAATTCTATCTCCCGCGCGGCCTCCCGACCACCGCCAGCGATCACCGGATCGGCAGCAGCGCCCCGGCCGCCTCGTCGCAGACTACGGTCAGGCGGCGGTGGTCCTGCAGGAAGGAGGCGGGCACCTCCGGGGTCGGGTCGTCGAGCAGGGCGCGGCGCAGTACCGGCGCCTTGGCCGCGCCGCTGGCCAGCAAGAGCACGTGCCGCGCCGCCCGGATCTCGCGCACGCCCAGGGTCATGGCCAGGGCGGGTGGCGTGTGCCACAGCGGCTTCAGGTACTCGCGGGTGGTGGCGGCCAGGCGCACCACGCGGCACGTGGAACCGCGGCGGCTGCCCGGCTCGTTGTAGGCGATGTGGCCGTTGATGCCGATGCCCAGGAGCACGACGTCCAGCCCGCCGGCCTCGGCGATGGCGCGACAGTGGCGCGCGATCTCGGCGTCCGGGTCGTGCGCGTTGGCGCGCGGAACGGTCACCGGCGGCAGGCCGGCCTCTACCGGCCAGTGCCGGCGGAAGAACGAGGCGTTGGTGCCCGGGTGCTCGGCGTCCGGCCAGACGAACTCGTCGATAGCGAAGGCGCGTGTCTCCGGTGGGAAGGCAAAGCCCTCCGTGCGCAGGCGCGCGTACACCGGTACCATGGTGTTGCCACTGGCCAGGCCTAGGCACAGCCGCCGCGCGTCACCGACGGCGCGACGCAGCGCCTCGACGGCGGCCACCGGGAACGCCTCGCTCTCGACCCGGATCAGCTCCATCCCCGTCTCTTCCGGCTCAGCCGCCCCGGCCATACCGAGGACGTCTTCGCCCATGATGGCGCAACCGCGCGGGACAGGAAACGGGCGGCGGCCGGTGGTTGGACGCACGCGCGAGACGACCGACAATGACGCTGATGACCCCGGCGTGGCCGGGGTGCGGGAGGCAACGGTGAGCAAGCTGGTCCTGATCGGCACGCACGGACCCGACGACCCGACCAAGGCGGTGATGCCGTTTGTGCTGGCCAACGGCGCCGGTCGCTCCCGGCGCGGCATTGAGACGACGATCGTCCTGTTGGGCGACGCCGTGAGCCTGGTTCTGCCCGCGTACCGGGAGAGCGTGCTGCCGCTTGGCTACCCGCCGCTTAAGGAGCTGTTCCCGCCGCTCGTCGAGCGGCGGGTGCCCATGTACATCTGAGCACCATGCGCCGTCGCCCGTGGGGTGACGAAGGAGCACCTGGCAGATCTGCCGGCCAAGTTCACCAACCCGACAGAGGTCGCTGAGCTCTGCGCCGAGGCGACCAACGTGCTCACGTTCTGAGGGCGCTCACGCGTCGCTCGGGGCCGGCACGGGGCAGCCGTTGGACACGGTGACGACCATCACCGCCTCACCGTGCGCGGCGGCGCGGGCGAAGGCGTTTCGCAGTGCGGCGAACACGGCGTCGAGCTCGCCGGCGACCACCGTGCTCATCGGCCCCTCCGTGACGAGGAGCCCGGCCTGGTGAAAGGCTTTGACGGCCTCCTCGATCACGGGCCCCAGCCGTTCCCGGCGCAGAGGGTAGAGGCTCACCTGCGCGGCGATCGTGTTCACTGCCCACCTCCCCAAAACCCGCTCCACCCCGACCGGTCATGGGATCCGCTCATTGCACCGTCAACTTGCCGCGCATCTCCGTTGGGTGCACGTCGCACGTGTAGTCAAACGTGCCCGTCTGGGCGATGGTGAACGTGATCGTCTGCGACTGACCGGCGGGGAGGAGATTCGTGGTGATCTCCTTACCGTCCTTGTCCTTCACGTTGAGCACGTGCCAGTTGTGGATGGCCTGCCCCCGGTTCTGCAGCGTGAGCGTGACGGGTTGGTTGGCCCGCACGGTGAGCTCGGTTTTGTCAAACATGTTATCCGTGGCCACGATGACGATCGCGCCGGCGGGCGCGGCGGCACCGCCGGCTGTGGGCGTGGCGCGCGTCTCCGATTTGGTCCCGCCGCCGCAGGCCGCCAGCACCATCGCCGCCAGCGCTATCCCCATTGTTGCCGTCCATCGCATGGTATGCCCTCCCCAAGCTGATCCCGCGGGGTTGACGGGTGCCGGTGCTGATGTGGGGGTGCACAGTCACCTTCCCCCGCGGCTGGCACCGTACGCCGCGGGGGCACGGACGGCGGGGTCGGCGGCTCTAAGGCCATCGTACTCGTGGCGGCGGTGTGGCGCACGATACACTGAAACCGATACGGTGCCGTATGTTCTCAGTGCCCCGGCTCCGCCCATTACGAGTAGGAACCGCCTAAACCATGAAACGCATCGCGGTGGTGACCAGCGGCGGCGACGCACCCGGCATGAACGCCGCCATTCGCGCGGTGGTGCGCACCGGCATCGCCCAGGGGTGGGAGGTGTATGGCGTGCATCGCGGCTACGCCGGCCTCATCGCCGGCGACATGGTGCCGCTCGGCCCGCGCGATGTGGGCGGCATCATCCAGCTTGGTGGCACCTTCCTTGGCACCGCCCGCTGCCCGGAATTCCGCACCGAGGAGGGACGGCGGGCCGCCCTGCGCCGTTTAGAGGAGCGCGGCATCGAGGCGCTGGTGGTGATCGGCGGCAACGGCTCGCAGCAGGGCGCCTATCTGCTCTCGCAGATGGGCTTTCCGGTGGTGGGCGTGGCCTCCACTATCGATAATGACCTGTGCGGCGCCGACATCACCATCGGCGTGGACACCGCCCTCAACATCGCCGTGGAGGCGATCGACCGTCTCAAGGTCACGGCCTCCTCCCATCAGCGTGCCTTCCTGGTGCAAGTAATGGGGCGCGACTGCGGCTATCTGGCGCTGATGGCCGCCCTGGCCGGCGGCGCCGAGGCGGCGGTGATCCCGGAGGTGGACACCACGCCGGAGACCGTGGCCGAGTACGTGCGCGGGGCCTACGAGCGCGGCAAGACCCACGCCATTATCGTGGTGGCCGAGGGGGCGCGCTACAACGCCGACGCGCTGGCGCGCTACTTCGCCGAACACCAGGAGAAACTGGGCTTTGAGCTGCGCGTGACGATCCTCGGCCACGTGCAGCGCGGCGGCACGCCGGGCGTGTTCGACCGCACGCTGGCCACCCGCCTGGGCGCCGCCGCCACCGCGCAGCTCGCCCGTGGCGTGCACGGCGTGCTGATGGGTCTCGTCGACGGCAACGTGCGCGCCACCCCCTTGGCCGAGGTGGTGAACGGCCGCAAGCAGCTGGACCCCTCGCTCATCGAGCTGGTACGCGTCCTGGCCCAGTAGGGGCGTGGCGCTAGTGTCCGCGCACCAGCAGCCAGTCGCGGTGGGGGATGTTGCGCCCGGACCAGCGCTCGAACTCCACCACGAAGGCGCGCTCGCCATCCGCCAGGTGCGGCGCCAGCCAGTCCCGGATCTCGGCCGGTTCGGCGGCGGTGTAGACGAGGTATACCCGGCCGTGCAGGTGGCGGATGTCCTCGGCCGGGATATGCGCCCGCAGCACCGCCTCGATCACCGCGCGCAGGTGGCGGTCCGGCGACCAGGCGCTGACCAGCTTGAGCGTGGGGACCGGCTCCATCTTCCGCCTCACGTTCCCAGGTACTTCTGGAACCAGGCGATGCACTTGGGCCAGGCGTCCTTGGCTGCGTGCTCGCGGTAACTGGGCCGCCCCTCGGTCATGAAGGCGTGACCGGCGTTGGGGTAGGTGTGGAACTCGTGCGGTTTGCCCAGCCGCGTGAGTTCCGCGTCCAGCTTGGCCACGTCCGCCGGGCTGGGGTTGGGGTCCTCCTCGCCGAACAGGCCCAGAAGCGGGCACTGGATGCGGGCGGTGAGGTCGAAGGGGGCCGGGCCCTCGCCCCAGGAGACGAAGATATTGCCGCCGTAGAAGATCACGCCCGCCTTCCACACCTCCGGGGTGCTGCCGGCCATGAGGTAGACCACGCGTCCACCCATGCAGAAGCCGGTGATGCCCAGCCGGTCCGGGTCCACCTCCGGCAGCGCCTTGAAGTGGGCGGTGGCCGCGGTCACATCCTGCACGATCTGCACGTCGCGCAGGCGGCGCAGGCGGGTCATGGCGTCGTCACTGCTGTTGGGGTCCTCGCGGTGGTAGAGGTCGGGCGCGATGGCGGCAAACCCCGCCTCGGCCAGCCGGTCCGTCATGGACCGGATGAACTCGTCTACCCCGCCGGCGTGCTGGCAGACCACCACCCCCGGCCGGCGACCGCCGTCCTCTGGGATCGCCACGTAGCAGCGCATCGCGCTGCCGTCCACCATCACCGTGTCCCATCGGCTCGCCATCGCTCTCCTCCGGAGCCAAGTTGCGCGGGGAACGGCCCGGCAGCCGCCCCCCGTGCGCGCCCGTGCGCGCGTCAAGCCATCTCGCATGGTAGAACATACGCGATGTGGCGGCCTCGCGGCCACTCGCCTGAGTGCGCCGGGGCGCGGGGCGATGCGTGGGGGTGCAGGTCATGCCGGTCACGTTTGGCGTGTTCGATTGGATCGACCAGAGCGGTGTGCCGCTCCGCCAGTTGTACGAGGAGCGGTTACAGCTTGTGGAAGCGGCCGAGGCGGCCGGGTTTTACTGCTACCACGTCGCCGAGCACCACCAGACGCCGCTGGGGATGGCGCCCTCGCCGGCGCTGTTTCTGGCCGCGGCCGCCCAGCGCACCCGGCGTATCCGCCTGGGGCCGCTTGTCTTCCTGTTGCCGCTGTACTCGCCGCTCCGCCTCATCGAAGAGGTGTGCATGCTCGACCACCTGAGCGGCGGGCGGCTGGAGCTAGGGGTGGGCCGCGGCGTCTCGCCCTACGAGCTGGGCTACCACGGCGTGGACGCCGCCCGCTCACGCGCCATGTTCCAGGAGGCGCTGGCTGTGCTCCTAACCGGGCTAACCTCCGAGCGCCTCACGCACGAGGGCACGTACTACCGGTATCGGGACGTGCCGATGGTGCTGCGCCCGCTGCAGCGGCCGTACCCGCCGCTGTGGTACGCCACCAGCAACATCGAGAGCGTGTCCTGGGCGGCGGAACGAGGGCTGCACATGGTGGGGCTGGGCCCGGCCTCCGCTTATCGACCGTTTGTAGAGCGGTACCGGGCGGTGCGGGCGGCGCCGCCGGACGGGGTGGAGCGCCTCAACCCGCACGTAACCGAGCCGTTTGTGGGTATCAACCGGCAGGTGGTGGTGGCGGACACGGACGAGGAGGCGCTGGCCATCGTGCGCGCGGCCCATCCCCGCTGGGCGGACAGCTTCACCAAGCTGTGGCGCGCGCACGGTGACGAAACGTACACCCACCGCGTGGACCTGGAGGCCAACCTGCGCCACGAGACGATCATCGCCGGCTCGCCGGCCACCGTGCGCGAGCAGGTCGGCCGCCTGGTGGAGGCCACCGGCTGCAACTACGTCATCTGTGCCTTCGCCTGGGGCGCGATCCCGCACGCCCAGGCGCTGCGCTCGCTGCGCCTGTTCGCGGCCGAGGTGATGCCGGCGTTTCAACAGGTCGGTGTGTGAGATGCTGGCCTTCACCCCGGCTTGGGCTGGCCCTAGCCCCGCCCTTCGGGCATCCCTCTCCCGCGCGTGGGAGAGGGGCTAGGGGGTGAGGGGGCAATCCATGAAGATGAGGTGCGTTCCATGACGGTGGAGCGGGAGTACCGTCACCTGCGTGTGACGCGCGCGGCGGACGGGTTCGTGGTGGTGGTGGAGATCAACCGCCCCGAGGTGCTGAACGCCATGAACACGGCGATGGGGGAGGACTTCATCGCCTGCTTTGACGCCCTGCACCGGGACCGGAGCGTGCGCGCCGTGGTGCTCACCGGCGCCGGTGAGCGCGCCTTCTGCGTGGGCGCCGATCTCAAAGAGCGCGAGGGGATGACGGACGAGGCGTGGCGGGCGCAGCACGAGATCTTCGAGGAGGCGGCGCACAAGCTG
>JBHOQW010000299.1:0-2133 GCA_042408665.1 Dehalococcoidia bacterium
CTCGTTCATGCGCCGCCGGTAGAGCGGGTTGCGGTCCACCGCCGCGAAACGGCTGTCCTCCGGCGGCTCCATGCCCCGCCGGTACTTGCCGGTGAGCAGGCCGCCGGCCAGCGGGCTCCAGGGGATGACGGCGATGCCGAACGTGCGCGCCATTGGCAGCAGCTCGCGCTCCACGCGCCGATCAAGCAAATTATACGGCGGTTGCTCGCACACGAAACGGTTCAACCCGTACCGCTCCGAGACCCACAACGCCTCCACGACCTGCCAGGCGGCGAAGGTGCTGGTGCCGATGTACCGCACCTTGCCGGCCCGCACCAGGTCGTCCAGGGCGCGCAGGGTCTCGTCGATGGGGATGTCGGGCTGCGGGCGGTGGATCTGGTACAGGTCGATGTAGTCGGTCTGCAGGCGGCGCAGGCTGGCCTCGCACTGGGCGATGATGTGGCGGCGGCTGTTGCCGCGGGCGTTGGGGTCGGCGTCGTCCATAACGCCGTGCACCTTGGTGGCGAGGATCACCTGGTGGCGGCGGCCGGTGCGGCGCAGCGCCTCACCCACGATCTCCTCGCTGCGCCCGCGGTTGTAGACGTTGGCGGTGTCGAGGAAGTTGATGCCGGCGTCCAGCGCCCGCTCGATGATGCGCATGGACTCCTCCGGCCCGGCCCGGCCGCCGAACATCATGCAGCCCAGGCACAGGCTGCTCACCTTCACCCCGGTGCGCCCCAGCGAACGGTACTCCATCCGCCTCCTCCTGCTGTGCGGTCCGTCTACCAGCATTGTGCGCAACGGGCGCCCAACAAGCCATGCCGTCCGGCGAGAGCGGTGGAGTGGTAAGATCGGGGCAACTCTGCCGGGGGGAGCGCCGCCATGACCACCACCGAGCGTCGCGTCGTGCGCACCATGTGCCCGATGAACTGCCACCCCACCTACTGCGGCATGCTGGTGGAGATCGCCGGTGACCGCGTGGTGGCCGTGCGCGGCGACCCGGAAAACCCGGACAGCCGCGGCTTCCTGTGCGTGCGCGGTCAGGCCGCGGCCCAGATCATCGACAACCCGCGCCGCCTGCTCCGTCCCCGCGTGCGCGACCGGCGCACGCCCGACGCCTGGCGCGACGCCACCTGGGACGAGGCGCTGGACCGCATCGCCGCCGCGGTGCGCGTCGCTGGGCCAGGGCGCACCGCGGTGTGGGCCGGGCACGGCGTGTTCGTCAACGGCCTGGGTGGGCAGCTCTCCGCCCGGTTCGCGCACCTGGCCGGCACGCAGTGGTGGAACCCGAGCATCGTCTGCTGGGGCCTGGGCGGCCTCGGCTTCGCCCTCACCGGGGTGACCGAGGTCAACACCATGGACGACATGGCCGCCCACGCCGAGCTGATCCTGCTCTGGGGCGCCAACCTCGCCAGCCAGCCCAACACCACCCGCCGCCTGGCCGCCGCCCGCCGGCGCGGCGCACGCGTGATCGCCATCGACGTGCGCCACAGCGAGGCCTTTGAGCAGGCGGACGAGACGGTGCTCATCCGCCCCGGCACGGACGCCGCCCTCGCCCTGGCGATGATGCACGTGATCATCACCGAGGGCCTGTACGACTGCGACTTCGTGCGCGAGCACACCACCGGCTTCCCGGAGCTGGCCGAGCACGTGCGCCGCTACCCGCCGGAGTGGGCGGAGGGCGAGACGGGCCTGCCGGCGGCGCGCATCCGGGAGCTGGCGCGCGCCTACGCGGCCACCAAGCGGGCGATGATCCTGGCCGGCGGCAGCTCCATGCACAAGAGCGGCAACGGCTGGCAGGCGGCGCGCGCCATCGCCTGCCTGCCGGCGCTCACCGGCGCCCTGGGCCAACCCGGGGGCGGGATGGGGCCGCGCCACGCCGCCCCTTCCCACGGCGCCGGCACCGGCCGCATCGTCCCCGCCGATACGAAGGCCCCGGAGACGGTGGTGATCTCGGAGATGAGCACCATTCTGGAGGCGCTGGAGGGCGGCCGCATCCGGGTGCTCATCCTCCTCGGCACCAACATGCTCTCCTCCTTCGCCGACAGCACGCGCGTGGCCGCCGCCCTGGCCGGCATGGACCTGGTGGCCAGCTTCGACCTGTTCCTGCACGAGACGGCGCGCGACTACGCCGACGTGCTCCTGCCCGGCACC
>JBHOQW010000300.1:0-31686 GCA_042408665.1 Dehalococcoidia bacterium
GGAGGGCCATCTGCGCGGCATCGTCGGCCTGCTCACCGTGGAGCAGATCGTCAAGGAGCCGGAGATGGTTGCCGGGCGCGTGCGCCAGACGGTGGCCGACGACCTGAGCAAGATGGGCCTGGAGGTAGTCTCGTTCACGATCAAGAAAGTGATGGACGAGAAGGATTACATCAACAACATGGGGCGGCCGGACGTGGCGCGCATCAAGCGCGAGGCCGACATCGCCCAGGCGGAGGCCGAGCGCGATACGGCCATCCGGCGGGCCATGGCCGCGCGGGAAGCCGCCATCGCCCAGGCCCAGGCCGACCAGGAGCGGGTGATCGCGCAAACGGCGTCACAGATGCGCCAGGCGGAGGCGCTGCGCGACCTGGAGGTCAAGAAGGCCGAGTATGAGGCCACGATCCGCCAGCAGCGGGCGCTGGCCGAAAAGGCCTACGACATCGCCGCCAACCAGGCCCAACAGAAAGTGGTGGCCGAGGAGGTGCGCATCGAGCAGGTGCGCCGCCAGGAGCTGATCCGCGTGCAGGAGCTGGAGGTCCAGCGCCGTGAAAAAGAGCTCGAGGCCACTGTGACCAAGCAGGCCGAGGCGGAGCAGCGGCGCATCGAGATCCTGGCCGAGGCGCAGCGGCAAAAGCTGACGGTGGAGGCGGCCGGGCAGGCCGAGGCCATCCGCCAGCAGGGACTCGCGGAGGCGGAGGTGGTGCGCGCCAAGGGGCAGGCGGAGACCGATGCCATGCACATGCGCGCCGCAGCCTACCAGCAGTACAATCAGGCCGCCGTGCTGGACAAGCTGCTCACCGCTATGCCCGACGTGGTGCACGCGCTCTCCCAGTCGCTGGCCGGGGTAGACAAGATCACGATCGTCTCGACCGGCGACGGCCGCGGCGGTGTGAGCACGCTCACCGGTGAGGTGGCGAAGATGATCGCCCAGGTGCCCGAGCTGTTCGAAACGCTCACCGGGATGAAGCTGGGCGACCTGCTGAGCCGTCTGCAGGGGGTCCGCGACGGCACCGGCCAGGCCGCGGTGCCCGATGTGACACCGCCGCACAGTCTCGCGCCGCGACCGTCGCCGACGCCGCCCGATACCGCGCCGTGAGGGGCGGCCCCCGCGTTCACCGGTCAACCGCCGGGCACGACAGGAGGGGCCGTACCGATCCGGTGCAGGGTGAGAAAGTTGGTGCTGCCCGGCGCCTCAGCCGGCAGGTGGCCGAGGATGAGCACGGCCTCGCCCGGCGCCGCCGTCCCGGTCGTCAGCGCCGCCCGCTCGGCTTCGCGCAACAGCTCGCCAAGGTTGCCGCCAGCGCGCCCGAGCACCGGTACGACACCCCATACCAGCGCCAGCCGGCGGCAGACCGCGGCCTCTTCCGTTAGCGCCAGCACCGGTACCACCGGCCGGTCGGCAGCGATGAGCCGCGCGGTGGCGCCGTCTCTGGTGAAGGCCACGATGGCGGCCACGTCGCGGAGGGCGCCGCTTACGGCGCGCGCCGCCAGGCCGACGGCGCGGGCGAAGTCCGATCGGTCTGCCTCCGCGGGTGCCGGGCGCAGGTAGGCCCGTTCCCGCTCTGTGGTACGGGCGATCCGGTCCATCACGGCCACGGCCTCGACCGGGTACGAGCCCACGGCCGTTTCGGCGCTCAACATGAGGGCGTCGGTGCCGTCCCAGATGGCGTTGGCGACGTCGGTGGCCTCCGCGCGAGTCGGGACCGGGTTGCGCACCATCGACTCCAGCATCTGGGTGGCGGTGATCACGGGTACGCGCCGGGCGTTGGCCGCCGCGATGATCCGCTTCTGCCACACCGGCACCTCCTCCGGCGGCAGTTCGACGCCCATGTCGCCGCGCGCCACCATCACCGCGTCCGCCACGTCCAGGATGGCCGCCAGCCGTCTCAGCGCCTCGGCCTTCTCGATCTTGGCGACCACCGGTACGGTGTGGCCCGCCCGCCGAATGGCCGCGCGCACCGCCTCCACGTCCTCCGGGCCGCGCACGAACGACGCGGCGACGAAGTCCACACCCTGTGCCAGACCCCACGCCAGGTCGGCCAGGTCCTTTTCACTGAGTGGGGGGCCGGTCGGCGTTGCGCCCGGCACCGCGATCCCCTGGCGCTCGAAGAGGTAGCCACCGTTGACCACCCGACAGCGCACCCCGTCGTCGGCCACGGCCTCGACGCGCAGCTCGATCTGGCCGTCGGCGAGGAGGATGCGCCCGCCCGGCCGCACCAGGCGTGGCAGCTCGGTGTGCGGGGTGCTGAGACGCTGGGCGGTGCCGGCGACGGGCCGCGTGGTGATCTCCACCTCTGCGCCGGCCACGAGCTGGACGGGGCCGCCGCCCTCCAGCGCGCCGATCCGCATCTTCGGGCCTTGAAGGTCCAGCAGGATGGCTGTGGTCCGTCCCAGCGCCTCGGCCGCACGCCGGATGTGCGCCAATGCCTGGCCGTGCGCGTCGTGGGTGCCGTGTGACATGTTCAGGCGGGCCACGTCCATCCCCGCCTGCAACAGCCGCACGATCGTTCCTTCATCCGCAGAGGCCGGGCCGATGGTGCAGACGATTTTGGTCTGTCGGAGGTCACGGAGGATGTGGTTCATGGTGGTAGGTGCGCCTGCCTGGGATCGAGGACCGTCCCGTGACGCGGGCACGGCGGGCAGAGCCCGCGGGACGGGTTTCCTCGCGCCGCGGCCCTACGGCGCCTCCTCGATCTCTTTGACCACAAGCTCGCGCGCCAGCATGGCCGCGCCGAGGGCGCCCGACCGGTCCCCCAGGGTGGCGAGGGCGATGCGCACGTGCTCGCGCGCCAGGCGTAAGGCGCGCGCCTGTACCTCGCGCAGCGCCGGCCGGAGGATCAAGTCGCCGCTCTTCATCACGCCGCCACCCAGCACGATGTGGTCGGGGTTGAAGATGTTAACCACGGCCGTGAGACCACGTCCCAGGTGGCGGCCCGCTTCCTCGAGGATGGCGCGGGCGGTCGCGTCGCCCCGGGCCGCGGCCTCGGACACCGTGCGCGCGGTGACCGGCGCGTCACCCGCGATGCGCGCCAGGAGCGGCGCGCCACCCGCGGCCAGTACCTCGCCGGCCCGACGGGCGATCGCCGTGCCCGAGGCCAGCGCTTCCAGGCAACCGCGCGCGCCGCAGCCGCAGGGTGGTCCGTCATCCACGAGCGGGATATGGCCGATCTCGCCCGCCGCACCGTTGGCGCCGCGGTACAGGCGGCCGTCCAGCACCAGGCCACCGCCGATGCCGGTGCTGACCGTAAGGTACACCAGGTGGTGGCTGCCGCGTCCGGCGCCTAACGTGAACTCCCCCCAGGCCGCGGCGTTGGCGTCGTTCTCCAGCACCGCCGGGCAGCCCATCATGTCGGCGATCAGCTCCGCAACCGGCACGTTGGACCATCCCGGCAGGTTCGGTGCCTCGACCACGATGCCCTGGGAGAAGTCGATCGGCCCCGGCGCGGCGACACCGACCGCCTCGAGCTTCATGCCGCGGCCTGCCTCCACCAGCGCCGCGGTGAGCGACTCGGCCATGCGGCGCAGCACTGCCTCCGGCCCCTGGTGAGCCTCGGTGGGCCGAACATCCACGCCGTGTACCTCGCCGAGCATGTCCACCACGAGCGAGAGGATCTTGGTGCCGCCCAGGTCAATCGCCCCGATCAGCCCCGTGCCGCTCTCATCGACATCCATGGGTGCCTCCCTCGTTGCCGGACGCCGCGATCAGGGGCGGCCGCGCGCCGCCCGTCGGTCGAGCGCCATGCCGTACAGCTCCGCGTACTGACCGGCAGACTTGTTCCAGGAGAAATCGGCGTGCATGCCGTTCAGCTGGATCGTCCGCCAGCGGGGCCGGTCGCGGTACGCGGTGAAGGCGCGGCGCAGCGCGGCGGCCAGGGCGGTTCCTTCGGGCTCGTCGAACACGAAGCCGCGCCCATCGGTGGGCTGCTCGTCGGCGTCGATCACGGTGTCGGCCAGTCCGCCGGTGCGCCGCACCACCGGCACGGAGCCGTAGCGCATGGCGATCATCTGGCCTAGGCCGCAGGGCTCGTAGCGTGATGGCATGAGAAAGATGTCGCTGCCGCCGTAAATGATCTGTGCCAGGTCGGGGTTGAACTCCAGGTAGAGCTTCACCGCGTGCGGGAAGCGCCGCGCCAGCGCCTGGAGCTGCTCGTGGTACGTCTGGTCGCCCGTGCCCAGTACCACGAACTGCAGCGTGGCGCCTTCCCCCAGCAGCCGGCCGATGCCGTCCACCGCGATGTCCGCCCCCTTCTGCCAGAACAGCCGGTTGACCACGCCGAGGACCGGCGCCGCGCTGTCGCCCAGCCCGGTGAGCCGCTGTAGGTGGCGGCGAACCTCCGCGCGTGGCGCAAGGTCGTCCGCCGAAAAGTGCACTGGCAGGCGCGGGTCCGTGGACGGGTCAAACTCCTCGTAGTCGATCCCGTTGAGAATGCCGAACAGATCGCTCGCCCGCCAGCGCAGGAGCTGGTCCAGGCCCGCGCCGTATTCCGGCGTCAGTATCTCGCGGGCGTAGGTGGGTGAAACCGTGGTGATGAGGTCCGCGTGCACGATCCCCTGGGCCATGCCGCTGCACAGCAGGTCCGGCGATGCCTCAAGCCCTGCTGGCGGGTGTAGCGGGAGGCGGTGCTCGGCGGCGAAGCGCCGGTCAAATTCGCCTTTGAGCGCCAGGTTGTGGATGGTGTACACCAGCGCCGGTGTCTCGTTGACCCGCTCTGTATGGCCGCGCAGACGGGCGGCGATGAAGGCGGCGTGCCAGTCGTTGAGGTGGATGACGTCGGGTTGCCAGTTGAGATGGGGGAGCAGCGCAAGCACGGCGTCGCAGAAGAACAGCCAGCGGCGCACGTCGTCCGGCTCCCCGTAGACCTGGGGCCGGTCGAACATCGGCGCGTGCTCCACGGCGTAGACTGGAACGCCCGCCGCTTTACCCTGCCACAGGGAGACCGGCGCGGATCCCCGCGACGCGGGTACCGTCACCTGCTCTACCACGCGGGCCAGCCGGTGGTGCTGGCGGTCGATCGGGCGATGGAGGGGCAGCACCACGCGCACGTCCAGCCCGCGCGCGCGCAGCGCCTTGGGCAGTGAGCCGGCCACATCCGCCAGCCCGCCCACCTTGACCAGCGGGCTCATCTCCACGGACACAAACAGGACCTTCACGAGCGACTCCTGGAGGTGGGGTAGGGGCGCCCCGCGCCGGGCATGGGTGCGGCAACAGCCTACGCCGATTGTACCGTCCGTCGCGGCGCCCCGTCGGTGTGGTGGTCACCGTTTGTCCCTCGGCTTGGGCGCGGGCGTCAGCTTGAGCGCCTCCACCAGGGCGAGGATCTGCGCCTCCGTGAAGCCGTGATCCAGGACGGCGTCGAAGCGTTTGAGCGTGGCCTCGTCCAGGCTCACGGAGCCGCGCGCGGGCTGCGTGCCGCTCAAGCGCTGGTAGAAGCGCTCCAGCATCTGGCTGCCCGCGGCGCCGGTGCGGGGGATGTCGCCGTAGTAGTGCGGTGCCAGCAGCAGGTCGCGGAAGCTGCGCGCTGGCTCCGGACCGAGGTTCGCCAGCGCATCGGTTACGCCCGGACGCGGCAGAAGGCCGGCGCGGGGGTAGCCGAAGCGGCCGGAGTTGCGCAGGGCCAGCACCAGCCGGTTCTGCTGGCGGATGAGGGGTGAGGGCAGGTAGGCCAGGGAGGGGTCCCACAGCAACAGCTCCTCGTACACGCGCGTGTTCAGGGCCATGGCCAGCGTTTCTTCGACCACCGACCCTTTCCCGAAGCCGACGTGCACGGCCTCGTGCGCCAGCACCACCGCGATCCCCTCCAGCGGGCCGTCCGCGACCTCGCTATCCACCGCTATGACCAGCGTGCCGCTCAGCGGCCGGGGCTGGACGTAGGCGAACAGCCCGCGCGTACGGCTGAGCGGCGCCACCTGCACCGGTTGGATGGCCAGGCCGTCGCGGGTGGTGGGCGCAAGCAGGACGTCGACGGCGTCTTGAGCGCTTGTACCCGTCAGGAGCAGTAACCCGGCGCGCACACGGTGGTTGGGCACCCGCTGCCGCGCGTCCTGGTCGTCGTAGCGCGCCAGCGCGCGCGCGATATCCTCCTCCCGCAGGCCGGCTCGTACCCGCAGCCGCTCCACCAGCTCCTGCCGCACCTCTTCCTCGGACGTGACCGATACCGCAACGGATGGCGACCCCTCGATCTGGAACAGCGAGCGGTCGGTTGGCTGCCACACCACGCCGGCGAGGGCGACGTCGAGCGGGCTGTAGGGGGTGTGCAGCGTGATGGAGAGCGGTCCCAGGGAGCGGCCGCTTCCGTCGCGCAGCAGACCGGCTGGGAGCCGCACTTCGGCGCCGTCGGCCAGCAGGCCCTCCACCGCCACGATCACCTGGTCGGGGCGATGGGGGTCAGCCTGGGCCGTCGCCGGCACAGACCGGCTGGTGACCTGGCGGGTCGCGAAATCGAACACAGAGGTGGAGACGAGGGGGGCGGTGGCGCTGAGATCGACCCGCACCGGTGCGGTGAAGGGGATGGCGACCGTGGCGTGGTCGACGGGCGCGCCATCGGCGTCTACGGCCTGCACGTAGCGCGCGCAGGTGCCGGTGGGCCCGTCGCAGCCGGTAGACGGCGCGACACCGCCCTGGCCGCCGCGGAGGCAAGCCGCCGCCAGGGCCGTCAGGAGGGCTAGGAGCGCAGGTAGCCTCATCCGCTTCCCCGGACCGCGTCACGGCGCTCACCCCGATCATCGGCCGCACCGGCAGCGGCATGAGCCGCCGGATCGGTTCGTGGGGGGAGCGAGCGGCTGGCGTCAGGAGCGGCGTTGCCAGAGGGTGCGATGATGCTCACCCGTCACGGCGGCGATGAAGGCCTCGCGCTCCAGGCGGTGCAGCTCAGCGATGGCGCGGTCGGCATCGGCGGCGACCGACGGGTGTCCGCTCTCCAGGACGCGGCGGCGGATGGCGTCCCAGGCGCCGCTCTCCTCGAAGTAGCGGACGCTGTTCGGCCAGAAGAAAAAGTGGAAGCGCTTGGGCATGCCGAAACGGGGCCGCTTCTGGCCGAGCCAGAACATGCGCTCGTGCACGGAGCCGAGCGGCGCTACTACGCCGATGAAGGGACCGTCGGCATCGTTCCAGCGGGTGTCCACGAACAGCCGATCGCCGAAGGCGCGGAAGCCGATACCCAGCACATCGGCGGCGGCGATCACCTTCCGCACTTCGTCGATGTCGGCGACGAGGCCGTTCTCGGTGTACATCGTCGCTGGCCTCCCGGGTGGACATGAAACGGGCGCCGTGGGTCCGCGCGGACCCACGGCGCCCGGTGGACGGCGCTAGTACATGGAGGAGCCGGCGCCGGCGGTCTCCTTCTTCTCGGGGATGTCGGTTACCAGGCAGTTGGTGGTGAGCACCATGCTGGCGATGGAGACCGCGTTCTCCAGGGCGGAGCGGGTGACCTTGGCCGGGTCGATAATGCCCTTGTCGACCATGTCGCCGAACTCGTCGCGGAGGGCGTCGTAGCCCCAACGCGGCTTGCCGGCGGCCTTGACCTCCTGGACGATCACCGAGCCGTCCTTGCCGGCGTTGATGGCGATGCGGCGCAGCGGCTCCTCCAGCGCGCGGCGGAGGATGGACACGCCCGTGGCCTCGTCGCCTTCCAGCTTGACCTCGTCCAGCTTGGGCAGCACGTTCAGGTAGGCCACGCCGCCGCCCGGAACGATGCCCTCCTCAACCGCGGCGCGGGTGGCGGAGAGGGCGTCCTCCACGCGGTGCTTCTTCTCTTTCAGTTCCACCTCAGTGGCGGCGCCGACCTTGATCACGGCGACGGAGCCGGCCAACTTGCCCAGCCGCTCCTGGGCCTTCTCGCGGTCCCAGTCGCTCTTGGCCTCCTCCATGATCGCCTTGACCTGTTGGATGCGGGCCTCGATCGCCTTCGGGTCACCGCGACCCTCGACGATGGTCGTCTCCTCCTTGGTGGAGATGACACGCCGCGCCCGGCCCAGGTCACTGAGTTGCACGCTATCCAGCTTGCGGCCCAGCTCGTCGGAGATCACCTGACCGCCGGTGATCACCGCGATGTCGCCAAGGTTGTCCTTGCGCCGGTCACCGAATCCGGGCGCCTTCACCGCCAGGACGTTAAGCGTGCCGCGCAGCTTGTTCACTGCCAGGGTGGCCAGCGCCTCGCCGTCGACGTCGTCGGCGATGATCACCAGGTTCTTCGAACCCGACTGCAGCACGCGCTCCAGGACCGGCAGGATGTCGTTCACCGCGGAGATCTTCTTGTCGGTGATGAGGATGTAGGGGTCCTCAACCACCGCTTCCATCCGCTCCGGGTTGGTGACGAAGTACGGCGAGATGTAGCCACGGTCGAAGGACATGCCTTCGACGTACTCGACCTCGGTCTGGATGCTCTTCGACTCCTCGACGGTGACCACCCCATCCTTGCCGACCTTCTCCATCACCTCGCCGATCAGCTCGCCGATGGAGGTGTCGGCCGCCGAGATGGCCGCCACTTGCGCCATCTGCTCGCGCGTGGTGACGGGGATGGCCGTTTCCTTGATCGCCGCCGAGATCTTCTGCGCCGCCACCTCCAAACCGCGGCGGATGGCCATCGGGTTGGCGCCGGCGGCCACGTTCTTCAGGCCCTCGGTTACGATGGCCTGCGCAAGCACGGTGGCAGTGGTCGTCCCGTCACCGGCGATGTCATTGGTTTTGGACGCCACTTCCTTGGCAAGCTGGGCGCCAATGTTCTCGAACGGGTCCTCCAGCTCGATGTCCTTCGCAATCGTGACACCATCGTTGGTGATCGTCGGTGCACCAAACTTTTTGTCCAGCACCACGTTGCGGCCTTTCGGCCCTAACGTGATCTTCACGGCGTCCGCCAACGCGTCGATGCCGCGCTTCAGAGCGTGCCGCGCTTCCTCATCGAAGAGGAGCTGCTTGGCCATTGGCTGCGACCTCCCTCTGCCTTAGCACTCCTGCTATCCGAGTGCTAAGGTATCGGGCTGGGACGCGGGTGTCAAGTGCGACCTCGTGCCGCCCATGCGGTTGCGCCCGGTGCGGGTCTCGTGGTGGCAGGACGCTAGCGGCGCGAACCGCGCGACGGTCGCTCGCGGCCGTCGCCGGCGTCGGTGCCTGGTGGGGTGGGCACGGACAACGGCCGGACGGTGCCGTTATGGTCGCCGGCGACGTTCGGCACGGCCTGGAAGAAGGCCTGCGTGCGCTCCAGTACCCGCTCCCAGCCGCCCAGGCGGGCCAGCACGGTGGCGCGCAGCGGGTCGCGCACGGGGACGTCGGGCGGCGGCGCCGCGCCGGGCTCGATATCGACGAAGCCGCACCACAGGCCGTGGTCACGGCAGAGGGCGTTGGCCTGCGCTACCACCCAGGCCAGCCCGTGCGATGCGTCCGGCGCGCCGTGATGCGCGGCGATCGCCTCACACAGGGTGGGCGGGAAACGCCAAGCGGTGGCCAGCCGACTGCCCAGCTCCGGGTGGCTGAAGCCGAACACCTCGGCCTCCGCCCGCTCCAACGGGATCCCCTTCACCGTGGCCAGCGTGGTGGCCGCCTCAAACCGTTCCTTTTCGTACTGGCTCATCACCAGTTTGCCGATGTCGTGCAGAATGCCGGCGGTGAACGCCTCCTCCGGCGCCGCCCGGCCGGTGTGGTGGGCCATCACCTCTGCCACCAGGCCCACGGCCAGCGCATGTCCCCAGAAGGATGGCACGTGGAAGTCGCCCCCGCTCGGACCGCTGAAATTGCCCATCAGGGCGGTGGTGAGGACCAGCCGCCGCACCTCGATCACGCCCAGCACGACGACGGCGTCCCGCACGGTGGTAATGGCGCGCCCGGCGGCGAAGTAGGCGGAGTTGGCCAGTCGCAGCAGCTTGGCCGTCATCGCCTGATCGGTGGCGATCACTGAGGCAAGGTCAGCGGCCGAGGAGCGGTCGTCGTGGGCGAGTTCCAGCACCTTGAGCGCCACGGCGGGCAGCGGTGCCAGTTGCTGGACCTGGCGCACCAGGGTGTCGATGGTGAGATGTTGTTGCATGCGCCCATCCCGCGCGGACCGGGGTGGTCCCGATGATGTGTGTCTCTCTCAGTTATCGACGGGCGGCCCGGCGGGGCGCAGGCCCGCCGGGCCGAACCGGTGCGCGGGACACGGGTGCGGGCTAGAGCGATGCCCCCGGCAGGGAGATGTAGGGTGGGAAGAGCGACTCCAGCTCGCGGCGGATGGGGTCGTCCGGCGGCAGGAACTGCGAGAAGTCGCCGGTGGGCTCGATCCGTTCGCGCTTGCCGGTGAGCCGTTCGTGCCGGATCTTGTCCTGCAAGATCATGAGGCCGGTGAGCAGCGACTCCGGGCGGGGCGGGCAGCCGGGCACGTACACGTCCACCGGCACGATCTGGTTCACGCCGGGCAGCGTGCTGTAGCCGTAGGCGAAGGGGCCGCCCATGGTGGCGCAGCTGCCCATGGCGATCACCCACTTGGGCTCCGGCATCTGGAGGTAGACGCGGCGCACGGCCGGGGCCATCTTCCAGGTCACGGTGCCGGCCACGATCATCAGGTCCGCCTGGCGGGGCGAGGCCCGGAACACCTCCGCGCCGAAGCGGGCGATGTCGTAGCGCGAGGTAGCGGTGGCGATCATCTCGATGGCGCAGCACGCCAGCCCGAACATCGCCGGCCACAGCGATGAGCTGCGCGCCCAGTTCAGCACCGTCTCAACGGACGTCACCAGCAGGTTCTGCTTGAGCTCCCGCTCGATGTCCAGGCTGTCCTGTAGGGTGATCGGTTGCGGCGCGCCGTTCGCCATCGCGCTCCTCCTTCCGACACGCTCGTCGCGGTCGGCACCACTTGTGATGGCTATCACCCATTCTACCGGCTCTCGGGGGTCGCAGCCAGGGCGGGCGCCGCTGCCGCGCGCAGCCGGGCGACGAGCGGCGGCAGCACGGCCAGCACCCGCTCGATGTCGGCCTCATTGGTGTCCTTGCCCAGGGTAAGCCGCAGGCTGGTGCGCGCCAGCTCGTCCGGCACGCCCATGGCGGCCAGCACGTGCGAGGGCTCCAGTGAGCCGGATGTGCAGGCAGCGCCGTTGGAGGCGGCGATGCCGGCCAGGTCCAGGCCCAGCAGCAGGGCTTCGATCTCGATGCCGGCGATAGAGCAATTCACGTTGTTGGGCAGGCGGGCGGCGCCGTCGCGCGGACCGTTCACGCGCACGCCGGGAATGCGCGCCGGGATCTCCAGGAGCAAGCGGTCGCGTAGGCGGGCGCAGTGGCGGTTGCGCGCGTCCCGCTCGGCGTGGGCCAGGCGCAGCGCGGCGGCCAGGCCAACAGCGCCGGCCACGTTCTCGGTGCCGGCGCGACGGTTGCGCTCCTGCGCGCCGCCCAGCACTAGCGGTGCCAGCCGCACGCCGTCCCGCACGTACAGGGCGCCCACACCCTTGGGCCCGTAGAACTTGTGCGCGGCCAGCGAGAGCAGGTCTACCCCCAGCCGGTTGACGTCCAGGTCCAGGGCCCCGGCCGCCTGCACGGCATCGGTGTGGACCAGCACCCGCGGGTTGCGGCGCTTCACCGCGCGCGCGATCTCCGCTACCGGCTCGATGGTGCCCACCTCGTTGTTGGCGTACATCACCGAGACCAGCACGGTGTCGTCGGTGACGGCGGCCGCCACCGCGTCCGGGTCGACGAACCCCTCCGCGTCAACCGGGACGTAGGTGGCACGGCAGCGCCCCTGCCGCTCCAGCGCCTGCACGGTGTGCAGCACCGCGTGATGCTCGATGGCGGAGGTGACGACATGCGGCAGGCGGGGCGATGACGCCTCCACCACGCCGCGAATGGCGAGCGCGTCCGCCTCGCTGCCGCTGGCGGTGAAGACGATCTCCACCGGGCGGGCGCCCAGCACGGCCGCCACCTCGCGCCGGGCGGTGTCCAACCCCTTCCGCGCTTCCCTGCCCTCGCGGTGCACGCTGGAGGGATTGCCGGTGACGGTGGTCAGGTAGGGCAGCATGGCCTCCAGCACCCGCGGGTCAAGCGGCGTGGTGGCGGCGTGGTCCAAGTAGATGCGGCGCTCCATGCTTTCATGGTAGCGCACGGGGCAGGGGGCCGCCCGCGGGTGGGCCGGCGTTCGGGCCGTGCCGCCAAACCGCCCGCTCGACCGGCGCGGGCGCTGTCAGACCTTGGCCGTGCAGCGGTACTCCAGCCGCTTGCCCAGCATGAGGCGGGTCTGGGCCTCCAGCGCCGGCAGCGCGCCGAAGAACAGACTGGTGACCGGGAGGGCCGCCCACATGAGCAGAGCCACCACGCGGTGGCGCAGCCGCCACCAGGACGGCGTGGGCGGCCGGAAGCGGGCGGCGATGAGGATGGCGGCTACGTAGGGCAGCAGGCAGGCGGTGAGCGACAGGCGCGCCAGCGCGTGCAGGTGGGAGACGTCCACGTCCAGGCCCGCCAGGCGGCGCACGGCGATCGGCAGCCACCAGCCCAACGTGAGCAGGAACCAGTTGGTGCTCCACAGGAGATGGTTGGCCCACAGGGCGATCACGCGGCGCACGCGTCGCCAGGGCGGCATTTCCCGATGGGCCAGCATCTGGCGGATGGCGTAGGGGATGTCGCTGGCGCCCCAGGCGTGCCGCTTCTTCTGGTGGTAGGCCTCCACGAACGTGCGCCACAACCCGCCGGCGCGCACCGCGTCGTTGCCGGTCGGCAGGTAGATGGGCTCCACATCGACGCGGCCGCGAAAGGCGTAATAGCACTTCAGGAACATATGCCAGTCTTCTGGGATGACGTCCGGGTCCCAGTAGCCCACCTCATGCGCCATGCGCAGCGAGAGGCTGTAGGTCGATTGCGGGAAGACGACCCGGTCACGCTTGGAGAGGTTGCCCAGGATGTGGATGTCGGAGAGGGCGCTGCCGACGCGCAGGGGCGCTGGGGTGTCCCAGATGTTGTTGGTGAGCACGATCGGCGACTGCCAGAAGCGCCGGTACCGCCGGGGATCGGTGCCGAACTTGTAGGTCAGGCAGGCGAAATAGGCCGGGTCGAAGACGGTGTCGGCGTCGCAACTGGTGATCGTGAGGTAGTTCAGATCGTAGCCCAGCTCGTCCACCAGCCGTCGTTTGGCGGCGCGGGCCGCCCAGTTCTCGTTGGAGCTTTTGCCGGCCACCTCGCCCGGCAGGCCCGCGGGGTGGAACGTGGCGAAGATGCCGGCGAACCGGCCGCGGAACTCCTCCATCAGCCGGTGGGCTTTGGCGCCGCCGCCCTGCTCGCGCGCCTCCATGGCCAGGACCACGAAGATCTGGTCGGCGTTCTGCTGGGCGGCCAGGCTGGAGAGCGTGCGCCGCAGGATCGACTCCGGTTCCTTATAGTTGGGGATAATCACGACGTGGTAGATGTCCTCCCAGGCGGCAAAGGCGCGGCCGAACGCCTGCGCGATGCGGTACTCATAGCGCCAGTCCGTGGCGCGGGCCCTCCGCACGCGTCGCCAGGAGACCCAGGCGTTCCAGACGGTGCGGTAGGAGAGCCACAGCCAGAACAGATCGAACGCCAGCACCGCCACGGCCACTGCCCGCGGTAGCAGCAGTGCCCCCCACACCAGCGCCGTGACCACCAGCCAGGTCACGAGGCCCGGCAGGCACTCCAGCGTACGCTGCACCAGGCGGCCAGCGCAGGTGCTTGGGTCTAAGAGGACACCGTGGGCCGGAAACCACGGTGGATCGGCCTCCACCACGGGTGGGGAGGGGGGAAGGGCCGGTGCGGCGCGTGGCGGCGCGGCGGGCGGTGCGGTGGCCGTGACGGTGGACGCGTGCAGGTTCTGGCGCATCATCCCGACAGCCTCCTGGCAGCGGGCGGAACGCGCCGGACGCTCGCAACGATCAGCGGAAGCACCACGCTGAGAACGGACATAAAAAAGGGCCTCTCGCTGCGAGACGGCCCTTTCGACGCCTACGAGGTTAGCTGACGGGTTAGGGCAGAAAGGTTGCCCCCTCCGGCATGCCGGAGTTCACCCCACAGAGTGGGTCCCCCGCTCCCCCGGTTCGCCCGGGAGATTCGGCGTTGCGTCCGCGTATGCAGTTGGAACTCAGCGTCATCCTAGGCGGGCGGATCGGCTGTGTCAATCACCCGCGTCGGGCACCGCCGGTTACGCCTCCAACCCGAACAGCCGCCGTGCCTCGCGGTACGATTCGGGGGTGTTGATGTCCACCAGCACGCGTGGGTCGCCGAAATCGACCTCGCGCATCTCGGCCGCGTGGGCGCGCCGCACCGCGCGCAGCCCTTCCCCCTCCTCGGTGACCGCGCGCAGCTCGGGCAGGAGCGCGCCGGCAAATACGGCGGGGTGGCCGCGCCGGCCGGACCACACCGGCACGGTGACGGCCGCGTTGCCGCTCAGGTGCGCCGACACGATGGCGCGGATCAGCTCCGCCGGCCGCGGCTGGTCCACGTTGAGGGTGAGGACGGCCGCCACTGGCTCCCGCACGGCGGCGGCGCCCACCCGCACCGATCCGGCGCGGCCCTCGGCGTAGCGGGGATTGTGCACCACCCGAGCACCGCTGCCCACCAGCGCGCGCTCCACCTCCGCCGCGGCGTGTCCCGTCACCACGATCACCTGAGACACCCCGGCGGTCACGAGCTGTGCCACCTGGTACTCCACCAGGGTGCGTCCGTCCCAGGGCAGGAGCGGTTTGGGCGTGCCCATGCGGGTGGACAGCCCGGCCGCGAGAACGATGGCGGCGAGCTCACGCCGAGCCGCATTGCGGTCTACCATCGGAGCCCCTTCGGAATAGCCCGATGGGTCGGGCGCGATCGGGTCGGGCCGGTGGTTGCAACATCACAACAGATGCTGCCGAATATATATCACAGAGGTATATTAACCGAGTGGCCGCGGACGGCGGGGTGCGGTTGGGGGGCGGAGCATGGCCATCGATTTCTGCGTTGATTACCAATGTGATGCCAAGCGCCAGATCGGGACGGTCGAGCTGCTGCACTTGTACCAGGCGCGCCTGGCCTATCAGGCCACGCAGCGGGCACCTGCCCGGCGAGGCGAGACCGAGTTCTGGACCCGCGTGGTGCGCGGACCGCACAAGGACCGCGTTGAGCTGGTCACCGTGGGCCAGTTACGGCGCAAGAGCAACCGCCTGATCGAGTTTACGTCGGACTGCCCCACCTGCCCTGCCAACGTCACCGGCGAACCGGCGGGCTGCTTCGGACGGGTCACCTACCCCATCGACTCGCTCGCCGAGCGCTATCTGGCCGAACAGGCGGCCTGCCTCGTAGCGGCGGAGCCCGGTGTGCCGGCGCGCACGTTTGTGCAGTGGATCAGCGACGGGCCGGTGGACGGGGCGCGGGTGCGCCGCATGCGCGAGGCCACCCGGCGCGGGGTGCGCTTCTTCGAGCTGCCCGAGCCGCTGCCGGTGGTGCCGTCGAGCCCCGACGGCGCCCGGTCGGCTATCACCACCGACCAGATCCTCGAGCTGATGTTCTTCCCCTTCGTCAGTGGGCGGACGAGTTTCCACTTCGCCGTGCCGCACAGCGCGCTGGGCGGGCACCGCGCCTTTCTGGACTTCGTGCTGAATAATCTCGACCTCGGCCACCGGCGCGCCGAGCTGGAGCGCTCCACCACGCTGGCGGAGTTACGCTGGTACGCGCGGGCGGTGGCCGTGGCGGACGAGCTGGGCGTCGACCTGCTGGTCGACTAAGCGGCGGCTACGCCATCGACTACGCCAGCTTGAGGTTCGGTTGGGCGTCCAGCGACCAGTCGCTGCGCTCCCCACGCACCAAGTGGTAGTAGGCGCAAGCACCGATCATGGCGGCGTTGTCGGTGCAGAGGCGCGGCGGTGGGTAGCGCACCGGCACCGGTGACCGCTCCTCGATGGCCCGGCGCAGCGCCTGGTTGGCCGCCACCCCCCCAGCCAGAAGCACCTGCCGTGCACCCGTTTCGATCGCCGCCTGAACGGTCTTTTCGGTCAGCACCGCCACCACGGAGGCCTGGAACGCGGCGGCGATCTGCTCCACGGGAGGGGGCGCCGGCTCGCGCGTCAGGTGCAGGACGGCCGTTTTCAGGCCGCTGAACGAGAAATCATGCGAGCCGCGCAGCCACGCCCGCGGCAGCTCGATGGCGGGCCGTTCGACGGCGGCAGCCAGACGCTCGATGGCCGGGCCACCCGGAAAGCCCAGACCCAGCAACCGCGCCACTTTGTCGAACGCCTCACCGGCGGCGTCGTCGCGGGTGCGGCCCAGGCGGCGGTAGCGGCCGTGGTCTTCCATGAGGATGAGGTCCGTGTGCCCGCCGGAGACGACCAGACACAGCGCCGGCAGCTCCGGCGGCGGCCGGTCGCTGCCGTCGTCCAGCCAGTTGGCGTACACGTGGCCCTCCAGGTGGTTCACGCCGAGAAACGGTAGCTCGCGGGCGAAGGCGATCGCCTTGGCGATGCTCAGACCGATGAGGAGCGATCCGGCTAGACCGGGGCCGTACGTGGCGGCCACGGCGTCGATCGCCGCCCAGTCCAGGTCGGCCTCGCGCAGGGCGCTGTCTATCGCTGGCACGGCGGTGCGCAGGTGCGCGCGGGAGGCCAGCTCCGGCACCACCCCGCCGTAGCGGGCGTGCAGTTCGGCTTGGGAGGCGACGATATTCGAGCGGATGATGCGGCCGTCCTCAATGACGGCCGCGCCGAACTCGTCACACGAGCTTTCGATGCCAAGGACGCGCACGTCGGTCACCTGGGGAGCGGGGCGGCGATGACGCTCTGGCCGCCTACAGCGTAGAGCACGGCCGCGCGCTCGTCGAGGGCGATGGCGCGCAGAGCCGCCAGCCGCCGGTGCACGAGCTGCGCGCGGAAGGTGCCGGCGGTGTCCAGCACCACCACCCGTTCGTTGCCGCGGTCGGCGATGTACAGCAGCCCGTCGGCGGCGTTGAACAGGGGCGGCAAGGGCGCTACCAGAGCGCGGTCCAGGCCGCTTGGCCGCCACTCCCCGAGCTGGCCCTCGCTCAGGCGCAGCAGGCGGCTGCTGTTGGTGGCGATGACCGGCGAGCCGGCCACCGAGATGGCGATGGCCTCCTTGAGTGAGCCGCGTGCCAACAACGGCTCGGGCGGGCCCTCGTAGCCGCGCGCGCCACCGGCGTACCGCCACACCTGGTCGCCCGCCGCGTCGAGGACGTACAGCGCCTCCGCGGTGGCGACGATGGCGGTGTCCGACTTCCAGGTGTCCGCCTGAGGCAGGGTGAGCAGGTGCCATGAGCCGTCGGCGCGCAGCGCGAACAGCCGTCGGTTGGCGTCCAGCACGAGGAGCGAGCCAGGGCCGCCGCTGTCCGGCAGCACCGTGATGTGGCGCGGTCGTCCGGTCCGCTCCCCGGCGATCGCGCGCGCCTCCTCGAACACCGCCTCCGGCCGTTCCTGCCCGTTGGGGTCCAGACGTAGCAGCTTGCCGCCCGCCGCGTCGAGCAGGTACAGCCGGCCGGCAAACGCCACCAGCTCGACGGCGGACTGCGCCGCAACGCCGGCGGCGTCCAGGTCCGCCACCGGCCGCACGCCGTCCAGCTCGCGCGTGGAGCTGAGCCCCTCCAGCTCGCGGTTGACCGCGTCCAGGCGCTGTTGCACCTCCGTCGCCTGCGGCCGGATGCGGCGCGCCTCGAGCAGATCGGACTGCGCGCGGGTGAGCAGGTCCCGGCGTGCGACCGAGTCCGCGCGGGTGCGGGCCGCCACCACCGCGCTGTCGGCCGAGCGCAGCAGCTCGGTGTAGCGGTCGTCGTCGGCGAGGCGTGCCAGGGCATTGCCGGCAAAGTAGAGCAAGAGCAGCAACGCGACAATCCCTGCCAGCAGCAGGAGCACGCGCCGCGAGGGCAGGCGCCGTCCGTCGCCGAGCGAGCCCATATCCACGGTTCGTCTGCCGATGGCGGCGGGGCGCCGGCTGGTCGTGCCGCTGGCCGCGCTCATGTCGGGGCGGCGTGGGCCGCTCTGCGTGCTTGCCGCGGCGATCGGGCGCCGTGCCGCGCCTTCCGACGCCGGGGGGGCGGCCGCCGCGCGGCCGGCCTCTACCTCCTGAGCGGGCGCGGGCGCTTCCTCTGTCGGGGTAGGGAGGATGCCGAGGTACAGCGCGCCGAAGGCCTGCGCGTCGCGCACGCGCAGGTACAGGTCGGGCATGGTCTCCTCGGGCGGGCTGCAGACCAGCTTGTTCAACGCGCCGCGGTCGATCAGCCGGTCTGCGGCGCTGAACAGGAGCAGGATCACGTCGCCGGGGTGCAGAGTGAGGCGGGTGAACACCGGCGCGGCCCGCTCGCCCATGCCGAGGGGGCGGCGGCTGTCGTCGCCCGCGGGGGCGGCGACGCGGAAGCGGCCACCGGTATAGGCCAGGGCCAGCGCTGGGCCGCACTGCGCCAGGTACGCCTCATCACCGCGCACCACCAGGCAGCTGATACCCACGCCGGCCGGTCGGTCGCCGTGCAGGCGATTCCACTCGCGCACGTGCTGGTGGCCGGCGGCCAGCGCCCGCAGCAGGTTGGCGGTGACCGCCGGCTCGGGACGGCCGAACGAGCGCGCGATCACCTCGACCACTTCGTTGCACAGGCGGGCGCCGGCGCTGCCCACCGGCTCGGCCACCAGGTACAGGCCCACCCCGGCCGCGCTCTGCGTGCCCTCAAACACGCCCACGAACGGCCCTTCCTCTTGGACCTGTCCGTCGACGATGTTGAATTGGCCGAACCAGACCGTAAGGCTCACCGGCGCCTCCGCCGCGCGTGAGAATGGCCCGCGAGCGGCGGGCCACGGCGTGAGTCTACACCTCACCACCATAACGAAAAACCCAATCGCCGTGGCCGCCGCAGGCACCCCCTGACCGGAGGGCCACGGCGTGCCATACTGGACTGGAGCAGGATGCACGCGGGCCAGAAATGAGGATGTCCAAGCTGCGGCTGTGGTTCCTCGCCACCCGACCGTTTTCGTTCACCGCGTCGGTTGTGCCGGTACTGGTGGGCAGTCTGTTAGGGTTTCGGGAAGCGGTGCGACCGCTCCATCTTGTGCTGGCCCTGTTCGGCGCCGTGGCCATCCACGCCGGCACCAACCTGGTGAACGACTATTACGACCACGTCAAGGGCGCCGATGGACCGCATTCGCTGGGGCCGAGCGGGGTGATCCAGCGCGGCCTGCTCACCCCGCGCGCCGTGTTGACCGCGGGCCTGGTCTGCTTCGCGGCCGGGAGCGCCGCCGGCTTGCTGCTGGTGGCGCTGACCGGGCCGGCCCTGCTGTGGCTGGGAGTGGCCAGCGTCCTAGCCGGGTTCTTGTACACCGCGGGCCCGCTGGCCCTGGCCTATATCGGCCTAGGCGAGGTGACGGTGTTCGTGTTCATGGGGCCGATCATCGTGCTGGGCGCTTATTACGTGCAGACGGAACGCTGGGCGTGGACCCCGGTGCTGGTTTCCTTGCCGGTCGCCTTTCTGGTCACCGCCATCCTGCACGCCAACAACATGCGCGATATCGAAGACGACCGGCGCACCGGCAAGCGCACCGTGGCCACACTGATCGGCCGGCGCTGGTCCTGCTACGAGTACTACGCCCTGGTGGGCGGAGCCTACCTGGCCCTAGTGGGCCTGGTGCTGACGGGCACCCTGCCGTGGACCACGTTGATCGCGCTCGCCACCGTGCCCCTGGCCGTTCGGGCGGTGCGGCTCGCGGCCACGGCCACCCATCCCCGCCGGCTGAACGCGGTGCTGGCGAACACGGCTCGGCTGCACATGCGCTTCGGGCTCCTTCTGTCCCTGGGGTTGGCGGTCGGCCTGCTGGTGTGAGGGCGCTGAACCGATCCTGGGCCGCTGCCGGTACGTCGGCGAAGGGCCCCTGTTCGAGTGCAACGCGACGTGAGCGAACCGCAGCACCCGCCCACAGAGCAGTCCCGGTCCGTCGAGCTGATCGTGGGTCTGGGCAATCCCGGCAGTGAGTACGCCGGCAACCGCCACAACGTCGGCTTCTGGACCGTGAACCGTCTGGCGCGGCGGCTGGGCATCGAGATCCGCCATCACAGCCGTACCGCTTCCGTGGGTGAAGGTACCTACCGAGGCCGGCGGCTGATTCTGGCCAAGCCGCGCACCTACGTGAACCGCAGCGGCGACGCGGTGTGGGAGCTGGTGCGGCGGTACGGCCTCGCGCCGGAGCAGGTGCTCGTGGTCTACGATGACCTGGACCTTCCCGTCGGCCGGGTGCGCATCCGCGCCAGGGGCGGCCACGGCGGGAACAACGGGATGAAATCGATCATCGCCGCCCTCGGCACCGAGGAGTTCCCGCGTGTGCGCATCGGTATCGGCCGGCCACTGGTGAACGGCGAGCCGTCCTACGATCCGGATGTGGTTGCCCAGTGGGTGCTCTCCGACCCACCGCCGGACGAGCGGGCCAAACTGGACGAGGCCGTGGCCCGGGCGCAGGAGGCGATCCTCACGATCCTGGACGAAGGGATCGAGGCGGCCATGAACCGCTTCAACCGCGAGTGACGGCCGCCTCACCTCTGCTACACTGGGTGTTCGGGCGGTCGTGCGCTCCCGCTGACGCCGCCCAAAGGACGCTCCACCCATCGGCACCGCGGGCTGGACACGGGCCCGCGGCTCTCGTGTTGCGCACGCCATGAATCTCTCCGGCTTGCTCACGCTGCTTGATCATCCCGCCCTGGCCTCCGCTACCGCCGCCGTGCACCCACACGCGCCGCGTGCGGTGCTCGGCCTGCCCGACGGGGCCAAGGCGGCGGTGATCGCCGCGCTGGCGCGGGATGCCACGCGTCCGGTCCTCGTCGTTACTGGCAAGGCCGACACCGCGCTGACCCTGGCGGAAGAGATCGCGGCGTGGCTGGGCCAGATCGATGCCGTCCTTCTCTTCCCTCAGTTCGACCTCACGCCCTACGAGCGCGAGGCACCCGACCCCGCCACCGAGGAGCAGCGCCTCACCGTGCTGCAGCGCCTGCGGGCCTGGCGGCCCGGCGTTGCGCCGTTCGTGGTGGTGGCCAGCGCGCGGGCAGTGGGGGAGCGGACGATCGCGCCCGATGCGCTCGCCGCGGCCTCCCTGGAGTTGCGCCTCGGCATGCGGCTGCCGATGCGGGAGCTGCTTGGCACCCTGGAGCGGCTGGGCTACCGCCACGAGCCGCTGGTGGAGGCGCCTGGCCAGGTGGCACGGCGGGGCGGCATCGTCGACGTGTTCGTGCCCGGTACCGAGTACCCGGTGCGCATCGAACTGCTGGGCGACCACGTCGACTCGCTGCGCGCGTTTGACCCGGCCACCCAGCGCGCGGTGGCCCTGCTCACGGAGGCGCGCGTTGTGCCCGCGCGCGAGGCACGGGCGACCGCGCCCGCGGCGGCGGCGCTGCGCGCGCGGCTGGACTTCACCGCCATGCAACATGGGCTGCGCGCCCGCTTCGAAGAGGAGATCGGGCGACTGGCCGCCGGGCAGGAGAGCGATCCCGGCTTCTACGCGCCGTTTCTATCGCCGGCGCTGCTTTTCGATCACCTGCCCGCTGGCGCGCTCGTCGTGTTGGACGAGCCGGCCGACGTCGCCCATCTCCTGGACGAGCTGGACGTCCAGGCGGCCGAGGCGCGGGCCGCGCTGGAGGCGGAGGGACGCATCCCCCGCGGCCTGCCGTTGCCCCACGCTGCCCGTGACGCGGTGTTCGCCGCTCTGGCGGCCCAGGCGGCGGTGGAACTGCACCGCTGGGCGGCGGAGGCACCCCAGACCACGCTGCTGCCGTTCGGCCCGGCCCCGGCCTTTGGCGGCCGCCTGCGGCAGGTCATGAACGAGGTCACCGCGCGCACGCGGGCCGGGACGCGCGTGGTGCTGGTGACCCAGCAGGCCGCTCGACTGGCGGAGCTGTTCGGTGAGGAGGGTCTGTCGACCGCCGTCGTGCGCGAGGTACGCGAGCCGGAGCCGCCCGGCTCCCTGGTCATCGTGCAGGGCACGCTGCGCCACGGCTGGCAGTTCGACCGTCCGGACGGCGCGCTTCTGCTGCTCACCGACAGCGAGCTGTTTGGCTTCACCAAGCAGCGCCGGCAGCCGCGCCGCACCACCGGCGGTCGTGAGGCGTTTTTGTCCGAGCTCTCGCCCGGCGATTACGTGGTGCACGTTGAGCACGGCATCGCCCGCTTCGCTGGGCTCACGCGGCGCACGTTTGACGGCGTCGAGCGCGAGTACCTGGAGCTGCATTACGCCGAGGGCGACCGCCTGTTCGTGCCGGCGGACCAGTTGGACCGGGTGAGCCGGTACGTCGGCCCGGCCGACTACCGCCCGCAGCTCACCCGCCTGGGCTCCGGCGACTGGGCGCGCACCAAGGAACGGGTGCGGCGCGCCGTGACGGACCTGGCGCAGGAGCTCCTGCAGCTCTACGCGGCGCGTGAGGTGCTGCCCGGCCACGCCTTCTCGCCGGACACCGCTTGGCAGCAGGAACTGGAGGCGTCCTTCCCCTACGTGGAGACCCCGGACCAGCTCACCGCTCTGCGCGAGATCAAGGCGGATATGGAGCGGCCGCGACCCATGGATCGCATCGTGGTGGGCGACGTCGGCTACGGCAAGACGGAGCTGGCGGTGCGGGCCGCCTTCAAGGCGGTGATGGACGGCAAGCAGGTAGCGGTGCTCGTGCCCACCACCGTGCTGGCCCAGCAGCATTACCAGACGTTCACAGAGCGGATGAGCGGGTTCCCGGTGCGCATCGAGGTGCTGTCGCGCTTTCGCAGCGAGCGCGAGCAGCGGCGCATCGTGGCCGATCTGGCCGCCGGCCGCATCGATATCTTGATCGGTACGCACCGCATCCTGCAGGCGGATGTGCGTTTCAAGGACCTGGGGCTGGTGATCATCGACGAGGAGCAGCGCTTCGGTGTCGTGCACAAGGAGCGGCTGAAAGAGCTCCGCCGCGAGGTCGACGTACTCACCCTCTCGGCCACACCCATCCCGCGCACGCTGCACATGTCGCTCAGCGGCATCCGCGATATGTCCACGCTGGAAACGGCGCCCGAGGAGCGGCTGCCCATCAAGACGTTCGTGACCGAGTTCGACGAGCGCCTGGTCCGGGAGGCGATCCTGCGCGAGCTGGACCGCGGTGGCCAGGTCTACTTCGTGCATAACCGGGTGTACAACATCGACCTCGTCGCCGAGCGGCTGCGTCGCCTCGTCCCCGAGGCGGAGATCGCGGTGGCCCACGGGCAGATGCCCGAGGACATGCTGGAGCAGGTGATGCTGGACTTCCAGCAGGGCGCGTACGACGTGCTAGTGTGCACGACGATCATCGAGTCCGGGCTCGATATCCCCAACGTGAACACCATCATCATCAACCAGGCGGATAAGCTCGGCCTGGCGCAGTTGTACCAGCTTCGCGGCCGCGTCGGGCGCGGCGCGCACCGCGCCTATGCCTATCTGCTGTACGACCGGCACCACGCCCTCTCCGAACCGGCGCAGAAGCGGCTGCAGGCCATCTTTGAGGCCAGCGAGCTGGGCGCCGGGTTCCAGATCGCCCTGCGCGACCTGGAGATCCGCGGCGCCGGCAACCTGCTCGGCGCCGAGCAGAGCGGACATATGGGCGCCGTCGGGTACGAGCTGTACAGCCAGATGCTGGCCGACGCCGTGCGGCGGATGCGTGCCCTGCTCGACGGCCAGGCACCGCCGCCTCCACCCCCGCCGCCGCTGACCATCGATCTGCCGCTCACCGCCCACATCCCGGAAACCTACGTGGCCGACCTGAACCTGCGGCTGGCCGTGTATCAGCGTCTGGCGCATCTGCCGTCCCTGGAGGCGCTGGCGGCCTACCACGAGGAGCTGCGGGACCGGTTCGGCACACCGCCGCCCCCGGTCGAGAACCTGCTGTACGCCGTACAGGTGCGCCTGCTGGCACGCGGCGCCGGGCTGCAGTCCATCACCGCAGAGGAGGGCGATATCGTCCTGCGCGCGTCCGGTCCCATCGTCCACCGGGATCGGCTGCACGGGGCGTTTGCCGACCGGGTGCAGGTGGGCACCGCCCAGGTGCGCCTCCCCCTGCACCCCGACTGGCGGGGGCTGCTCCTCCAGGTGCTGGAACGCCTGCAACCGGACTGGCAGCGGCCGCAGTCGGCCGTGGATTACGGAACGTTCGCCGTCGAGCCGCGGCCGCGTCGGCGCTCCCCGAGCGACAGGACGCCTGGTCGGCGCGGGGACGGTCGTTGGTGAGGTCGGCGGCCGCCCACCCGGGCGGTGCCGTGCGAAGAACCCCTCTGCCAGGGACGGCCGTCGCTGCCGGGAGGGCTGTGTCGGGCTCAGGCGGGCAGGAAGGTGAGGCGCACCCGCCGCACGGGGTTGTCCACGTTGGGGTCGACGAGCACAAGCGACTGCCATACCCCAAGGTCCAGGCGGCCGCCGCGCACCGCCAGCACCAGCGCCGGCGCGATAAACGCCGGGATGATGTGGTCGCGACCGTGGCCCGGCGCCCCGTGGCGGTGGCGATAGGGGGCGTCCTTCGGAAAGAGGGTGTCCAGGGCGGCGAGCAGGTCGGCCTCGCTGCCGGAGCCGGTCTCGATCAGCGCCAGACCGGCGGTGGCGTGTGGCAAAAAGACGTGCAGAAGCCCATCCCCAAGGCCGGCGATCGCGGCGTTGACCGTGGCCGTAAGGTCCACCACCGCCGGGCGATGTCCGGTCTGCACCTCGAACTCGTGGCTCCACATGACCCCATTGTACGGCGTCCGACCCCGCGCCCGATGTCGGCGTGGCGGTCGGCGAGCGCGTTGTCGCGTGCGGTTTGACCACACCGGGGCGGCGGCATACACTCACCGTGCCGGCTCGGCGGGGGCCGCACCCCGATGAATCCCCGAACGGGGACCCGCATGAGCGAACGCTTTCGCTTCAGCCTCCAGCGCCGGCGGCGCCGCTCCTTGGCGGGCCGTGTGCCCCTCAGTCCGCAGATGCTCATCCACGGCATGGCGGCGCTGTGGGGCCTGGTGCTGCTGGTCTACCTCTGGCGTGGTACCCCGGTGCTGGTGCCGGTGCTCGGCGTTCTGGCGGCCGGCACGACCGATCAGGCGTTGCGGATCCATCCGGCCGCGCGCTTCCGCGGGGTCACCGCGACGCTCATGTACCTGTTTGTACCCGCCCTGTATGCCGTTGGCGGTGCGCTCTTCCTGCGCGCGGTTTCGCATGGTCTTTGGAATGTGCCGGCAGCCATCGTTGCCGCGCTGGTGCTCTCCCTGGCCATCAATGCCGAGTACGCGGCCGTGGACGCCGCGCCGGACACGTATCCCAACGCCCGGTTCATCCTCAGCCTGGTGAGCTACCTCACGGCCTTTGCCATCTTTACCGTCGTCTCGACCTCGGACCTGCCGCTTCCAGCGGCGACGCTGGCCGTGGCCGTTACCTCGTTGCTCCTCAGCCTAGACATCCTACGCGAGCTGGACATGCAGCTAAGCACCGTGCTGGCGTACGCCGGCGCCGCCGCGGTGGTGGTCGCCGAGGTGCGGTGGGCGGTGTACTACCTGGGGCTTCCGGACCTGCTGGCCGGCGGGCTGTTGCTGGTCACCTTTTACGAGCTCACCGGCCTGATCCAGGGCTACCTCAGCGGTCACTTCGACCGCGGCACCGTGCGTGAGTTCGCGGCGGTGGGCGTGCTGTCGCTGCTCATCATCACCGGTTTCACCGTCTGGTCCCGGCACACGTGACCGGCTACCGGTCGGCCCGGCGGCGCGGAGGCCGAATGCGGAAGGAGGAGCAACCGTATACGGTTTTTCCTGCCGCTCCACCTGTCATAACTCTGGACGATAACGACTCGTTTGTGATACGGTTGTGATGGGTACTCAGACGGGGCGTGGCGCAGCCCGGTAGCGCACCTGAATGGGGTTCAGGAGGTCGGAGGTTCAAATCCTCTCGCCCCGACCGCGGCAGGCCAAGGAGCGGGCGGCCAGGCGGCCCGCGCGTGTGGCAGATGGCGGCTCCGGCTGACCCGCAGCCCTGGCCCCGCATCTTTGCCCAGAAAACGGGCGCTTCTTGCCAAGCCTGCCGGCGAATCCGCCCCGGCAGGGCTCCACTTGGCTCGGCGGGCGGACGCGGAGTAGCGAGTTAGCGAACGACATGGCGCGTGCTCGACTTCCTCAACACCATCCCACTATCCCCAAGGACGAGGAACTCCAGCAGGATCTCGCTGAACTACAACGGGAATTCGACTGCCGCAAAGCGCGCATCGTCCCGTTGTGGACCAGCTACTTCCGCGGCACCACCCGGCAAATAGGTTGGGAGGTCAACTGCATTCACCCCATTATGGCGGACCGGTTCGACGGCACCGAGGAGTTCTGTCTGAACTGCCGGTTCTACGAGCCTCGCCAGTGGCACCAGGCCGAGGCCGAGTAAGCACCGCGTCGGGCGCTCATCCTGGAGCCAGAGCGAACGACCCACGCAGGGTCGTTCGCTTTCTTAACAACCGGGCGCGCGGCGGCCGTTCACACCGTGGCCGCTTCCAGCTCCGCCCGCACTCGCTCATAGGCGGTCACGCGCGCCAGCGCCCGCGCCGCCCGTTCGAAGCTCGGCAGCACGGGGATGCCCCGCTCCTGGATTTTCGGACGGAGAGCGGCAACCTCCGCCTCCAGATGCCCCGGGTGGAGGACGGTGAGGAACGGCTTGGCCGAGCGCGCGCGGTGCCACTCCATGCGTCCGACCAGGTCGGCGAACTGCTCGGGGTGCTGCAGCCAGCGCCGCGCCATGAACAACGCGGACAGCTCCATAACAATGGCGTCGATGTGTGGGTCGGCGTCGATGATGGCGAAGATGCGGTCCAGATGCTCCGGTTGCTGGTTCACGGTGCCGGCCATGTCCAGAGGGTTGCGGTAGCTGCCGCCGATGATGTTGAAGAACTCGGCCAAGCGGGCGTAGGACTCCGCGCTCAGCTCCGGCACCTCCATGCCGGCCTTGGCGAAGGCGTCGGTTAGCACCACCGACTGGCCGCCGGTCTGCGCCAGCAGCGCCACCCGCCGGCCGGCGCTGGGCTTGGCGCGCAGCAGGAGCTGGAGCACGTCGATCAGCTCGTCCAGCGAGTCCACGCTGATGCAGTTGGCCTGTCGGGCCAGCGCCTGCCACACGGCGTACGAGGTGGTGAGCGATGCGGTGTGGGAGAGCGTGGCGCGCGTGCCGGCGGCCGTTTGGCCGCCCTTCCACAGCACCACCGGCTTGCGCCGGGCAACGTCGCGCAGCACGTCGCGGAAGCGCCGGCCGTCACGCACGCCCTCGACATACATGGCGATGACGGTGGTGTCGGGGTCGCGGCCCAGGTAGTCGAGGTAGTCTGGCACGTCCAAGACGGCGGCGTTGCCGATGCTGATCGCCTTGCTCAGGTACATGCCGTGCGCCGCTGCCACCAGGCTGATGTTGATGGCGTGCGTGCCGCTCTGAGAGATGACCCCCACGGGGCCGCCGACCCCGGCCGGCTGCTCCGCCGAAAACCGCACCCCGAGCCGTGGGTTGTAGACCCCCATGCAGTTGGGACCGATGAGGGCGATGCCCGCCTGCCGGGCGATGGCCGCCACCGCCTCCTGGAGCTGCCGGCCCAGGTCTTCGCCGGTCTCCGCAAACCCCGAGGTGAACATGCCCACACCGCCCACGCCCTTGGCAGCGGCGTCCTGCATGACGCGGGGCGCGACCTGGCGCGGCACGGCGCACACCACGTAATCGATCTCGTCCGGGATCTCCGTCAGACTGAGGTAGTTGGGCACGCCCAGCGCCTGGATCCCCTCGATGTCACGCGGGTCCACCTGCACCGAGTAGACCTTGCCCGTGAAGGTGGAGAGGTTGCGCAGCCACATGTAGCCGGAGGCGCGCTTGTCGCCCACCACCGCCACAGTGCGCGGGTTGAGGGCGCGCGCCAGCGCCGCGCGCGGATCGCTCATAGGTTCCCTCCGGTGTCGGCGGCCAGCACCACGCGCGCGTCCACGGCCAGCACCCCGTTCGAATAGGCGAACACGGGGTTGAGGTCCAGCTCGGCGATCTCCGGGTGGCGCTGGGCCAGCGCCGAGACCTTGAGCAGGAGTGCTTCCAGGGCGCCGAGATCGGCGGGCGGCGCGCCGCGGTAGCCCTGCAAGAGGGCAAAGCCCTTGACCTCACGGATCATCTCGCGCGCGTCGCGGGCGGTGAGCGGCACGACGCGGAAGGCAACGTCCTGGAGCACCTCCACGAGCACGCCACCGAGCCCGAACATCACCACCGGGCCGAACTGAGGGTCTGTGGTCAGGCCCACGATCACCTCGACGCCGGGCGGCGCCTGCCGTTGCACGGAGACACCGTCGATGCGGGCATCCGGCCGTCGGGCGCGCACGGTGTCCAGGATGCGGTCATAGGCGGCGCCCACCGCATCCCGGTCCGACAGGTTGAGCTGTACACCGCCCGCATCGCTCTTGTGCGGGATGTCGTCCGAGACGACCTTGAGCACGACCGGGTAGCCGATCACCGCGGCTAGTCGCTCGGCCTCGGCACGGGTGCGGGCCAGGTGGGCCTCGGTGACGGGGATGCCGGCGTCGGCCAGCAGGCGTTTGGCCTCGACCTCGTTGAGCAGCGTGCGCCCCGCCGCTCGCGCGCTGGCAATCAGGGACACGGAGGACATGGTCACCTCACGGGGCAAACGCGCCCCGGACGATGGCCATGCTAGGCGAGGTCGCCGTTAGCGGCAAATGTCGTCCCGGCCGATGGCGCTACTGAAGCTACGCCTTCGCCGCCGCGCTGAGGAGCGCGGCGCGGGTGGCCTCCGCCTCGGCGGCGAAGCTGGCGTTGATCACGCCCCTCTCCGGCGGGTTGGGCATCGGCTCGGTGATAAGCTGAATGAACACCGGTCCGCGCGCGGCGAGCACCGCCGGCAACCGCACACGCAGCTCCTCGAGATCGTCAAAAGAATACACCGCGGGGTAGCCGGCGCCTCGGGCCATCAGGGCGAAGTCGATCCGGTCTGCGGCCGGGATGGGCTGGTTGCCGGAGACCTGGTAGATCCCGTTCTTGAACACAAAGTGGTAGAGATTGGGCGGCGCGGCGCCGGCGATGGTCGCCAGCGTGCCAAGCTGCATGCACAGGCTGCCGTCACCGTCCAGCACCAGCACCTTGCGCTCGGGACGGGCCAGCGCCAGGCCCAGACCGAGCGACGAGGCGCCGCCCATAAACCCGATGCAGGAAACGTTGAGGTCGCTGGGTGACAGCTCGTGCCAGGGCTCGACCGTGGTCATGGTCGGCACCACGATGGCGTCGCCCCGGTGCTGGGCGATGGCCCGCAGCGCATCGAGTGGTTGCAGCATCGGTCGGTGCTCCTCCAACAACGGGTGGCCAGCAGACCTGTCTAACAGGTGGGCATGCCGATCAGCGCGGCCGTCGGCCCGCGGCGCTCGCGGCTGAGCCGGAAGAGGCGCGGGATCTCTGGCACGTCGTCCGGACCGTCGATGAGGGCGTGCGGGACGCCGAAGACGTCCAGGAGCGGCTCACAGAAGCGCACCATGGAGCGCGCCGAGGCGCGCGGCGGCCGATCCGGCTCGCGCGACAGCAGGCCGATGAGGTAGAAGGTCGGGATGCGGCCGTCGATGGCCACGCCGCGCAGCGTGTTCACCGAGGCGTACAGGCCGGCGTGCTGGATGACCAGCACCGGCTCCTCGCCGCCGATCCACAGCCCGGCGGCCACGGCGCAGGCCTCGTCCTCGGTCGAGCAGGTCAGCAGGCGGATGCCGGGGTCCTCGGCCAGCCGCGCCAAGAGCGAGCGCTGGTGGGTGTCCGGCACCGTGACGGCGGCGGTCACACCGCAGGAGCGCAGCGCCTCCACCAGCAGCTCGGCTGGTACCGATTGCGGCGGGGTTTGCGGCATGGCTCTCCTCCGTGGCTGCGCTTGGAACCCTCAGCAGCCAGCCGGCCCGCGCACCGCCGGTACCTTCAACACCTGCCCGATCTGCAGGGAGGCCAGGCCGCTCACCGTGGTGTTGTTCGCCTCCGCCAGGGCGGTGAGCGGCACCCCCAGCCGCTGTGCGATCTCACAGGCGGTATCGCCGGCCTGCACGGTGTAGGTATCGCCGGTTGACGGCGTCGAGGTGCGCGCCGCCGGGGTGGTGGTCGGCGCGCGCGTGGACGCCGGCGTCGCGGTGGAGCCGGGGCGTGACGCGGCAGGGGCGGTAGCAGCGGTCCGACCGGCAGCCGGAGTAGGCTGTGGGCGCGGGATGCGCAACTGCTGACCCACCTTAAGGCTGCGCGGGTCCTCGATGCCGTTCAGGCGCAGTAGCTCGGCGAGGTCGACGCCCAGCTCGGCCGCGATGGCCGCGGGGGTGTCGCCCGCTTTGACCACGTACACGTCCGGTAAGGGCGTCGGCCGGCCTTGCGCCTGTCCGGCCATGATGGCCGGGATCGGCGTGGGGATCTGGACGGGCACCGTGGCGGTCGGCACGGTGCGCGGATCGCGCAGTTCGCGCACCCCGGCAGGGCCGGGGCCGCCGCGCTGGTCTCCACCACCGCAGGCCGCGAGCGCGAGTGCGCCGGCCGCCAGGGCGAGCAGGACCGCCCGCATGGTCACCTCCCGACCGCGTATCTGAGGCGATGATAGCGGCCCGGCGCCGGCCAGACAAAGCCGGCGTGCCGGCTCAGCCGGTGCCCAGCCCGGCCAGGAAGGCGATCGTCAGGCGGATCGCCGTTTGCAGGGCCTCCGGCTGGATGCGGTCGGCGGTGTCCTCCGGGGTGTGCAGCAGGGTGTCATTCCAGCGGTGCAGCATCACAGCCGGGATGTGCCGGTCGATGAAGGAGGCATGGTCGCTGCTGGCGCCGACCAGCTCATGCGGTTCGGCGGCGACGCCGAGAGCGGCGGCGATCGCGCGGGCCCGGTCGGCGAGGGTGCGGGAGCCGATCAGCCACCAGGAGTCGCCGACGGCCACCATGTCCAGGTTGATCATAAACCGGATCGCTTGCAGGTCCTCGGCGGACAGCCGCTCCAGGAACGCCTGGCTGCCGAGCAGCCCCAGCTCCTCGGCATCGAAGGCGATGAAGCACGTGTCCTCGGGGTTGCCACGCAGTGCCTGCACGCGCGCCGCCTCCAGCATGGCCGCCGTGCCGGAGGCGTTGTCGCTGCCGCCCGGCGCGCCCGGGACGGTGTCATAGTGGCCGCCCACCACGGCGCCGCAGCGCTTGCCCGGCGGCCGCCCGATCACGTTCAGCGCCGTTGTCCGCTCCGTGCCGCCGTCGAAGCTCACCGACAGGCGCACGGGACCGTGCTGGAGCCAGTCGCGCAGCCGCAGCCCGTCGGCGCCGGGAATGGAAAGCACAGGGATGGGCGGGACCTGGCCGGTGAGCCGACCGGGGACGATGTCGCCCGTTGGAGGCTCGTAGATCACCACCGCCGCGGCGCCGGCGGCATAGGCGTTGCGCGCCTTGTCGCCGAAGGTGATCTGCCCGCGCTGCACCAGGGCGATGCGGCCGCCGATCCCACCGACCGGGTAGTCGGCCGGCTGCCCCAGGCCAGCATCGTACAGCTCGGCCGTGGCGGTACCCGGTGCCGAACCGGTGAGGGCGGCGGCCCGGATCGGTTCCTGTGTCGGTGCGACCACCTGCACGCTCACGCTGCGCGAGACGAACACCTCGATGGGGAACGACTGGAGCTCAACCTCATAGCCGTAGCGGCGCAGGAGGCCGGCGATATAGTCGGCGGCGCGGCGCTCCTCCGGCGAGCCGGCGACGCGTGGGCCGATCTGCCCGGCCAGCACGCGCACGTGCTGCAGGGCCTCGGCGCCGCTGGGCTCGGCCACGCCGGCCGGCGTCGGCGGCGCG
>JBHOQW010000119.1:0-1387 GCA_042408665.1 Dehalococcoidia bacterium
GCAGGGGCTGCTCGCGGGCAAACCGCTCCCGGATCTGGCGCAGCACCGGCATCTCCCGCGCCGCCCACTCGATGCGCTGCACGCCGGCCGCCGCCAGGCTCGCGTCGCGAATGTCGCTCGGCACCGTCTTCGACGTCGTCACAGCTCGGTTCCTCTCTATAATCAATGTTCGCGCGGACCGGCGGCCCGCTCACGCGAGCGGCACATCGACCAGCTCGCCGCCCTCGTGCCGGCCGCGCCAGGCGGCGAGGGCGGCGCTGAGCAGGGAGGCCAGGCCGGTGAACGAGCGGCGCGTGATCGGTGTTTCCACCAGGCGCGATTCCTCGCGGTAGCCCAGGCGCCGGTAAGCGCGTACCGCGGGCTCGTTCGTCGGGTCCACGGTCAGCGCCACGGTGTGGCAGGCCTGGAGCAGTGCGGCCGTGGTGGCACCGGTGGCCAGTGTGCCGTGGCCGCGGCCGCGGTAGTCCGGGTGCGTGAACACGTTACCGACCACCGCCACCCCCTCTTCCGGTGCGATGACGTGCGTGCCGGCCACCGCCACCAGCCGCCGTCCCTCGAACACGCCGTGGTACATCCCCTGCTCGATATGCCCGGCGCTGTAGAAGGCGGGCTGTCCCTCGCTGCCGTACAGGCGGTTGACCAGGCGCGCGTCGGCGCTCATCATCCGCCGCACCGTCACCCCGGCCCGCGCGGCCGGCGGCGGCTGGAACGACTCCCGATCCACCACCATACGCAGCATGGGGCGAGGGCTGGTCACCTTGTAATAGCGCGCCACCACCGGCAGATGCGCCTCCCGGCAGGTGGCGAAGTTGTGGCGTGGCCCCTGATGCAGGGCGAGGATGGCCGCCAGCGCCGCCGGATCCCCGCTCATGTACACCGCGTCGCCCAGGCCGCCGCGCGAGAACAGCACCAGCGCCTGCCCCGCGGGGCCGCTGGCCTCCCAGCAGGAGACGAGCGGGAAGTAGCGCGGTGCCAACTGGGCTAGGGCGTAGGTGGCGTAGGCCCCGTCGGCGCGCAGGCGCTCGCGGATGGTGGCGGCATCGCGCAGCGGCCGCACCAGGTAGGGGGCGGCCCGCACCGCGGGCAGCGACACCGTTCTCGCCCTGCGCACCATCGCCTTGTCTCCACCCCCAACGCTTCCCGCGCCTCACTCCAGCGGCCGCTCCTCAAAGAGCGTGAAGCGCTGGAACTCACGGTAACGCCGCTCGACCTCCGCCCGCGTGAGGCGCTTGAGCCGCTCCACGCCGAACTCCTCCACGGTGAAGCTGGCCACCGCGCTGCCGTGCACCACCGCCTTCTTCAGCACCGCCGGCGTGATGTCCCCCTCGTGCTGGGCCAGGTAACCCAGGAAGCCGCCGGCGAAGCTGTCGCCCGCACCCGTCGGGTC
>JBHOQW010000303.1:0-3041 GCA_042408665.1 Dehalococcoidia bacterium
CACATAGCGCGCCACCGGCCCGGTCTGGCCGTGACCGGCCATCGAGATCTGGATGATATCGGGCTTGATCTTGCGCAGTTGCTCGTAGCCCAGGCCCATGCGCTCCATCGCGCCGGCGCTGAAGTTGTCGGTCACCACGTCAGAGCGGCGTACCAGCTCGTAGGCCAGCTCCAGGCCTTTGGGGTGCTTGATGTTCAACGTGATGCTGCGCTTGCCCTGGTTGTACTGGTTGAAATAGCCGGAGCGGTTGGGGCCGGGTTGGTCCTGCCAGAACGGTGGGATAGCACGCACCGTATCCGGACGAGCGGCAGACTCCACGCGGATCACGTCGGCGCCAAAGTGAGCGAGCTGCATCGTGCACACCGGCCCCGCCCACACCCAGGTGAAATCGGCCACGCGCACCCCCTCGAGCGGCAAGGCGGTGGCACGGGGGTTGCCGGCGATCACGGCCGGGGCGGCCGGGCGCGGCGCGCTCCACTCCCGCTTGACCTCTTCGGTGTGCTCGCCCAGCAGCGGCGCGCGCCGTCGCACCTCCCATGGCGTCTTGGAGAACTTCCACTGACCACCCGGGTAGGTGAGCCGGCCCGCCCGGGGGTGATCAACCTCGACGAAGGCCTCGCGCGCCTTGAGGTGTTCGTTCACGAGCAGGTCCTTCATCTCGTTCACCGGGGTGCACGGGATGCGGCGCGCCTGCATGGCGTGGTAGGTTTCCAGCACCGTGCGCCCGGCCAGCTCCCCCTCGATGAGCGACAGCAGCGCGTCGTTGTTCTCGGCGCGGATCAGGCGGTTCTCAAACAGAGGCGATGCCGCCCACTCCGGGTTGCCGAGGAAGTCTAGGAGGCGTTTCCACTCGTCCTCGGTGACGCAGACGAGGAACATGAGGCCATCGGCCAGTTGCACGATCCCCCACGGGCCGAGGATGCGCAGGCCCAGGCGCGAGGCCACCCGCCCCGAATACATATAGTGCATCAACCCGTTTTCGAGCTGGCTGACGATGACGGCCTGCACCGAGACATCGATCTGCTGGCCGGTGCCGGTGCGGTCCCGGGCGAACAGCGCACCGAGCGTGGCGATAGCGGCGTGCAGCCCGGCCTGATAGTGCGCCTGCTGGCCGAAGGGCTTCAGCGGCGGCAGGTTCGGATCGGTGAGCGCGCCCGGGCTCATCGACAGCCAGCCGCTAGCCGCCATCTCGATCAGCTCCCGCATCGCCGGCACCTGGCGGCCGCTGTCCAGCCCGAACGGCGTGATCGACGTTACTACCAGGCTCGGATTGGCATCCTTGAGCTGGTCGTAGAGCAGGCCACGGCGGGTCAACGCTTCGGGCGTATCGCTCGCGATCAGCACGTCGGCAGCGGCGGCCAGGCGACGCAGTTCCGCACGGCCGCTCTCGCTCTCCAGGTCGAGCACCACGCTGCGTTTGGCCTGGTTCAGGAACAGGTGCAGCCCGCTCGTCTCCGGGTCGGGGCGGCCACCGGGAAACGGGCCGCGGTGGCGGTTGCTATCTCCCTCCGGCGGCTCCACCTTCACCACGTCCGCGCCCAGGTGACCGAGCATTGCCGCCGCGAAGGGGGCCGCCACAAAGTCCCCGCACTCCAGCACGCGCAGACCATCTAGCGCTCCCATCGGGTTACCGCCTCCTCCCTTGTCGCTGTTCACCAGCGGGCAGACGCCCGTGTGGCAGAGTATACGCCCCAGGACTGCATCCCGGCAGAGGACGCGACGTACCTGAGCCACGCTGCGCCAGAGCCGAGGCAACCATCACCGGGCCCTGGCTTGCGCTCCGTGATGGGTTCACAATGGAGAGAGGTCCTCGCCACCCCGATGCCCCTTCCCCGTGCTCGGACCGCCGGGCACCAGCGGAGGGCATCGGTCAACCGCAGGGGTGAACCATGCCCAACCGGCTCGCCAACGAAACCAGCCCGTACCTGCTGCAACACGCCCACAACCCGGTGGACTGGTACCCCTGGGGTGAGGAGGCGTTCGCCCGCGCTCGCGCAGAGGACAAGCCGATCCTGCTGTCCGTGGGCTACTCCGCCTGCCACTGGTGCCACGTGATGGAGCGCGAGTCCTTCGAGAACCCGGAGATCGCGCGCCTGATGAACGAGCACTTCATCAATATCAAGGTCGACCGCGAGGAACGGCCGGACGTCGACGCCATCTACATGAGCGCCGTGCAGGCCATCACCGGCAGCGGCGGCTGGCCGATGACGGTGTTTCTCACGCCGGACGGCCGCCCGTTTTGGGGCGGCACCTACTTCCCGCCGGAGGACCGGCCGGGCATCCCCGGCTTCCGGCGCGTGCTGGCGGCGATGGCGCGCGCTTACCGCGAGCAGCGCGACCAGGTGGTGGAGCAGGCGGAACGGATCACCGAATACCTCCGCGCCACCCGTGAACTGCGCGCGCCCGGCGCGCTCACGCCAGAGCTGCTTGACCAGGCCGTGGGCGGCCTGGCCCAGCAGTTCGATCCCCAGAACGGCGGCTTTGGCGGTGCGCCCAAGTTCCCCCCGGCCATGGCGCTGGACTTCCTCCTGCGCTACTGGCGACGCACCGGTGAGGAGCGCGCGCGGGCCATGGTGGAGTTCACCCTCGGCAAGATGGCGCGCGGCGGCATCTACGACCAAATCGGCGGCGGCTTCCAACGCTACGCGGTCGACGCCATCTGGCTGGTGCCGCATTTCGAAAAGATGCTGTACGACAACGCCCTGCTGGCCCGCGTCTACCTCCACGCCTGGCAGGCCACCGGCCAGCCCGGCTACCGCGCCATTGTGGAGGAGACGCTCGACTACGTCCTGCGCGAGATGACCGACCCAGCCGGCGGTTTCTACTCCGCCCAAGACGCCGACAGCGAGGGCGAGGAGGGTAGGTACTACGTCTGGACGCCGGCCGAGATCGAGGCCGTGCTCGGCCCAGAGGCCGCCCGCCTGTTCAACGCCTATTACGGTGTCACCCCAGAGGGCAACTTTGAGCACAAGAACGTCCTCCACGTCACGGGCGATCTGGCTGACGTCGCCGCCCGGCTGGGCGTTGAGGTGGAGACGCTC
>JBHOQW010000306.1:0-1401 GCA_042408665.1 Dehalococcoidia bacterium
CGCGCAGGCGCTGGCCGGGCTGATCCTGGTCGCGTTGTTGCCGTTCGTCGCGCTGGAGCTGTTCCGCGGCGCAGAGGACGTCGGCCGGCGGCGGGAGGCGGTGGTGGAGCAGGCGCTGGCCCAGGCCAGCGAGGAGGCGGAGACGATGGACGACTACCTCCGCTTCACCGAGCGCTTCCTCGCCACCCTCGCGGACACGCCGGCGGTCCGCTCCCTGAACCCGCAGGAGGCGGAGGCGCTGCTGCACGCAGTGCGCAATCACAACCCCAACTACGTGAACGTCTTCCTGCTGGATGCCCAGGGACGGCAGATCGCCAGCACCGTGCCCACCGTGAGCGACCCGGCCGCCGCCGAGCGCCCCTACTTCCAGCAGGCGCTGGAGACCGGCCGTATCGCCCTCAGCCCGGTGCTCACCGAGTACGGGCGCGCGGTGGTGGTGGTCGCCCACCCGGTGATGGCGGACGGGGACACGCCGGTGGGCATCGTGGCCGTGGCCCTGAACATCGCTCGGTTGAGCAGCGTGATCGGCTACGTCGGTCTGCCACGCGGCTCGGTGGTGCTGCTCGTCCAGCGGGACGGCACCGTGATCGCCGCGGACGAGCCGGAGGCGTGGGTGGGACGCTCGCTCAACGGGTCGCCGCTGCTCACGACCGCCCAGACGCGCACCCATGGCACCGCCACCGCGGTGCTACCAGACGGCGTCCGGCGCGTGGTGGGCTTTCGCTCCCTGACGCGGGCGCCCTGGCTGCTGCTGGCCGCCATCCCCCAGGCGGAGGTCGACGCCGAGGCGCGGCGCAGCCTGGTGCGCGCGGGGCAGCAGTTCGCGCTGGTGGCGCTGGCCACCGCGCTGCTGGCCTGGGTCGTGCTGCGCCGCATCGTGCTGCCTATCCGCGTGGTGGTAGACGGCGCCCGCGCCTTTGCCGCCGGATACCTCAATCGGCGGATTCCCCTCCGCCGTCACGACGAGTTGGGTGATCTGGCAGAGGCACTCAATACCATGGCGTCCACGCTCCAGCGGCAGATGGAGGAGCAGGCGGCCCATGCGGCGGCGCTCCAGGAGCTGCACCGAGTGCAGACCGAGTTCGTGGCGACGGCCTCGCACGAGCTGCGCACGCCGGTCACCGCCATTCGCAGCTACGCGGAGGCGCTCATGCGGCCGGATATCACCGATCCGACCCTGCGGCAGGAGTGCCTGGAGGGCATCGACCGCAGCAGTGCCCGCCTGGCGGCCCTGGTGCGGACGCTCCTGGACGTGTCGCGCATCGACAGCGGTCGCATCCCCGTGACGATCCGCGCGGCGGATGCCGGGGCCGTGGCCCGCGCCGCCATCGCCCAGGCGGCGCCGGGGCCCCCGGGCCGGGTGCGCCTCGCGCTGGCGCCGGACGTCCCGCCCGTGCGGGC
>JBHOQW010000309.1:0-7382 GCA_042408665.1 Dehalococcoidia bacterium
CAGCCTGCCGCCGGAGGAGCGCCGCAGCTACGGGCAAGCCGTCAACGCGCTCAAGCGTGAGGTGACGGCCGCCTACGAGGCTAAGAAGGAGGCCTTGGCGCGTCACCGCCTGGAGGAGGCCGTCACGCGCGGCCGCGTGGATGTGACCCTGCCCGGACGGCGCAAGCGGGTGGGGCGGCTGCACCCCACCACGCAGACGCTGCGCGCGATCATCGCCGCCTTCGCCGAGCTGGGCTTCAGCGTGGCCGAGGGCCCCGAGGTGGAGTGGGACTCCTACAACTTCACCAAACTCCGCATCCCACCCGACCACCCGGCGCGTGACATGTGGGACACCCTGTGGATCGACGTGGAGCGGGACGGCGAGCGGCCTATGCTGCTGCGCACCCACACGTCACCCAACCAGATCCGGGTGATGGAGCGCCAGCAGCCACCGGTGCGCGTGCTGGTTCCCGGCCGCTGCTACCGGTTCGAGGCCACCGACGCCACCCATGAGTGGATGTTGACCCAGGTCGAGCTGCTGGCCGTGGATGAGGGCATCACGCTCGCCGACCTCAAAGGCACGCTCGACCACTTCGCCAAACGGCTGTTCGGGCCGGAGCGGCGGATCATGATGCACCACTCCTATTTCCCGTTCGTGGAGCCGGGCATCGAACTGGCGGTCGACTGCTTCCTGTGCAACGGCGCCGGCTGCCGCACCTGCAAGGGGTCGGGCTGGATCGAGATCATGGGCGCCGGCATGGTCCACCCGGAGGTGCTGGCCGGCGTGGGCTACGACCCCGACCGCTACACCGGCTTCGCCGCCGGCATGGGCGTCGAGCGGATCGCCATGCTCCGGCACGGCATCGACGATATCCGCGAGTTCTACAAGAACGACCCGCGCTTCCTCGAACAGTTCTAACCACCGCCGTCAGCGCTCGGGTGCGGGAGAGCGCGCCGTCCCCCGCGCCGCACCGTGGCGGCGGTTCCACCGAGGTTCGCCATGAAAGTACCGCTCAAATGGCTGGCCGAGTACGTGCCCGTGACGCTGCCGCCGGAGGAGCTGGCCCGTCGCCTCACCCTCAGCGTGGCCGAGGTGGAGGAGATCGTCGCCACCGCCCCGTGGGACGAACACGTGCGGGTAGGCGAGGTGCTGCGGGTGGAACCGCACCCGAACGCGGACCGCCTGCGCCTGGTGACCGTCAATCTCGGTAACCGGCAGGAGCGGGTGGTGTGCGGTGCCCCCAACGTGGCTGAAGGGCAGAAGGTGGCCTTCGGTGAGGTGGGCGCGCGCCTGATCAGCGGCAAGACGGGCGAGCCCGTGGTCCTCACCCCGGCCCGCATCCGCGGCGTGGAGTCGGCGGGGATGGTCCTGTCGGAGAAAGAGCTGGGCCTCTCCGATGAGCACGAGGGTATCCTCGTGCTGCCGCCGGACGCGCCGGTGGGCGTACCCCTGCGCGAGTACCTGGGCGATGTCGTGCTCGAGCTGTCCGTATGGGCCAACCGGCCGGACCTGCTCTCCATCATCGGCGTCGCCCGCGAGGTGGCGGCGCTCACCGGCCAGTCCCTCCACGAGCCGACGGTCGCCTACCCGGAACACGGCGCACCGGCCGCGGAGCGCCTGCGCGTGGAGATCGCCGATCCCGACCTCTGCCCGCGCTATATCGGCATGGTGATCGACGGGGTGAGGGTGGGGCCATCGCCGGCCTGGATGCAGCGCCGGTTGGAAGCGGCCGGCATGCGGCCGATCAACAACATCGTGGACATCACCAACTACGTGATGCTGGAGTACGGCCAGCCGCTGCACGCCTTTGATTACGACGCCATCACCGGCCGCACCATCGTCGTGCGCCGCGCGCGTCCCGGCGAAACGCTCGTCACGCTAGACGGTGAGCGGCGGGAGTTATCGGCGGACATGCTCGTGATCGCCGACGCGGAGCGGCCGGTGGCCCTGGCCGGGGTGATGGGCGGCCAGGAGAGCGAGGTGGGCGAGCGCACCACCACCGTCCTGCTGGAGGCCGCCAACTTCTACGGGCCCAGCATCCGCCGCACCGCCGCGCGGCTGAAGATGCGCAGCGAGGCCTCCACCCGGTTCGAGAAGGGGCTGCCGGCGGAGCTGGCGGCCGTCGGCGCCCGCCGCGCGGCGCAACTCATGGCCGAGCTGGCCGGCGGCCGCGTGGCGCCCGGGATGGTCGACGTCTACCCCGGCCGGCAGGGGCCGGTGCGGGTGCACGTGCCGGCGGCGCGCCTGCGCCAGGTGCTGGGCATCGAGATACCGCCAGAGCGAGTGACGGCGGTGCTGCGCGCCCTCGGCTTCGGCGTCACCGCCGCGCCGGAGGGGTACCTGGTGGACGTGCCCTACTGGCGGCCGGACGTGCGCATCGCCGACGACGTCGCCGAAGAGCTGATCCGCATCGTCGGATATGAGGGCCTACCGGCCACCACGGTCCGTGGTCGCATCCCGCCGCCGATCCGCCAACCACAGCGCGAGCTGCGCGAGCAGGTGAAGGATATCCTGGCCGCCGCCGGGATGCAGGAGATCATGACCTACTCCCTGGTGAGTCCGGAGCAGCTCCGACGAGTGGTACCGCCGGAGGAACTGGAGCGCCATCCCCCGCTGCGGGTAGCCAACCCGCTCAGCGCCGAACGCAGCGTGCTCCGCACCTCATTACGCGGCAGCGCCTTGGAGACGCTGGCCCGCAGCCTGCGCGTCCGCCGCGGCGAGACCGCCCTATTCGAGACCGCGGTGGTCTACCTGCCACGGGACGGCGACCTGCCGGAGGAGCGGGAGATGCTGGTCGGCGCCATCGGCGGCCGCCGCCTGGACCGCTGGGAGCAGCCGACGACCGAACCGGTCGATTTCTTCGACGCCAAGGGCTACCTGGAGGCGCTGTTTGAACGGCTGGCGCTGGTGCCGGAGTGGTCGCCGGCGGAGGAGTACGGGCTCCTGCCGGGGCGGACGGCCGCCGTCCGGGTGGACGGCCGGCAGATCGGCATGGTGGGACAGGTCCACCCCAATACAGCCGCCCAGTTTGACATTGAGGGCGATTGCTTCCTGTTCGAGGTGCGCCTGGACCTGCTCACGGATCTCGCCCAACGGCGGCGCGAGTACCGCCCGTACGCCACCACCCCGGTGGTGGCGCAGGATCTGGCGGTGGTGGTGGACGCCACCACGCCGGCGGCCGACGTGCTGCGGATCGTCCGCGCGGGGCGATATGTGGTGTCGGCGGCGGTGTTTGACGAGTACAGCGGTGAGCAACTGCCACCCGGCAAGCGGTCCGTGGCGGTGCGGGTGCTGTTCCAGGACCCGACGCGCACCTTGACGGATGAAGACGTGGCAGCGGCGCGACGGCAGATCGTGGCCCGCCTGGAGCGGGAGCTCGGCGCCACGCTCCGCTGAGCGCTCCACCCGCACACCAGACGCCACCGGCCCGGCAGATCGCCGGGCCGGTGTGACGTCAAGCCCTGTCCGATGGCGTTAGGCGCTGGCCCCCGCTTCCTGCACGATACGGGCGAAAGCGGCCGGGTCGCGCACGGCGAGATCGGCCAGCACCTTGCGGTCGACCGCCACGCCGGCTTTGCGCAGGGCGTCCATCAGCCGGCTGTAGGTGGTGCCGTTCAGACGGGCGGCGGCGTTGATGCGCATGATCCACAGGCGCCGGAACTGGCCCTTGCGGTCGCGCCGGTCGCGGTAGGCGTAGTCCAGCGCGTGCATCATGCTCTCGTTGGCGCGGCGGAACAGGCGGTGCCGCACGCCCTCATGGCCCTTGGTGAAGGAGAGCACCTTTTTATGGCGGGCGCGGGCCGTGACGCCCCGTTTGACGCGAGCCATCGTTCACCTCATACCGGCAGCCGGTGCGTGCCGCACCCGGCGCCGCGTCGTTGGTGTTATGGGACCCCGTAGGGAAGCAGCACAACCCTGAGCTTGCGCGTATGCGTCGGCGCCACCGGGAACTTCTTTTCGTCGAGGGCGCGGACGCGCCGCGACTTATGCATCTTGAGGTGGCGACGGTTCCCCTTGGACCGCATGTACTTGCCGCTCCCGGTCACAAAGAACCGATGCTTGGCACCGGAATGGGTCTTCATCTTGGGCACGGTTGCTACTCCCGCGACGGCACGGAGGCCGGAGTGGCTGAGCCCTGCGCGACAGGGGTCGGTGCGGCGGGCGCGGCGGCACCGCCTGCGCCGCCGCGCTGGAGCTTGGCGGGGGCCGGGGCCAGGACCATCACCATGTTCCGGCCTTCGAGCGCCGGCGGCCGCTCCATCACGGCGATGTCCTTCACGCGGTCATACACCCGATCGAGGAGGGCACGCCCGATCTGCGGGTGCGTCACTTCACGGCCGCGGAACATGATCGTGACCTTGACCTTGTCCCCCTCCTTGAGCAACTTTTCCACGTTGCGCGCCTTGAAATCGACGTCATGCTCGTCGATCTTCGGGCGCATGCGCACCTCACTCACGCGCACCTGTTTTTGGTGCTTCCGCGCCTCGCGCTCTTTTTTCGACTGTTCGTACTTGAACTTGCCGTAATCCAGGATGCGGCATACAGGCGGCACAGCGGTTGGCGCCACCTCGACGAGGTCCAGCCCCCGCTCTCGCGCCATGGCCAACGCCTGCTGGATCGGCACGACGCCGAGCTGGACGTTGTTCTCGTCGATCAGCCGCACCTCGCGCGTGCGGATGCGCTCGTTGACGCGATATTCCTTAACGATAGACGACACCTCTCACTGATACCGACACGTCCGAGTACCCTAGGATAGCACGGGCCTCAAAACCCCGTCAAATCGGATCACTCGATTTGGATGAGCGGCGCCCCCCGCTCCACCCGCTCGCCGGGCCGCACGTCTACCCGCGTCACGCGGCCGGCGCGGGCGGCGGTGAGCTCGTTGTTCATCTTCATGGATTCTACCACGAGCAGCACCTGTCCAGCGCGGACCTCGTCACCCAGTGCCACCCGCACCTCGACGACGATGCCGGCCAGCGGCGAGCGCAGCAGCCACACCCCCTCCGGCACTGGCAGGCCGGACCGACCCGGCCGCGCGGCGCCAGTGTCCACGGAAAACACCCGGTTGCCGATCAAGATATCCCAGCCGCCGGCGCGCCGGCGGGCGAAGACCTCAAACGAGCGGCCGTCGATCAGCAGCGAGTACAGGTCGGGCCGGCCGGTGGGCTCCAGCTCGACGTTAAACCAGCGGTCGCCCAGGCGCACGCGGGTGCCGTCGGGGCCGGCGTGCACCTCGGCGGCGGTCTCCACGCCATCCAGTCTCAGCGTGAGCTTCGGCGCCATCCCATCCTCCCCCATCCGCCTCCAAGCGCCAGCTCGCGGGCCGCGGTCTTCCAGGCCGGCATGCGGCCGTTGGCCGGCAGCGCAACGTGCTGCCGCGTGCCCTGCCGGTGGGTGAGCAACGCGGCAGCCACCAGCGCCGCCTCCGCGTCCACCGGGTCGGTAGCGTAATCGCCGTCCAGGTAGTCCTGGATGAAGTGCGTGCTCAACTCACCGCGCTGGAAGGCCTCGGACTCCAGCACTTTCTGGTGGAAGGGGATGTTGGTCTCCACGCCCACGATCTTGAACTCGCTCAGGGCGCGGCGCATGCGGCGGATGGCCTCGGCCCGGTCCCGTCCCCAGGCAGTGACCTTGGCCACCAGCGAGTCGTAGAACATGGAGACCTCAAACCCCTCGTACAGGGCGCTCTCCACGCGCACACCCGGGCCGGCCGGCTCACGCGCGAAGACCACCTCCCCTACGGAGGGCACGAAGCCGATGCGCGGGTCCTCGGCCACGATGCGGCACTCGATCGCCCAGCCGCGTCGCGGCAGGTTCTCCTGGGTGTAGCTGAGCGGCGCGCCGGCGGCCACTAGGATCTGCTCGGCCACCATGTCCACGCCGGCCACGATCTCCTTCACCGGGTGCTCCACCTGCAGGCGGGTGTTCATCTCCACGAAGTAGAAGTTGCCCGCGGCATCGAGCAAGAACTCCACCGTGCCGGCGTTCTCGTAATCGGCCACCCGCGCCGCGGTGATGGCGGCCCAGGTAAGCCGATCGCGCAGCCGGTCGTCCACGGCCGGCGAGGGGCACTCCTCGATCAGCTTCTGGTGACGGCGCTGGATGGAGCACTCGCGCTCGCCCAGCGAGACGACGTTGCCGTGCCGGTCGGCGATGATCTGCACCTCGATGTGCCGCACCGGGTGCAGGTACTTCTCCAGATAGACGGCCCCGCGCCCAAACCCGGCCATGGCCTCGCTGGTCGCGGCCGCCAGCGCGCCACGCAGCTCTTCCTCCGAGTCCACCCGACGGATGCCGCGCCCGCCGCCGCCGGCCGCCGACTTCACCAGCACCGGGTAGCCGATGGCACGGGCGGCGCGCACGGCCTCCTCCGGGTCGGTGATCTCATCGGTGCCGGGCGCCACCGGGATACCGGCGCTGCGCATCAGCCGCCGCGCCGCGATCTTGTCGCCCAGCAGGCGCATGGCCTGCGGCGACGGACCCACGAAGGTGATGCCGGCGTCGCGGCAGGCCTGGGCGAAGTCGGCGTTCTCGGCCAGAAAGCCGTACCCCGGGTGGATGGCATCCACCCCGGCGCGCCGGGCCACCTCTAAGATGCGCTCGATGTTCAGGTAGCTCTCCGCGGCCGGCGGCGGCCCGATGCGATAGGCCTCGTCGGCGTAGCGCACGTGCATCGAGCGCCGGTCGACGTCGGAGAACACCGCCACGGTGGTGATACCCAGCTCCCGACAGGCGCGCATCACCCGGATGGCGATCTCCCCACGGTTGGCAACGAGCAGCTTGCGAAACACAAGGCCTCCCTGTCCCCCCTCTCCTCAAACGCGCCGCCTACACCCGGCGCGACACCTCGTCCAGCAGGCGGGCGCGCACGGCGTCCACCGGCATAGCGCCCAGGCTCTCGCCGCTGCGCAGCCGCACATTGACGGCGTCCGCCTCCACCTCGCGATCGCCCACCACCAGCATATACGGCACCTTCTGGAGCTGGGCGTCGCGGATCTTGGCGTTCATCCGCTCCGAGCGGGTGTCGACCTCCACCCGCAGGCGGGCGGCGCGCAACCGTTGCGCTACCGAGGCGGCGAACTCGTTGTGCCGGTCGGCGATGGGGATCACCACCGCCTGCACGGGCGCCAGCCACACCGGGAAGGCGCCGTTGTAGTGCTCGATCAGGAGCGCGAAGAACCGCTCGAACGAGCCGGTCACGGCTCGGTGCAGCACCACCGGCGTGCGGCGGGAGCCGTCCTCGGCCACGTACTCGCAACCGAGGCGGGCCGGCTGCACGAAATCGACCTGGATGGTGGAGATCTGCCAGTCGCGGCCGAGCACGTCCTTGGCGATGAAATCGGCCTTGGGACCGTAGATGGCGGCTTCGCCCTCGGCCGGGAAGTACTGCACGCCGTGCGCG